>NZ_JBEOWQ010000007.1:0-216323 GCF_040296145.1 Micromonospora sp. NPDC002296
ATGACTGTGACGTCGTGGCCGGCGGCGGCGAGGGCGACGGAGAGGGCGTGGACGTGGCGGCCGAGGCCGCCGACGAGCACCGGCGGGTACTCCCACGACAGCATCAGGATGCGGCGGGTCTGCGGGGGCACCCCGGCCCCGGCGGACTGCGGGACCAGAGGCCGGGAGGTGGGCACGGCCCGGCAGGTCCGGTCCGTGGCGGTGGCGGTCTGCTCGCCGGCCCGCAGGGTCATCACATCAAACTCCGTCCATGCATGGTGGAACGCGCCGGCATCGGTGGCGGCGAAACGGGAAGTGGTGGGGGTGGCCGAAGGCCCAGTGGCGGCGCGCGCGGACGCACGCCTCCGCGTCAAGGAAAGGCCATCCGGGGCCGAACCGCATCCTGAGAGGGCCCAAGGTGACGGACGCCACCCAAACGGACGGCCGGTATCAGGAGGGTGGATTTTGGCTACGGCACGAAACGGTGGATTGGGCGGAGGGGCGCCGGGGCATTAGCGGCTTGCGCACTCGCCGGGCCGCCCGGCAGGGGCGTTCATCATCATGGGCTGAGGAGCGACATGCAGGTCTGGCCGGGCGAGCGGTACCCCCTGGGGGCGACCTACGACGGGATGGGCACCAACTTCGCGATCTTCTCGGAGGTGGCCGAGCGGGTCGAGCTCTGCCTGTTCGACGAGTGGGACACCGGGGCGGAGCGCCGCGTCGAGCTGCGCGAGGTCGACGCGTACGTCTGGCACGCGTACATCCCCGGCATCGAACCGGGGCAGCGGTACGGCTACCGGGTCCACGGCCCGTGGAACCCGGCCGACGGGCCGCGCTGCAACCCGCACAAGCTCCTGCTCGACCCGTACGCCAAGGCGGTGGACGGCGACGTGCAGTGGAACGCGGCCGTCTACGACTACGAGCTGGGCGACCCGGACCGGATGTCCGAGACCGACTCGGCGCCGTTCATGCCCAAGTCGGTGGTGGTGAACCCGTACTTCGACTGGGGCAACGACCGGCCGCCGCGCACCCCGTACCACCACTCGGTCATCTACGAGGCCCACGTGCGCGGGCTGACCATGCGCCACCCCGGCATCCCGGAGGAGCTGCGCGGCACGTACGCGGCGATCGCCTCCCCGGTCATGATCGAGTATTTCCAGCAACTCGGGATCACCGCCGTCGAGCTGATGCCGGTGCACCAGTTCGTCCACGACCATCGGCTGGCCGACCTGGGAATGCGCAACTACTGGGGCTACAACACCATCGGCTTCTTCGCCCCGCACCACGGCTACTCCGCGCTGGGCCACCTCGGCCAGCAGGTGCAGGAGTTCCGGGGCATGGTCAGGGCGCTGCACGCCGCCGGCATCGAGGTCATCCTCGACGTGGTCTACAACCACACCGCCGAGGGCAACCACCTGGGCCCGACGCTGAGCTTCAAGGGCGTCGACAACCCCAGCTACTACCGGCTCTCCGAGGAGGATCGACGGTACTTCGTCGACTACACGGGCACCGGCAACAGCCTCAACGTGCGTAGCCCCCACTCCCTGCAACTGATCATGGACTCGCTGCGCTACTGGGTGACCGAGATGCACGTCGACGGCTTCCGGTTCGACCTGGCCGCCACCCTGGCCCGCGAGTTCTACGAGGTCGACCGCCTGTCCACCTTCTTCGAGGTGGTCCAGCAGGACCCGGTGGTCAGCCAGGTCAAGCTGATCGCCGAGCCGTGGGACGTCGGCCCCGGCGGCTACCAGGTGGGCAACTTCCCGCCGGTGTGGACCGAGTGGAACGGCAAGTACCGCGACACGGTGCGGGACTTCTGGCGCGGCGAGCCGGCCACCCTCGCCGAGTTCGCCTCCCGGATCTCCGGCTCCGCCGACCTGTACCAGGACGACGGCCGCCGCCCGTTCCACAGCATCAACTTCGTCACCTGCCACGACGGGTTCACCCTCAACGACCTGGTGTCGTACAACGACAAGCACAACGAGGCCAACGGCGAGGACAACCGGGACGGCGAGGGCCACAACCGGTCCTGGAACTGCGGCGTCGAGGGGGAGACCGACGACCCGGGCGTGCTGGCCCTGCGGCAGCGGCAGCGGCGCAACTTCCTGGCCACCCTGATCCTCTCCCAGGGCGTGCCGATGATCGGCCACGGCGACGAGCTGGGCCGCACCCAGCGCGGCAACAACAACGCGTACTGCCAGGACAGCGAGCTGGCCTGGGTCGACTGGGACGACGCCGACGAGGCGCTGCTGGGCTTCGTCCGGCGGCTGGTCGAGTTCCGCCGCAGCCACCAGGTGTTCCGCCGCCGCCGGTTCTTCACCGGCCTGCCGGTGGGCGGCCGGGCCGCCGGCTCGGGCCTGCCCGACCTGGCCTGGTACACCCCCGACGGGCGGGAGATGACCGGCGAGGACTGGGGCAACGACTTCGGCCGCTCGGTGGCCCTGTTCGTCAACGGCGACGGCATCCCCGAGCGCGGCCAGTACGGCCAGCGCCACCGGGACACCTCGTTCCTGCTCTGCTTCAACGCCCACGACGCCGCGTTGGACTTCACCCTGCCCGGGGAGGAGTTCGGCCGGCGGTGGGAGCTGGTGATCAGCACCGCGGAACCGGAACCGGAGAAGCCGACCCTCGTCGAGGCGGGCGGCACCGTCTGCGTCCCGGACCGCTCCCTGGTGGTCCTGGAGAGGACGGTCTGACCATGCCCGATCCCCGCCTCGGCGCGACGTATCGGGTGCAGGTCCGCCCCGGCTTCGACCTCGACGCCACCGCCGGCCTCGTCGGCTACCTGGCCGACCTCGGCGTCACCCACCTCTACAGCGCGCCCCTGCTCACCGCCACCCCCGGCTCGGCGCACGGCTACGACGTGGTCGACCACCGGGCGGTCAACCCCGAGCTGGGCGGCGAGGCCGGCCGGGTGCGGCTGGTCCGGGCGCTGCGCGCGGCCGGGCTCGGCCTGGTCGTCGACATCGTGCCCAACCACGCCGGGGTGGCCCAGCCGGCGGCCAACCCCGCCTGGTGGGACGTGCTGCGCCGGGGCCGCGCCTCGGCGTACGCGCGCTGGTTCGACATCGACTGGGACCGGGGCCGGCTGCTGCTGCCCGTGCTCGCCGACGCCCCGGACGCCCTGGACGACCTCAAGATCGTCGACGGGGAGCTGCGCTACCACGAACACCGCTTCCCGATCGCCGAGGGAACCGGCGAAGGGGCCGGCGACGGGACACCCCGCGAGGTGCACGACCGGCAGCACTACGAGCTGGTCTCCTGGCGGCGCGGGGACCACGAGCTGACGTACCGCCGGTTCTTCGCCGTGGCCGACCTGGCCGGCCTGCGGGTGGAGGACCCGGAGGTGTTCGCCGCCACCCACGCGGAGGTGCTGCGCTGGGCGGCGGCCGGCGAGGTCGACGGCATCCGGGTCGACCACCCCGACGGGCTGCGCGACCCGGCCGGCTACCTGGCCCGGCTGCGCGCCGCCGCGCCGGACGCGTGGCTGCTGGTGGAGAAGATCCTCGAGTACGGCGAGGAACTGCCCGACTGGCCGGTGGACGGCACCACCGGCTACGACGCCCTGGCGCCCGTGGGCGGCCTCTTCGTCGACGGGTCCGCCGAGGGCGACCTCACCGCCCTGGACGCCCGGCTGACCGGACATCGCACCTCCTGGTCGGACCTGATCCACGACACCAAGCTGGAGGCGGCCACCCGGCTGCTCGCCGCCGAGCTGACCCGGCTCGCCGCCCTCGCCCCCGAGCTGGAACCGGCCGAGGCCCGGGCGGCCCTCGCCGAGCTGGCCGCGTGCTTCCCGGTCTACCGGGGCTACCCGCCGCACGGCGCCCGGCACCTGGCCGACGCCCGCTCCGAGGCCGGCCGACGCCGCCCCGACCTGACCGCCGCCCTCGACGCGGTCACCCGCCGGCTGCGCGACCCCGACGACGAGCTGGGGCAGCGCTTCCCGCAGCTGTCCGGCGCGGTGATGGCCAAGGGCGTCGAGGACACCGCCTACTACCGCTGGAGCCGGTTCGTCGCCCTCAACGAGGTCGGCGGCAGCCCCGCCCACTTCGGCACCCCGCCGGCCGAGTTCCACCGGTTCGCCGCCGCCCGACAGGCCCGCTGGCCGGCGGCGATGACCACCCTGTCCACCCACGACACCAAGCGCGGCGAGGACGTCCGGGCCCGGCTCGCGGTGCTGTCCGAGCTGCCCGAGCGCTGGGCCGAGCGGGTCACCCGGTGGACGGCGCTCGCGCCGCTGCCCGACCCGGCGTTCGCCCACCTGCTCTGGCAGACCGCCGTCGGGGCGTGGCCGATCGAGCGGGAACGGCTGCACGCGTACGCCGAGAAGGCCGCCCGGGAGGCGTCGGTCGCCACGAGTTGGGCCGACCCCGACCCCGGCTTCGAGCACGCCATGCACGCCGTGGTCGACCGGATGTACGACGACCCGGAGCTGCACGCCGAGCTGACCGCGTTCGCCGCCGAGATCACCCCGGCCGGCTGGTCCAACTCCCTCGGGCAGAAGCTCGTCCAGCTCGCCATGCCCGGTGTGCCCGACACCTACCAGGGCACCGAGCTGTGGGAGAACTCGCTGGTCGATCCCGACAACCGCCGCCCGGTCGACTTCGCCGTACGCCGGGAGCTGCTGGCCCGCCTCGACGCCGGCTGGCAGCCGGCGGTGGACGCCGACGGGGCGGCGAAGCTGCTCGTGGTGTCGCGGACCCTGCGGCTGCGCCGCGACCGCCCGGAGCTGTTCGCCGGCTACCGCCCGGTGCCGGCCCACGGCCCCGCCGCCGCGCACGCGCTCGCCTTCGACCGGGGCGGCGCGGTCGCGGTCGCCACCCGGCTGCCGCTCGGGCTGGCCCGCGCCGGCGGCTGGGGCGACACCACGCTGTCACTTCCCGTTCACGAGGTGACCGACCTGTTCACGGGCCGGGTCTACGGTGGCGGGGAGACCCCGCTGGCCGACCTGCTGGCCACCTGTCCCGTCGCGCTGCTGGCTCCCACCAACGAGTCCGTGGAGGGTGTGTCATGACCGAGTTCACGGTGTGGGCGCCGGAGGCCGCCCGGGTCCGGCTGCGCCTGCCGGGCGACGCCGACCACGAGATGCGCGCCGGCCCCGACGGCTGGTGGCGGGTCGAGGTGCCCGCCGCCGGCCCCGGCACCGACTACGCCTACCTGATCGACGACGACGACCGGGCCCTGCCCGACCCCCGCTCGGCCTGGCAGCCGGCGGGGGTGCACGGCCCGAGCCGGCGCTACGACCACGGGGCCTTCGAGTGGACCGACACCGGCTGGACGGGCCGGCAACTGTCCGGCAGCGTCCTGTACGAGCTGCACGTCGGCACGTTCACCCCGCAGGGCACCTTCGACGCCGCCGTCGGCCGCCTCGACCACCTGGTCGACCTCGGCGTCGACCTGATCGAGCTGCTGCCGGTCAACGCCTTCAACGGCGAGCACAACTGGGGCTACGACGGGGTCTGCTGGTACGCACCGCACGAGCCCTACGGCGGCCCGGACGGGCTGAAACGGTTCGTCGACGCCGCCCACGCCAAGGGTCTGGGGGTGATCCTCGACGTCGTCTACAACCATTTCGGGCCCTCCGGGGCCTACGCGCCGATGTTCGCGCCGTACCTCACCGAGCAGGACAACACCTGGGGCCGGACCGTCAACCTCGACGGGCCGCACTCCGACGGCGTGCGCCGCTACATCCTCGACAGCGTGCTGACGTGGCTGCGCGACTACCACGTCGACGGGTTGCGGCTCGACGCCGTGCACGCCATGCCCGACTCGCGCGCCACCCCGCTCCTGGAGGAGGTGGCGGCCGAGGTCGACTCGCTGGCCGCGCACCTGCGCCGGCCGCTGTCGCTGATCGCCGAGTCCGACCTCAACGACCCCCGGCTGATCACGCCCCGGGAGGCCGGCGGGTACGGCCTGCACGCCCAGTGGAACGACGACGCCCACCACGCCCTGCACACGCTGCTCACCGGCGAGCGGCAGGGCTACTACGGCGACTTCGGCTCCCTGGAATGCCTGTCGGAGGTGCTGACCGGGGCGTTCTTCCACGCCGGCACCTGGTCCAGCTTCCGCAACCGCAGCCACGGCCGGCCCGTGGACCGGCAGCGCACCCCCGGCCACCGGTTCGTGGCGTACCTGCAGAACCACGACCAGATCGGCAACCGGGCCACCGGCGACCGGATCTCCGCCACCCTCTCCCCGGCACTGCTGCGGGTCGGCGCGACGCTGCTGTTCACGGGGCCGTTCACCCCGATGCTCTTCATGGGCGAGGAATGGGCGGCCAGCACCCCGTGGCAGTTCTTCACCAGCCACCCCGAGCCGGAGCTGGCGACCGCCGTGGCCACCGGCCGCCGCCGGGAGTTCGCCGCGCACGGGTGGACCTCGGATGATGTTCCCGACCCGCAGGACCCGCAGACCTTCGCCCGCTCCCGGCTCGACTGGGGCGAGCTGGACCAGCCCGAACACCGCGAGATGTACGAGTTCCACCGGCGGCTCATCGCGCTGCGCAAGAGCCGGGCCGACCTGTCCGATCCCCGGCTGGACCGGGTCGACGTCCGGCACGGGGACCAGTTCCTGGTGCTGCGGCGGGGGGAGACGCTGGTGGTCGCGAACCTGGCAGCCAAGCCGCAGCGGGTCACGTTGCCGGGGATGGCGCGTCGGGTGCTCCTGGCCACGGGGGAGGGGGTCACGGTGACCCGGGACCGCATCGACCTGCCGGCGGAGACGGCGGCAATCGTGGCACTCTAGGGCCTGCCAGCGTCACCGACACAAAGATCGCTGTGCTGCTCCGTGACGACCTGCTCGGCTGGCAGCGGCTGAAACGTGCGCGGTGCACGGCGTTCCCTGCCGTCCTTCGTCGCCCCGCCCGCCTCCTCATGGGCCGCCCTTGATCGTCTGCTGGTCACCGGCGCGACACGCCGGGCGGGACGCCGGTACGTGACAGACGATCTTTGTGGCTGACCGTCGGGCGCCGTCGGCGTCGCCGGAGGGCTGGCTGGGTGCGCTCAGTCGGCGTCCAGCACCTCGCGCAGCCGCCCCGCGAACTCGGCGGGCTTGCCCGCGTAGCCGAAGTCGCCGCCCATGAAGCCCCCATGGTGGCTGGGGAACACCGTGGCCTCCTGGCCGAGCAGCGCGGCGGTGGCGACAGCCGTACGCGCGGTGTACGTCCCCGCCGACTCCTCGCCGACCGCGATCACGACCCGGGTCGGTGCGGCGGTGAGCGCCTGCGCGTCGGGGCGGTAGTCGATGATCGCCCAGGAGGCCTTCGACAGCAGCGGATCGTCGCGGGTGCCGTCGTCCTCGGTCGGCAGGCCGAACATCGCCGGGTCGGGCGCGGGCTGGGCGAAGTAGGCGTCGGTGAACTCGCCCTGCCAGGACGTCATCGCGATGAACGCGGCCATTCCGGCGCCGTTGCCCTTCGTCTGGTACGCCTCGTGGAAGCCGGCCCGGGCGCGGTCGGCGGCGGCGGCGTCGGGGAGCACGGCGTTGATCGGCGGCTCGTGCGCCACCAGCGTGCCGACATCGCCGGGGTGGGACGCGACCAGTTCGAGCGCGGTCACCGCGCCGCCGCTGCTGGCGAACACGTCGACCGGGCCGGTGCCGAGCGCCTCGATCAGCAGGTGCAGGTCGGCCGCCTGCTGCTGCGGCGTGTGGTCGGACCGGCCGTCCTTTCGGACGCTGCGGCCAAGACCCCGGGGATCGTAGGTGACGACCGTGCGGTCGGTGAAGTGCTCGGCGAGTGAGCCGAAGCCCTCGGCGGTCATCGGCTGGCCGATCATGAGCAACGTGCGGTGCCCGGCGGGCGCAACGAGCGGGTCGCGGACGTCGTAGACCAGGTCGGCGCCGGGCGCGGCAAGGGTGCGCGTCTCACTATTCGTCATGCCGGGAGCGTACGGCCGACGTACGACGGCATGGGCCGTGGCGCTGCGAGAGTCGCGCCGGTTTCGCGGGCGAAGGCGGCCGGGCCGACGCCGAGGATCCGCTTGAAGTGGCGGGCCAGGTGCGGCTGGTCGTGGAACCCGCTGTCGGTCGCGACCGACCGCAGCGGTCGACCCCGCAGGATGAGCCGGCGGGCGAGGTCGACCCGGCGGGAGATCAGGTACCGGGGCGCCGGCGTCGTCGCCGGTCTGCTGGTGGTACCTGTACCGGCTCCTTTGCTCTGCTGCCCCCTGCGCAACGTGCGCGGTGCGCCGCGCTTCCTGCCGTCCGTGCGTGCTGGCCCTTGCCCTGAAGCGGCGTCGTGCTGGTGTTGCACTGACGGCAGCAGAGCAAAGGGGCGAGTGGGCATGACCCGTCCGCTGCGGGTCTGGCATCCCGGCCGCCTGGCCCAGCTGCGGAGGGCGACCACGGTCATCTGCGGGGCGATGCGACGCGCGCGCATTGCTGACCTCGGACCGGTACGCCGACATCGAGGTGCACAACTGGCGTTCGGCGGCCGACCGTCCTGACCGGCGGGTGGCTGCGGACCGTCAGTGTGTTTTCCATACGCGTGGCGATTGCTACGTGAGCATCAACTGACCGAGTTCCTGGGTGCATCGGGTGAGCGCGACGTAGAGACCGTTCCAGCCGCGCGGTTCAGCGGCGATGCCCTGGGGGTCGATGAGTAGCGTCGCGTCCCATTCCAGTCCCTTGGACTGGGTCGCGGTGAGCACCGGCACGTCGCTCAGCATGGCCAGGAGTTCGGCGATGCGGTCGGCGGGGGCGATCACCCCGACCATGCCGCCGTACCACCGCTGCTGTAGCTCCTGCACAGCTCGGACGGCGGCGTCGGCAAGCTCGGCGGGCGTGATCCTGAGCTCCCAGGGGGCGATGCCGGAGGATCGTACCGCCCGGGGCGGCGCGTTGTGGCTGCCGGCCTTCTTCAGCACCGAGTCGGTGAGGTCCATGACCTCGCGCGGGGTCCGGTAGCAGATGGTCAGCTCCGCGGCGGTCCAGCGGTCCCCGAAAACGGCCTGCACCGCCTGTGCCCAACTGGTGTGCCGGTGCGCTGCCTCCGCCTGGTCGATGTCGCCGACCGCGGTGATGGAGCGACTGGGACAGCGCCGTAGGACCATCTGCCACTGCATCTCGGACAGCTCTTGCGCCTCGTCGATGACGACGTGGCCGTACACCCAGCCGCGTTGCCGGCGAGCGCGGTCGGCGACGAACTCGCCCTGTGGTTGCGGGGCTTCGACCTCGCCCAGCAGGTCGGCGAGGGCATCGAGCAGGGGGATGTCGCTCGATGCCCACGGGGCGGGCTCCGCCGAGACGGCGGTGATCTCCTCCGGGGACAACCGCGGGGCGAACCGGGCCAGCAGGGTGCGGTCGGTCAGGAGATCGCGCAGCAGGTGCGCGGTGTCGAGGGTGGGCCACCACGCCTCGATGAATCGGGCGATGGTGGCGTTCTCGGCGATACGAGAACGCAGTTGCTCGATCTCCTCCTCGGAGAGTAATCCGTCGACGTCGCTGCCGGTGGACGTCCTGCCGAAGTGTTGGTCGTGCTTCATGCCCCTGTCGAAGCGGGCGAGGATGTCCTCGAAGCCCTCCTCCATCTCGTTCATCAGCGCCTCGCGCTGCTCGACGACGGCCTCGGCAAGGAGGTGGTGCAGCTGCTCGGCGAACGCCGCGCGGGCGCGGTGGTACGGACGTCCCTGCACCGCCGAGGCGAGCGCCTGTGCCACTGCTGCGGCTGCGATGACGTAGAACTCGCCCTCCCAACGCAGCCTCAGCTCACGGGGCCGGGGGAGCAGCGACGTGACGTAGTTTTCGAGCGCGGATTGCCAGAGGGCGCGGCCCTTGATCTCGGCGAGAAGCCTGCTCTCGTCGCGGCCCACGCGGATCTCGGTCAGCAGAGTGTCGCAGGTCGCCGACACGACGGCGGTCTCACCGAGCGCGGGCAGCACCTGGGCGATGTACTGGAGGAACCGCGGCGAGGGGCCGAGGACCAGGACCGCTTGCTCGGCCATCTTTCGGTGGGCGAACAGCAGGTAGGCGACGCGGTGCAGAGCAACGACGGTCTTGCCGGTGCCGGGACCGCCCTGAACGATCAGCGGGCCGGTCGCCTCGGCCCGGATGATGTCGTCCTGCTCGCGTTGCAGCGTGGAGATCGCCGTCGACATGTGGCCGGTGCGCCGCTGGTCGAGGGCGGCCAGTAGAGCGCCTTCACCGACGAGTTCCGCCGTCAGGGTGCCGTCCAGCGGCTCGTCGTCCACGCCGACGACGACCGATCCCGCCGTGCGTACGTGACGGCGCCGTGCCTGACCTTGTGGGTCGACAGCCGTCGCGGTGTAGAACGGCCGCGCTGCGGGAGCACGCCAGTCCACCAGCAGTGGCTCACCGTCCTCGCCGTCGGTGCGGAGACCGACCCGGCCCACGTGTCGCACGGTGCCGTCAAGGCCGTCGAGGCGGCCGAAGACCAGCCCGTCCCGTGCTCGCCGTAGCTCTTCGTACTGCTGGCGGAGCATGCGCTGCCGGGCCCGTTCCAATGGGTCCAGGGCGTCTGACGAGAGCTCGGCCTGCAAGTGGTCGGCCAGCCTGTCGCGCCGGGCAGTGGCCACGTCGAGAAACTCCTGTTCCTCGGCGATCGCGGATCGGCGGGCGCCGGCAGCGCCGTTGTTCTGAGCAGAATTCCGGCGCATACGCAAATCCTCGTACTGGTTGTTTCCCCTCGACCCGGGTGGGCCGGAGCGTATTCCGGCGGCAAGTATAGAACCGGCTCTCCTCGTCAACCAGGGACTCTGTCGGCAGAGATGACAATCTCAATGCCCTTGCAGTTCCGGGCCGCTTGTGGCCTAACCCTCGTTTGTTGACAGCTCGTTCTCTATCTGATCTGAATGCCGCCGGTGGGCAGTTCGCTGCTCACCGGGGTAGCGCGCAGTGCGGCGCGGAGTGGTGGGTAACGCTCCATCTCAGCTCGTACCCTGGCAAGTTCGACGGTCCGCTCCGGACCCGCAGGGAGGAGGGTAAGCAGCGGCTCGGCGGCCCAGCCTCTCTTGCTTCGCCGAGGGGCCCCAGCAGTCAGCCCGCAGCGGGAACCGTTGACTCGCATCCAGTCAAGGGCACCGACACGATCGGTGCCGGTCAGTGGATTTGAGCGAGTCAGGCAGAGGGGGACCTTGTCTCCCTCTTCAAGTTGCCCTGATGATATCGATCTTCTGATGTCGTTGATAACGACTCTGAAAGTCGGAACATAGCCGCTCGTCACCCTATTGGGTCAGCCTCGCAGGCGGCCATGTCCAGGACGTCTGTCTTCTGGCCGAGGATGATGGAGCCGGCACGGCGAGCTGGGCGCTACTCCGCGACGAACACGCCCACGCCGGGAAGCGTCTCGGTCATGCCCTTGATCCGTAGCACCTGCATCGCGCGGTCGATCACCGGCTCGGTGACCCCGTAATGCTCGATGAGTTCCCGCCTGCTGGGCAGCTTCGCGCCTGGCGGGAACTCTCCCGACGCGATGCGCTTGGCCAGGTCGTCGGCGATCTGCTCGTAGCGGTAACGCGGTGGCACTGTGTTCCCCTCGGTTGGCAACACGAGTAGACCACCTCTGCCAGCCCTTGACTACCCAACGGTACCTATGGGAGGTTGTTGGAGGAGGTCGCCCCCCTCGGTTGGCGCTGTTGGGCCGTCCTCGCCGGCGTGGATGCCCGTCGCGCTTCGGCCGCCGGGCATCCACGCTTCGGAATATCTGATGACAGTAACGGCTCGATGGAGGCGGCATGCGGGGCCAGCGCGATGAGACGGCACAGAGCCGGGGTGAGCAGGCAGAAGCGGCCGAGCGGGAGGCTGCCCGGAAGCGGTTGCTCGATCTGGCGGAGGCGGAGCGCGTACCGGTGGAGGAGACCACCCGGGCGGTGCCGGACCGGCGGTGGTTACGTGACCAGCGTTGACGAGCCGATCGGGCGTCGGGTGGCGCGCTGGCGGGTGCGGCGGCGGATGACCCAGCAGGTGCTCGCGGATCGGCTCGGCCGGTCGAAGAGCTGGATGGACAAGGTCGAGCGGGGAGTCCGCTCGCTGGACCGGTACGCGGTGATCCAGGAGGTCGCCGAGGTGCTGCGGGTCGATCCGTTGGTGCTGCTCGGCGAGGACCGCCCGCCGCCGATGAGCGCCGGCCCGCTGGACGGGGTGGACGAGGTCCGCGCCGCCCTCGCCCGCTACGACATCCGCCGGGTGACGGCGTCGGTGGCGGAGACGGGCCGGCACGTGGAGCACGCCTGGCTGACCTACCAGCACGCGCGTTACGCCCAGGTGGTGCGGCTGCTGCCGGGGTTGCTCGACGCCGCCCGGGGCCTGCGCGCGGACGCGCCGGGGCTGCTGGTGCAGGCGTACCGGATCACCTCGTCGGTGCTGGTGAAGCTCGGCGAGGCCGACCTGGGGTGGCTGGCCGCCGACCGCGCGGTGGCCGTGGCCGGCGGTGATCCGGTGCTGACGGCATCGGCGGCGGTGTCGGTCGGGCAGGCGCTGCGGGCGCTGGGCCGCGACCGGTTGGCGCTGGCGGTGACGGGCGACGCCGCGCGTCGCCTCGCGCCGTCGACGGTGCACGGGGCCCTGCTGATCCAGGGGGTCCTGGCCGCCGCCGGTTGCGGCGACGCCGGCCGGGCGGGGGAGTTGGCCGACCGGGCCGCCGGGGTGGCCGCCTCGCTCGGGGCCGGGGACGACCCGCACCGGACCAGCTTCGGGCCGGTCGCCGTCGAGTTGGCCCGGGTGGTGGCGGCGGTCGAGCTGGGGGAGGCCGGGGAGGCGGTGGGTCGGCACGAACAGGTGGTACGGGGGGAGGCGTGGCGGCGGCTGCCGGCCGAGTACCGGGCCGCCTACCTGGTGGACGCCGCGCGGGCGTACCTGCAGTTCGGTGACCTGCGTGCGGCCGGGCGGGTGCTGGTCGACGCGGACGGCGTCGCGCCGGCGGAGGTCCGGTGCCGGCCGGCGGCGCGTACGGTGATCGCCGAGGTCGCGCGGGCGCACCCGGTGCCGGCCGGCGTGGCGCGCCTGGCGACCCTCGTCGGCCTCACCCGGTGACCGGGCTGCCCCGGGAGGGGTGTGACCCGTCCCCTACGGCGTAGCCACCAGGGCCCTGCCCGGCCCGCCCGGCTCCGAACGGGCTTCAGTTCTTACGCGCGGTCACCAATGCGAACGTGAGAAGCTCGCCGTTGTCCGCAGTGAGCATGTCGATCACGGGCTGGTGGGACGCCCGGCCATCCGGTTGCGCCTCGGTGGCTGCCCGGGTCCACAGCAGCCAATCCCGCCAGCCCTCCGGTTGCGGTCGCGCTGACGTGACCGTCACCAGTTCGGTGATCTCCCAGTGGAAGCGCCACCACTGCGCCGTGTGCCAGGCGATCGCCTCCCAGCCGACCACCTTCTTGATGTGCGCGGGGATGGCCCCGAGCTCGCGGACCTCCCGGGTCATCGCGGGCGTTGCCATGCCCAGCTGTCCACCCGGGCGCAGGAACCGCACCAGGTACGGCAGGTAGCTGTCCGCCGTGCCGAAGTACTCGAACGCGTCGACGCTCACGATGGCATCGAAGCTCTCCTCCTCGAAGGGCAGGACGTGCGCCTCCGTCCGCACCGCATCCACCCGGTCGCTGACGCCGGCCTCGGCGAAGACGGCCGCCGCCTCGTCCGCGCCGACCCACCAGTCGGCCGCCACGACGTGGACGCCGTACTCGCGGGCGAGGAACACCGACGTCGCACCCTTGCCGGAACCAAGGTCGAGCACCCGCATCCCCGGGCGCAGATCAAGGTCCCGGGCGAGGTCCTCCAGCAGCCACAGGGGGTTCGGCCCCATGTCGAGCCGGAGCAACCACGCCGGGTCGTAGCGTGACGAACGGGGATAGCGATCCGGGCGCACGAGCTGATCCAAGGCAGTCACGAGGGCTGACCCAAATGGATGCCGGGCATTCGTGCAACCTCTTTTCGCCAGTGCGGGCGGCCGCAATCACGGTCCTGAGAATCCGTATTTCGCGGTGCCGATCACCTGCGATGCGGGCACGCCCACCCCGTTCGGGCCGGCGTGCCCGCATCCCTCAGCTGAGGCAGAGGGTCACTTGAAGCGGATGAACTTCGAGAACTGGTTGTTGGCGGTTCCGACCGACACCGTCCGGTGGCTGTACTTGTCGGCGTTGACGTAGTTGTACTCGTCGACCTCGAAGGTGCCGTTGGCGTTCACGCTGGTGACGAAGGCGACGTGACCGTAGGTGCCGCCCAGGCGGACCGCGACGTCACCGGCCTTCGGGCTGTTGTACACCGGCACCCCGGCGCGTCCGGCAGCGGCCACCCACTCCTTGGCGTTGCCCCACCGCGCCTGGCCCCCGTACTGGTTGTGGAAGGGCACGCCGACGCGGCTCCGCACGGCCCAGGCCGCGAAACTGGTGCACTGCCCCTTGTAGAAGTTCCAGGGGTCGATGCCCGAGGTCGCGCCCTTGTACGGGTAGTCGTCCTTGGCCGGATAGGTCGTCCCGGCGGAGATCAGCTGGTGGGAGGCGTTGTTGTTCTTCAGCGTGGCGTTCAGGTTCGCCTTCGCGCCGGACGCGAAGTTCTGGTAGGCGTAGGAGCCGTCGTAGTCGCTGTTGTAGTAGACCCGCACGGTGTTGCTGGTGCGGTTCCAGACGGAAGCGGCGTTGTTCTTGACGCACAGGCCCTGGCCGCTGCCGGCACCCTTGAACTCGTAACAGCCCGGCTGGGTCGAGCCGTAGTCGGCCAGTGATCCGGTGTGATCGGAGATCGACCCCGCGTGGTCGCTGTTGTAGTAGTAGCAGAACTCGCCCGCGTCGCAGACTCCATCGCGGGCCGCCGCCTGAGCAGGCACGGCGACCGCCAGGACGCCGAGGGCGGCGCTGAGCAGGCTCGCGCCGAGGGCGCCGAGGACGCGAACGGTGATTCTGGGCATGTCCACTTCCCTTCCGGGGGTATGTGACGACGGGCCCACCCTACAAGGCATCGATCAATCGACATACAAAAATCCGCCGTCCGGTCATCCGTGACGGGGCCCCAGGACCGCCTGCGTCGCGGCAGGGAAGTGCCGCTCGCCTGTCGAGCCTCAGGAACGCAGGCGCACGCGTGGCTCCGACCTCACGGGTGCGCCTGCTTCGGCAGGGTGAGGATTTCGGCGCCGTCGCTGGTGATGGCGATCGTGTGCTCACTGTGCGCTGTCCGGCATCCTGTCGCGCTTCGGAGCGTCCACCCGTCGGCATCGGTGATGAGCTCAGCGGTGTCCGCCATGACCCACGGCTCCAGTGCCAGCAGCAGCCCAGGGCGCAGTCTGTATCCACGGCCGGGCCGTCCGGTGTTCGAAATGTGCGGGTCCTGGTGCATCGTTGACCCGACGCCATGACCGCCGAACTCGGTGTTGATCGAATATCCCGCTTCGCGGAGGGTCGAGCCGATGGCATGGGAGATGTCGCCGATGCGAGCCCCGGGCCCGGCAGCGGCTATCCCTGCGTGCAGCGCGCGTTCGGTCGCGCCGATCAGCGCGACGCTCTCCGGGGGCTTTGAGTCGCCCACGATGAAGCTGACGGCAGAGTCTGCAACGACTCCGCCCTTGCAGACGGCGAGGTCGAGTGACAGCAGATCGCCGTCGGCAAGCGTGTAGTCGTACGGCAGCCCGTGGAGCACGGCGTCATTGACGGACGTGCAGATGTAGTGGCCGAACGGCCCGCGCCCGAAGGGCGGCGCGTAGTCGACATAGCAGGACAGCGCTCCAGCCTCGATGATCATGGCCTTGGCCCACCGGTCGATGTCCAGGAGGTTGATGCCTACTGCGCTGCGGCTCTTCAGCGTCTGCAGAATCTCAGCGACCAGGGCGCCTGCCTCCCTCGCCCGGGGCAGTTCGGTGGGGGTCAGGATCTCGATCATGCGGCGCCTTCCTCATGCAACCAATAACTATCCCGGCCATACTATCCCGGTACTAGAATCGGAGCCATGGTCAGGTTGCCGCTCACACCCGCAGAGGTCGAGCGCGGGCAGCGCCTCGGCGCCCTGTTGCGTCGCGCCAGGGGAGAGCGCTCGATGCTCGTGACTGCGCTCGATGCACGTGTCTCACCGGAGACCCTCCGGAAGATCGAGTCGGGCCGCGTAGCGACCCCTGCCTTCCCGACCATCGCGGCGATCGCCGATGTCCTCGGCCTCTCCCTCGATGCGGTGTGGGCCGAGATCAACCAGCCCGAACGCGCTGTTGAACCGGCCAACTCCGGTCATTACGCACGCGAGCGATTGGCCTCGTAAGTCTCAAACCCGCTGATCGGCAGCGGGGCCAGCTGAGCAGCGCGTTCCTGGGACCGCCACGACTCCGGGGCGTTGTCACCGTGCGCCGCTATCCTTCGCCGGCACGTCGGGGACGGTCCTGGCGGCTGATGCCGGTGTACGGGCTGCCGCACCGGGTCTGGAGGGGCACGTGCCGGTCGGCAGGGTAGACGTCGAGGCGTTCCGGACCGCCGTCCGGCAGGTGACGCAGGCGACGGGCGCGGAGCGGGCGGACGCCCTGCGGCGGCTGGCGGACGCCGGCGTTTCCGCCCCGGCGCTGCGCCAGGACGCGGTGGACGCGATCTGCGCCTACCTGCGTACACCCTCTGTCGCGACTGCGGTGGCTGGAACGGGCGCCGCGGACGGTGAGCTGCGGCGCGACGCCCTGCGGGTGCTCGTCGGGTTGCTGCGCCCCGCCTCCGGGGCGGGCGAGGACGTCGGAGTGGGCGGGGACGCGGGGGCGGGCGGAACGTCGCCGGGTGTCGTCGTGGACCTGTCCGGTGCGACCCTCGTGGAGGCCGATCTCGGCGGGTGTGAGCTGGCCGAAGCCCGATTCGCCGACACCCGGTTCCTCGGGACGACCTCGTTCGCCGACGCCCGGTTCACCGGTGACGCGGTCTTCGCCCGTGCCGTCTTCCACGGCGCGGCCCGGTTCGACGGTGCCCGGTTCGCCGCCGACGCCGTGTTCGGGCGTGCCCGGTTCCGGGGACCGGCCAGCTTCGAACGGGTCGGCTTCGCCGCGATGGCCTGGTTCGGGCGGGGCGAGGAGGAACTGTGGGAGGACGATCCGGCCTGGGACGCCGCCGAGGACGTCCGACCCGCGCCCTGGGACGAGCCGAACGAGGACGACCCGGGCTGGCCCGTCGCCGTCCTGATGGGCGACTACCAGGGTTGGGAGGAGGGCGGCGACGGGGCCCGATTCGTCGGGGCCGTGTCGTTCCGGAGCGTCCGCTTCGACGGCCCCGCCTGGTTCTGCAAGGCTCGGTTCGGCGCGGACGCGACGTTCCGGGACGCCTGGTTCGGCGGGCCGGTGCGCCTCGACCAGCCGGCCGTCGACCTCGACGGCGCCCGGTGGGCCGGCACGGCCGGCGACGAGCCGGCGCGCTGGCCCCTTGGCTGGGCGTCGGCGTCGGCGCCGGACGGCACGAGCGTGCTCGTCGCCGACGGTTCCGTCGCGCCCTACTCCCGTCAGCTCGCCGACCGCGATCCCGACGTCCGCCGCGTGGGGCTGCGGGCCCTCGGCGAGCTCGGTGACGGGAGGCCGGAGCTGCGCCAGCGCGTGGTCGACGCCGTGTGCGAGTACCTGCGGGTGCCACTGCCGTTCGACGTGACCGGTGAGCTGACCCCCGCCCAGGCCGGGGAGGTCCAGCTGCGGCGCGACGCCCAGCGGCTGCTCGCCGGGCGCCTGCGCCCGGCACCCGTCGGGGCGGAGGAACGGCACTGGCCGGGGACGGACCTGCCGCTGTGCGGCGCGACGCTGGTCGACCTCGACCTCAGCGGGTGCCAGGTCGGTCACGCGGACTTCACGGGCGCCCAGTTCCACGGTGCCACCCGCTTCGACGCGAGCGCGTTCGCCGGGGCCGCCTTCCGGCTCGGCGGTGCCGAGGGGCGCGCCTCGTTCCACGGTGAGGTCACCTTCGCCGGGGCGCGGTTCGGCCGCCGTCGCGACGCCCGGGACGTCCTCGATGGCGTCGTGTTCCACGCCGCCGCCGTGATCGACGACCCTGCGGCCCAGTCGGCGGGGGAGGGCTGAGCGCGGCCTCCCCGGGGACTGTCGTCCCGCACGACCGGGAGGCAGGGCGTGCGGGACGACAGCGTCGGCGTAGTGCCGCTACCTGCCGCGCCGGGCCGTCCGCACGCCGAACGCGGCCGCGCCGACGATGAGCACGACCCCCAGGAGTTGGAGGCCCGGCGAGTCGTCGGCCTCCCCGAGCACCATGCCGGCGACGCCGATCGCGGCGGCGAGGACGGCGAGGAGGTACCTCATCGGTGTCCTCATTCCTCGACCCATTCGAGCAGGTCACCGGGCTGGCATTCGAGCACCCGGCACATGGCTTCCAGGGTGCTGAAGCGAACGGCCTTGGCGCGACCGTTCTTGAGTACCGCCACGTTCGCCGGGGTGAGCCCGACGCGTTCGGCGAACTCACCGACGCTCATCTTGCGTTTCGCCAGCTCGACATCGATGCGGACGACGATGGGCATCAGATCACCGCTTCCATGTCGGTACGCAGTGTGGTGGCCTGCCGCAGCAGTGCCCGCATCACCACCATCAGGAGCCCCAGCACGGCGACACCCACCAGCATCAGGAACAGCAGGACCGGCAGCCCGGGGTCCGACGCGTTGAAGCCGAAGTAGAGGAACACCCCCAGCAGCACCACCCAGGCGGCGACGATCGCCCACACGATCGCGTCCACCCAGGCCAGGGCGGCATCGCTGAAGATGCGGTCGCGCTTGACCAGGGTGAGCAGCTTCCAGGTGCACACGATCACGACCTGGATGCACAACACCCAGAACACCGAGACGGCGGTCATCGGCCACCTGAGGTAGGCATCGTTCGGGGACTCCTCGGCCATGTGCGCGAACTGCCCGGGCAGCGAGAGGGTCTGGAACATGACCAGGATCCCGAACAGCAGCACCAAAAAGACTCTGAGCGGGCCCACCGCTCGATGCTCCGTCAACATGCATCGACTATCGCTCTGAACCTATCGACTGTCAATAGGTTCGGCCGACTGCCAGTCAACCGGGGGCGGGGCCTGGGCGGTCAGGGGATCGGCCACTCGTGGACAGGGCGGTTGCTGTGCATCAGGTCCACGTAGTGCCGGACCACCTCGCGCAGCGCCGCCGGCCGGTCCAGGTGGTCGGCGGTCTCCAGCCGGTGCAGCGTCTCCACCTGCCAGGTGGCCCCGTTACGGCCGGTCAGGCAGCGCTGCTCGATGATGCCGAGCAGCCGGTCCCGCTCGGCCGGGTCCAGGCCCCACCGGTCCAGGCCGTGGTGGGCCAGCGGCAGCAGTCGGCGCAGCACCAGCTCGGTGACGGGCAGGTACCCCAGGCCGGGCCAGAACACCTGGGCGTCGATGCCGTGCCGGGCACCGCTGTTGAAGTTCTCCTCGGCGGCGCTGAACGACATCTGGGACCACACTGGCCGGTCCGACTCGGCGAGGGCCCGTACCAGCCCGAAGTAGAACGCGCCGTTGGCCACGGTGTCCAGCACCGTCGGGCCGGCGGGCAGCACCCGGTTCTCCACCCGCAGGTGCGGGCGGCCCTTGAACACGTCGTACACCGGGCGGTTCCAGCGGTAGACGGTGCCGTTGTGCAGCCGGAGCTCGGCGAGCTTCGGTACGTCACCGCGGGCGAGCGCCTCGGCCGGGTCCTCCGGGTCGCACACCGGCAGCAGCGCGGGGAAGTAGCGGACGTTCTCCTCGAACAGGTCGAACACCGTGGTGATCCACCGCTCGCCGAACCACACCCGGGGGCGTACCCCCTGGGCCTTGATCTCCTCCGCCCGCGTGTCGGTGGCCTGCTGGAACAGCGGGATGCGGGTCTCGCGCCACAGCTCCCGGCCGAAGAACAGCGGCGAGTTCGCGCCGAGGGCGACCTGGATGCCGGCGATCGCCTGGGCGGCGTTCCAGTAGTCGGCGAACTGGGCCGGGCTGACCTGGAGATGGAACTGGGTGCTGGTGCAGGCCGCCTCGGGGGTGATGGTGTCGGCGGTGACCGCGAGCCGCTCGACCCCGCTGATCGAGATCCGCAGGTCCTCGCCGCGGGCGGCGAAGATCTGCTCGTTGAGCAGCTTGTAGCGCGGGTTGGCCGACAGCGTCTCGGCGGTCAGGTGTTCCGGGCGCAGCGTCGGCAGGATGCCGATCATCACCATGTGCGCGCCGACGCCACGGGCCTTCGTCTCGGCGGCGTTCAGGCTGGCTCGGACGTGTTCCTCGAACGCGGCGGTGCCGGTGCCGGCCAGCCGGCGCGGCGCGACGTTGATCTCGATGTTGAACTGCCCCAGCTCGGTCTGGAAGCTCGGGTCCTCGATGGCGGCCAGCACCTCCGAATTGCGCATCGCCGGCATCGAGTCGTCGTCGACCAGGTTCAGCTCGATCTCCACCCCGGTCATCGGCCGTTCGACGTCGAACCGGGACTCCCGAAGCATCTCGGCGAAGACGTCCAGGCACCGCCGTACCTTGTCGCGATAGCGGGCCCGGTCCTCACGGGTGAATGTCCGTACGCCGACGTCCTCGCCCATCGTCACCACCTTGTCACCGTTGGTCCCCCTAACCTCGCACGGCGGCGCGGGCCGGGGAAGACCCGAAGGTCCCTACACGTACCCCGCCGGGGGCCGCGTGATTCCCGTCGCGTCCGCCCGTCGCTGCCCGGATCGGCCGGCCGGTCTGGTTAGCATGGCCGGCAACCGGTGGGGGAGTGACGATGCGCGAGAAGATCACCAAGTTGTTCGTGGCGGCGGCGATCGCCGAGGCCTGCTCCTGGCTGGCCCTGCTGATCGGCATGGCCGTCAAGTACGGGCCGCCGGACAACGAGATCGGGGTGAAGATCTTCGGGCCGATCCACGGCGGGCTGTTCGTCGTGTACGGCCTGCTGGTGCTGGCCGTGGCCCGGCTGCAGCGGTGGCGGCTGTGGCCCACCGTCGTTGCGCTGGCCTGCGCCGTCCCGCCGTTCGCGACCCTGTTCTTCGAGCGCTGGGCAGCCCGGCGGGGCATGCTGCGCACCGCACCCGAGCCGGACCGCCCGCTGGCCCCGGTCGGCTGACCGCCGCCGACACCCACCGGGACCACCGGCCGGGGACGCTCGGGCGGCCCCGGCGGCGCGCCGCCCCCGCCCACCTGCCCATCGGGGTGCCTCCCGCCCCCCCGGCTCACGGCCGCCCGGGGTGCCGTCAGCCGGCGAGGAAGGCGGCCAACGTGGCGGCGAGCTGCTCCGGGGCCTCCTCGGCCATGTGGTGGCCCGAGTCGATCGAGGCCCCCCGTACGTCGTCGGCCCAGTCCCGCCAGATCGCCACCGGGTCGCCGTACAGGTCGACCATGTCGTCCCGCTCCGACCAGCAGAACAGCACCGGGCAGGCGATCCGCCGCCCGGCGGCCCGGTCGGCGTCGTCGGCCGCCCGGTCCGGGCCGAGCCCGGCCCGGTAGTCCTCGCACATCGCGTGCACCGTCGCCGGGTCGTGGATCGCCCGGCGGTAGTCGGCGTACGCCTCCGCGCCCATGACGGCCGGCGAGCCGCCGTACCAGGCGTCCGGGTCGGCGTTGATCACCCGCTCCGCCGGCTTGTCCGACTGGCCGAGGAAGAACCAGTGCCACCAGCGGGCCGCGAACCGGGCGTCGGCGCGGGCCAGGGCCTCGCCGATCGGCACCCCGTCGAGCACCCCCAGCCGGCTCACCCGGCCGGGGTGGTCCAGCGCCGTGCGCATCGCCGCGTAGCAGCCCCGGTCGTGCCCGACCACCGCCGCGCGGTCGTGGCCGAGCGCGTCGAGCAGGCCGACCACGTCGCGGGCCATCGCCCGCTTGGCGTACGTGGTGTGCCCGGGGTCGCCCGGCGGCTTCGACGAGCCTCCGTAGCCCCGCAGGTCCGGGCAGATCACGGTGTGCTCCCGGGCCAGCAACGGCGCGACCCGGTGCCACGTGGCGTGGGTGCGCGGGTGGCCGTGCAGCAGCACCACCGGCGGTCCCGACCCGCCGTGACGCACCCGTAGCCGCACTTCTCCGACGTCGATCTCCTCCAGCGCGAATCCCTCAAACATGGCACCCCGGTGCCCGCCCCCGGCCCGCCGGAAACCGCAGCTCCTCCCACCCCTGGCCCCACGTCACGCTGGACCCATGGTCACGCTGATTCCGTGAATCAGCAGGCGCGGGCGTGGTGAGCAGGGGTCCCTGAGGCGAGCAGGGGTCCGTCAGGTGAGCACGACGGCGACGGCGATCGCGGCGATCAGCACCGCCCCCAGCACGGCCTGGATCAGCAGCGGCGGGCCGAGATGGCTCCACAGGGTGGCGGTGCGCGGGCGCAGCAGCTGCCCGGTGGTGAGGTTGACGATCCGCTCCACCCGGGGCGGCAGGTCCGGGTCCTGCGGCCGGAGGGTGATCTGCACCCAGTCGGCCGGGTGCAGGGCGCTCTGCGGCAGGTGCCCGTGCAGCTCCACCTCGCAGAGCTGGTCGGCGGAGTCGCGCAGCCGCAGCGGGGTGACCAGGAACTCCGGGCCCTTGCGCAGTTCCTTCCAGCTGCGCCGGGCCCCGCCGCCGCCGTTGGACAGCAAGGAACGCAACGCCAGCAGCAGCAGGCCCATCACGCTGGCCGCGGTCACCACGGCGACCAGCACCGGCTGGCCGATCCTCAGCTCGCGGGGATAGCCGTCGAGCAGCCGGACGACCCGGCCGGTGACGATCCGCTGCGTGGGGCGAGCGATCCGCCGGTATTCCAGGTCGCTGTCCATGTGCACCACCGAGAGTCGTTCACCACCGAGAGTCCGGTTCCCTGCACCGATCGTATCCGCACGCTCGGGTGAACGACGTGAATGAACGCGAGTCACGTTCGTGGCGCGGTCAGGTGACAAGGCCACCGGCGCGGGTAAGCGGGGGGCCGAGCTGGAAAGGGGTCGAGCATGCAGCTGTCCTTCCTGCGCCCGCTCTACGACCGTCCCGGGCCGTGGTGTTCGGTGTATCTGGACGCCTCCCGGGACACTGAGGACGCCCGTCCGGCGCTCGACCTGCGCTGGCGGGCACTCAAGGGCGAACTGCTTGAGCAGGGCGCCGACGCGCCGACCGTGGACGCCGTCGAGCGGGTGGTCCGCGGCCACACCCCGATGCCCGGCGACTACGGCATCGCCGTGTTCGCGACCCGGGGACGGGCGGTGCTCAGCGAGTATCTGTCCGCGCCGCCGCTGCGGGACCTGGCGGCGGTCTCGGAGCTGCCGCACACCATGCCGCTGCTCGCCCAGCGCGGCGAACAGATCGCCTGGGTGCGGGTGTTGGCCGACCGGACCGGCGCCGATGCCGTGGCGGTCAGCGCGGGCGGGGTGCCCCGTCGCGCCCATGTCACCGGCCGGGAGGAATTCCAGCTGCGCCGGGTCAACCCGGGCGGCTGGTCGCAGTCCCGATACCAACGGGCCGCCATGGAGGCGTGGCACCACAACGCCGGCGACGCGGCGGCGGCCACCGTGGAGCTGGCGGAGAAGGTCGGCGCGGACGTGCTGGTGGTCGCCGGTGACGTGCGGGCGACCGGCATGATCACCGCCCAACTTCCCGAGCGCTGGCAGGACGTGGTGGTGCGCACCGACGCCGGGTCGCGGAACGTCGGGGCGGACCCGACGCTGATGGACGACCTCACCGTGCAGACCATCGCCGAGGTGGCCGACCAGCGGATCACCGCCGCACTGGACCGCTTCGGCATGCAGGAGGACGTCGGGGCGGGCCTCGACGCGGTCGTGTCGGCGCTGCAACGCAATCAGGTCGACACCATGCTGATCGTGGACGACCCGTCCTCCACGGAGGAGCTGTGGATCGGCCCGGGGCCGACCGACATCTCCACCGACCCGGGGCAGCTCACCGCCATGTCGGTGCCCGACCCGCACCGGGTGCGCGCCGACGCGGCCCTGGTCCGGGCGCTGGTCGGCACCGACGCGGAGCTGACCGTGCTGGGCCCCGAGGAGGCGCCCGAGCTGACCGACGGGGTGGGCGCGGTGCTGCGCTACGTCGACGCCGCCACCCCCGGGCGGGGAAATGGTTGAGCGTACGGGGGCCGATCTGGTGGTGGAGCGGCTGCGGGCCTGGCGGGTGCCGCGCGTCTTCGGCTGCCCGGGCGAGGCCATCGCCCCGGTCGTGGCGGCCCTGGACCGCTCGGGCGGGGACCCGGAGTTCGTCCCCGCCCGGCACGAGGAGACCGCCGCCTTCATGGCCAGCGGGCACGCCAAGTTCACCGGCGAGATCGGCGTCTGCCTGGCCACCCAGGGGCCCAGCGCCGTCCACCTGCTCAACGGCCTGTACGACGCCAAGCTGGACAGCAAGCCGATGGTGGCGATCGTCGGGGAGGACATCACCGGCCCGCTCGGCGGCGCCCACGAGGAGATCGGGCTGAGCCGGCTCTTCGGCGACGTCTGCAACCAGTTCGTCCGGTACGGGCGCGCGCCCGAGCAGGTCCCCGCCGTGCTGGACCAGGCGTTCCGCACCGCCGCGGCGACCCGTAGCCCCACCTGCGTGGTGCTGCCCCGGGAGGTGCAGGCGGCCGTGGTGCCCGACCTGCTGCCGCAGGCCGCCGGGGTGACGTCGGCGACCCCGGGGGAGCCGCTGGCCCGGGTGCTCCCGCACGACGCCGACCTCGCCGCCGCCGCGTCCCTGCTCGGCGCCGGCGGCCGACTGGCGATCCTGGTCGGTCAGGGCGCGCACGGCGCGGCCGACGAGATCGTGACGCTGGCCGACCGGCTCGGCGCCGGGGTGGCCACCAGCCTGCTCGGCAAACCCGTGCTGGACGAGCGGCTGCCCTTTCACACCGGGGTGCTCGGCGAGGTCGGCAGCACCGCCGCCGCCCAGCTCATGGGCGGCTGCGACACCCTGCTGATGGTGGGCACCACCGACCCGTGGACCGACTACTACCCGATGCCCGGGCAGGCCCGCACGATCCAGATCGACATCGACGGTCGCCGGATCGGCACCCGCTACCCGGTGGACGTGCCGCTGGTCGGCGACGCCGGTGAGACGCTGCGCGCGCTGCTCGACCGGGTGCCCGAGCGGGCCCGGCGGGACTGGCGCCGCACGGTGGAGAGCTCGGTGGACCGGTGGCGGGAGGAGGCGGTGGCCCGGGCCGGTGAGCCCGGCGAGCCGGTCAACCCGCAGTTGGTGCTGCATCAGCTCTCCGTCCGGATGCCCCGCTCGGCCGCGATCGCCGTCGACGTCGGTTCGGTCATCTACTGGTACGCCCGGCACCTGGAGCTGCGGCCCGGGGTGACCGCGCAGCTCTGCGGCACCCTCGGCTCGGCGGGCTGCGCCCTGCCGTACGCGGTGGCGGCGAAGCTGGCCCGCCCGGACCGGCCGGTGATCGCGTTGGCCGGGGACGGCGCGATGCAGCTCAACGGTCTGGCCGAGCTGATCACCGTCGCCCGGCACTGGCGGGAGTGGCCCGATCCCCGGCTGGTGGTGCTGGTGCTCAACAATCGCGACCACTCGGGCACGGGCGGCGGCCGGTCACCGGCCGGCGCGTCCGCCCGCCGGCCCGACGTGCCGTACGCCGGGTGGGCCCGGCTGCTCGGCCTGCACGGCGTCCGGGTGGACCGCCCGGAACTGGTCGGCGCGGCGTGGGACGAGGCCCTCGCCGCGGACCGGCCCAGCGTGCTGGAGGCCGTGGTCGACCCCACCGTGTCGCTGCGCCCGCCGGAGCCGGCCCTGGCCGACCTGCGGGGCCTGTTCGCCGACGGCGACGCGGCCCGGCTGGTCCGGGAGCGGATGCTCGACGCCCGCGTCGTCGTCGAGGCCGACGACCTCGTCTAGTCCGGCTCGTCGAGGCCGACGACCTCGTTTAGTCCCGCCGGGCCGGGGCACCCGCGGGTACGCCCTTACCCGCGAGGAGAGCCATGCCCGAGCCCGCCGACCGTCGCTACGGTCCCGCGCCCCTGCCCCGGGCCCGGGGCCCGGTCTCCGCCGCACTGGTGGCGGCGCTGCGCCGGCCGCCGCACGACCCGCCGGTGGGCCTCGGCGCCCGGTTCGCCCCGGACGACGGCGGGCCCGGCCCGCTCATCGACGAGGACCTCCAGCTGACCCTCTTCCTCTGCTACGAGCTGCACTACCGGGGCTGGTCGGGGGTGGCCGAGCACTGGGAGTGGCAGCCGGGCCTGCTGGCCCTGCGGGCCCGGGCCGAGCGGGTCTTCGAGGCGGCGCTGCGCCGGCTGGCCGGCCCGCCGCGGGCGGTGCCGCCCGCCGACGTGCCGCGGGCGCTGGCCGAGTTGGTGGCCGCCGACGACGGCCCGGCGCTGGCCGTGACGGTGCAGAACCGGGCGACCCTGGAGCAGTTCCGCGAGTTCGTCGTGCACCGTTCCGTCTACCACCTGCGGGAGGCGGACCCGCACAGCTGGGGACTGCCCCGCCTCGGCGGGCCGGCCAAGGCCGCGCTCGTCGAGATCCAGATGGACGAGTACGGCAACGGCCGGCTGGACCGGATGCACGCCGAGCTGTTCCGGCGCACCATGGACCGGCTCGGCCTGGACACCGGCTACGCCGCCTACCTGGACCGGGTTCCGGCGGTCACCCTGGCCGCGAACAACCTGATGTCCCTGTTCGGGTTGCACCGCCGGCTGCGCGGCGCGCTGCTGGGCCACCTGGCGGCGTTCGAGATGACCTCCTCGCTGCCGAACCGCCGCTACGGCAACGGCCTGCGCCGGCTCGGCCTGGACGAGGCTGCCACCCGGTTCTACGACGAGCACGTCGAGGCCGACGCCGTGCACGAGCAGGTGGCCGCGCACGACCTGTGCGGCGGGCTGGCTCGGGCCGAACCGGCGCTCGTACCCGATCTGATCTTCGGCGCGGCGGCGGCGCTGGCGGTCGACGGCCTCTTCGCGGGGCACGTGCTGGACTCCTGGGCCCGGGGGGAGAGCTCGCTGCGGCCGGTGACCCGCCCGGCGCCCGTCACCGCCGTCGCCTGACCGCTCGCGTGCGCCCCGGCGCAGCCTCGTGTCGGGCGGTCAGCCCTCCCGGTCGGTGCCGGCGCGGAACCGCACCGCCTTGTGCGTCCCGTCGCAGAACGGCTTGAGCGCCGACCTGCCGCACCGGCACAGCGCCACCGTGCCCCGGCGCGCGTCGATGGTCCGGCCCTCTGGGGTGACCAGGGCGAAGTCGCCGCGGACCAGCAACGGACCGTCCTGGTACGGGGTGATGGTCGCCGCCGGGGCGTCGTCGTCGGTAGCCATGGCCACACGTGCCCGTCGGGGGCCCGTCGAAACCCACCCGGCCCGGCCCGCGCGGCCCATCCGGCGCGGCGCCGGACGCCACGCCCAGCCGGCACGCCGGGGACCGCAGGGCGCAAGCGTCCGTCCATCGAAGAATGCCCCCGGCGGGTGGCGGAGGCCCCGTTTAGACCCCATCGGGACGGGAAGCCGGGCCGCGTGGCGAACGAGCGAAGCGGGCTGGGACCGGCGCATCCGGTGCGTGGGGGACTCACGGCGGACGGGGCCGGACTGGCCGGGGACCGGGTGGTGGCGGTCGGCAGCACCGGACGGGTCCTGGTCGCCGCCGCGGCCCGGGCCCTGCGTGGGCAGGACTGCGCCGACATGGGCCAGCCGGGCGCGCTGTCCCGGTTCACCGGCGCGCCCGAGCCCGTACGCCGGGCCGCCGCCGCCCGGGCCGCCGGACGGGTCGCGCTCACCCCCGACCAGACCGCCGAGGTCGACGCCGCACGGGTCGCGCGGTGGATCGTCGACCAGTACCCGCGCCGCCGCTACCCGGGCGTGGTGCTGGGCTCCCCGCACGGCGCGGCGGCTCACCTGGCGGTGGCCCTGGGCGTGCCCTGGCTGCCGGCCGCGTTCGAGACGACGGTGCACTGGACCCGGGGGGCGGTGGACCGCCCCGCAGCCGCCCTCGATCACGGCGCGGCGCTCGCCGCCCGGCTGGTCGCCGGCAACCCCGACGTGCACGTGCGGCAGGTGCACTGCCCGGCCAGCCGGGGCGCCCTCGCCGGGGCGACCGTCTCGCTCGCCGTGCGCTGGCAGCGCCTGCCGGCGGCGTACGCCCGGTTCCTGGCCGACCGGGTCGAGCCCGGGGCCCCGCTGCTGCTGCTGCGCGACGCCCGGACCTGGCCGGTGCACGACCTCGGGCTGGGGCACAGTTTCCAGGCCGGTTCCCCGGCCAGCGGGCTGGAGCCGGTGGACTTCCACCCGGACTCGCACGCGCTGCGCCAGGTGCTCCGCTCCGCCGGTGGCGAGGGTGCCCACTGGGAGCCGCCGGAGTTCCATGCCCCGCAGGGCTACGCCGAGCACGGCGTGGAGCCCGGGTTCGAGCTCGCCGTGCGGGCGTGGGCCGGGCGGCGTGGGCACCGGCTGCACCGGGTGCTGTTCCACCGGGCGGAGTCGCTCAGCGCCGCGGTCGCCGACCTGTACCGGGCGTGGCTGCGGCGGGCCGGCAAGACCGGCGACCGGTTGGTCGTCGAGTGCGGGCGGCTGCTCGACCCGTGGCAGGTGCTGCGGGCCGGGCTGGTGCCGTACTGGTGCGAGAACGCCACCCGGCGCGCCGTCGACGCGGTGGAGTGGTGGCTGGCCGGCAGCGAGGCGTTCAGCTCGGTGGACGTGCTGCCGGAGTCGCCGGGGATGCGCTCGCCGGCCCTGGCCGGGCTGCCGCAGTGGCTGGCCGTGGCCGCCTTCGGCCGCCGCCGTCGGGCCCTGGACCGCACCGCGGCCCGGGGCTACCCGGTCACGGCGGTACCCACCCGCCGGGCCACCGAAGTGCTGCGGGCCCAGCCGTACGACCTGCCGGTGCCGCCGCCGCTGCCCGTCGCGACCGCCGTCGAGGCGCTGAGCGACGGGACCGGCCACCAGGGACTGGTGGTCTGCTGACCCGATCCGCCGCGCGTGGGGTGTCGCCCCGGCCGGTGCCGAACCGCCCGCCGCGCAGCCACGCCGAGGCCGGCGGCACCAGCCGGCCGAAACATCCTCGCGACCCCGGGCCGCCGTGATTGAGTACCTACGGAGCGGGAACACCGCTGGCTGCGACGGCCCGGACACGCCGCGCAGCCTGGGGTGGACGCTCCTCGACGATTCACGTCAGGTGACCCACTTCCGGCCCGGTGCGTGGCCAGACCACGTACGCGACCGGCTTTCCCGATCAGGCGGGGACCTTCCTGAGGGAGGCGCGGATGTTCGGACAGACCACCACGACCACACCACCACCCACCGAACGGGGTCTGGAGGACCTCGACGCGGCGGCACTGGCGTACGCGGCGCGGATCGAGGGCCTGCCCCCCGAGCGGCGGCAGGAGGCGCGCGACGATCTGGTCCGCTTCGCGCTGCCGTTCGCCGGCCGGCTCGCCCGCCGGTACCGGGGGCGGGGGGAGCCGTTGGAGGATCTGGAGCAGGTGGCCCGCCTCGGACTGGTCAACGCCGTCGATCGGTACGACCCGGAGCGCGGCTCGTTCACCGCGTACGCGGCGATCACCATCGTCGGTGAGATCAAGCGGCACTTCCGGGACCGGACCTGGGGCGTGCACGTGCCCCGCCGGCTGCGCGACCTGATCCTGGAGGTCGGCCAGGCCACCGCGGCGTTGACCAGCGAGTTGTCCCGGGCCCCGTCGGTGGCGGAGCTGGCCGAGCGGCTGGAGACCCCGCAGGAGGAGATCCTCGCGGCCCTGGAGTCCGCCGCCGGGTACAGCCCGGCCTCGCTCAACGCGCCCGTCGGCGGGGAGAGCTCGGCCGAGTTCGGCGACCTGGTCGGCGAGAGCGACAACGCGCTGGAGTCGGTCGACGACCGGGTCACCGTGAGCGGGCTGCTGCACCGGCTGCCCTGGCGGGAGCGGCGCATCCTGGCGATGCGCTTCTACGGCAACCAGACCCAGGCCGAGATCGCCGCCCGGTTCGGCATCTCCCAGATGCACGTGTCGCGCCTGCTGTCGCGGGCGCTGACCTGGCTGCGGCAGGCGATGCTCGCCGACGCCGCGTCGCCGTGGCAGAACGGCGTGGCCGAGTCCGAGGCGGGCAAGGCGCGGATCCCGGTGCGGCACAACGGCGACCGGGTGGCCGCCCCGCAGCCGCCCCGAGACTGAACCGCAGGGCGCGGCGGGGGCGAACCGGGTGACCGGTTCGCCCCCGCCGCGCGTCGCTCGGGGCTCAGCGCTCCGGGGTGTCGTCCCGGCTGTGCGGGTGGCGCCACCGCTCGTTCTCCTGCGGGGCCCGCTCCGCGCCCGGCGGCTCGGTCTCCGGCGCGTCGGTCTGCTCGAAGCTGGGCCGGCGGATCTCCTCCGGCTCCGGCACGTCCACCGGCCGCGCCCCCGACTGCGGCGCCGGCCTGTACTCGGCGGCCTTCCGGGCGCCGTGCGCGCCCTCACCCGCCGGGGACTCCGGCACGTGCCGCGCGGGGTGCAGCTCCTCGGCGAAGCTCTGCGGCGGCTTCGTGGCGCGCTGCGGCAGGTCCCGGCCGAGGTCGGCGACGAGGTGGCCGTACTTGAGGTCGAACGCGGGACGCTCGGAGCGAATCCGCGGCATCCGGTCGAAGTTGCGCAGCGGGGGCGGGCAGGTGGTCGCCCATTCGAGGGAGTTGCCGTAGCCCCAGGGGTCGTCCACCGTCACCATCGCCCCGAACCGCCAGGACTTCCACACGTTGTACATGAAGAACAGCGTGGACACGCCGAGGATGAACGCCCCCACCGTGGAGATCATGTTCAACGTGGTGAAGCCGTCGCCGGGCAGGTAGTCGGCGTACCGGCGGGGCATGCCCTCGCCGCCCAGCCAGTGCTGCACCAGGAAGGTGGCGTGGAAGCCGATGAACATGGTCCAGAAGTGGATCTTGCCGAGTCGCTCGTCGAGCAGCCGGCCGGTCATCTTCGGGAACCAGAAGTACACCCCGCCGAACGCGGCGAAGACGATGGTCCCGAACATCACGTAGTGGAAGTGCGCCACCACGAAGTACGTGTCGGTGACCTGGAAGTCGGCGGGCGGACTGGCCAGCAGCACCCCGGTGAGCCCGCCGAGCAGGAAGGTGACCAGGAAGCCGATGGCGAACAGCATCGGCGTCTCGAAGGTGAGCTGGCCCTTCCACAGGGTGCCGATCCAGTTGAAGAACTTCACCCCGGTGGGCACCGCGATCAGATAACTCAGGATGCTGAAGAACGGCAGCAGCACCTGACCGGTGGCGAACATGTGGTGCGCCCAGACCGTCATCGACAGCACCGTGATCGCGATGGTGGCCAGCACCAGTCCCGTGTAGCCGAAGATCGGCTTGCGGGCGAACACCGGGATGATCTCGGTGATGATGCCGAAGAACGGCAACGCGATGATGTACACCTCGGGATGGCCGAAGAACCAGAAGAGGTGCTGCCACAGCATCGGCCCGGCGGTGGCCGGGTCGAACACGTGCGCGTCGAGCAGCCGGTCGGCGGCGAGCGCCAACAGCGTGGCGGCCAGCAGCGGGAAGACCAGGATCACCAGCACGCTGGTGAGCAGCAGGTTCCAGGTGAAGATCGGCATCCGGAACATGGTCATGCCGGGGGCGCGCAGCGTCAGCGTGGTGGTGATCAGGTTGACCGCGCCGAGGATGGTGCCGAGGCCGGAGACGACCAGGCCGACGACCCACAGGTTCCCGCCGATGCCGGGGGAGTGCTGCTGCTGGCTCAGCGGGGTGTAGGCGGTCCAGCCGAAGTCGGCGGCCCCGTTCGGGGTGAAGAACCCGGCGACCACCATGGTCCCGCCGAACAGGTACAGCCAGTAGGCGAAGGCGTTGAGCCGGGGGAAGGCCACGTCCGGGGCGCCGATCTGCAACGGGACGATGTAGTTGCCGAACGCGAACACCAGGGGCGTCGCGAACAACAGCAGCATGATCGTGCCGTGCATGGTGAACGCCTGGTTGTACTGCTCGGGGGAGAGGAACTGCATCTTGGGCCGGGCCAGCTCGGCCCGGACCAGCAGCGCCAGCACCCCGCCGATGAGGAAGAAGACGAACGAGGTGACCAGGTACAGCAGGCCGATCTGTTTGGCATCCGTCGTGCCGAGCAGCTTGATCAGCTTGGCCCCGGGCAGCGCCGGTCGCAGCGGGCCGGGATAGCCGCCGAAGCGGGCCGGCGCGAGGATCGCGGGGCCTCGGTCTCGTCCGGGTTCCGTGGTTACCCGCTTGGGCATGGTTCCTCACCCCGTCGTCACGACAGAAAAGGACGGGCGTGCCTACCCGGCCCACTCATCATGTAACCAGGTGAGAGCGGTAAATTCGGTCAATTCGGGGTGAGCGGCTCAGGTGGCGGGCAGCAACGCCCAGACGACCTTGCCGTCCCCGACCGGCGAGCTGCCCCACCGCTGGGCCAGCTCGCGGACCAGCAGCAGCCCCCGGCCGCCCTCGGCGCGCAGGTCGTTGCCCGGGCCTGGGCGGATCGCCCCGCTGCTGCCGTCGGCCACGGCGACCTGCAGGTACGACCGGCGCAGCGTGAGCGTCACCTGCATCGGGGTGCCGGCGTGCCGCACGACGTTGCCGACCAGCTCGCTGAGCACCACCGAGGCGGGGCCGACCAGCTCCGGCAGGTTCCACCGCCCGCAGGCGTCGGTGACCAGTTCCCGGGCCCGCCGGCAGGCCCCCGCGACCGGCTCCAGCCGGGCGCGCAGCCGGGGCGCGGCGGCGGCCCCCGCCGTCCGGGTGGCCTCGGCGCAGTCCCGCCGCACCGGCACCACCCGGCCCGCGGTCGACTCAGCCAGCCAGCTCGCCGCGTCGGGCGGCGCGGCACAGAGCACGAACGGCACGGCCGGCCAGTCGGCGGCCCGCCGGGCGGCGGCGGCGAACACCGACAGCGCCAACCGGTCGCGCACGTCGACGGAGCCGAGGTCGACGACCAGCGCGTCGGGCTGGTCGGCGAGGCACCGTTCCATGACGTGGTGCACCGGGCGCATGGTGCCCAGGTCGAGCGCGCCGCTGAGCCGTACGACGGTCACCGGCGACTCGTCGCGGACCTCGCAGGTGATCCGGCTCGACATGCGCGGTCCTCGCTTCCGTGTCTGGGGGTGATCCGCAGATACCCGGCACGGGACGGGGCGAAACGGGGCCGGCCCGTCAGTGGCGACTCGGGCGGCGGGTGGTGAGCACGCCCAGCGCGATCATCCCGACGCCGAGGAACAGGTGCAGCCAGTTGTCGGCACCGTTGACGGGGATGAAGTTGGCCCCGCTGGAGTGGTCGACCACCAGGCCGTACAGCCACAGCACGAGGTAGATGGCCCCGCCGCCGACGAGGAACGTGCGCGCTCCGGAGACCGTGCGTGCCAGCGCCAGGCCCGCGACCCCGAACAGCAGGTGCACGATGTTGTGCAGGACCGACACCTGGAACAGCCCGAACAGCTTCGCCTCCGAGTCGTGCCCGGCGAAACGCAGGTCGCTGTAGTACGTGGTGACCCCGGGGATGAATCCGAGCACCCCGATCACCAGGAAAACCACGCCGACGGTGGCTGCGACACGACGCACGAGGGCGCGGCCGTCAGCAGGGTTGCGTCGGGCCCGCGAGTGGGCCATCGGACCGGTCACCGCGATCTCCTCACCGGGTAGGGAAGTCTCGCGGCGCGCGTTCCCGCTGCTGTCGTCCGCAAACCGGCCGCCGAACACCCGGGGATGCGCAGGGCCCCTGCCGGGTACCCGGCAGGGGCCCTGCCAGCGAGGTCAGGCGGGTTGCAGGCGGCGTGCGGCGGCACCCCGGCGGACCTGCTCGTACAGCCCGATGTAGCGCTGCGCCATGACCGCCGGGGTGAACCGCGTCGCGGCCTCCCGCCGGCACTCGTCGGCGTCCAGCGCGCCCGCGGCCAGCACCAGGTCGGCCAGCTCCTCCTCGTCGGTGGTGAGCAGGCCGGTGCGGCCGTGCTCGATCAGCTCCGGCAGGCAGCCGCGGCTGGTCGCCACCACCGGGGTGCCCAGGGCCAGCGACTCGACCACCGCCGTGCCGCCGGGCTCCTCCCAGCGCAGCGGGAACAGCGAGGCGCGGGCGCCGGCCAGCAGGTCGTCGCGCTCCTGTCCGGCGACGGTGCCGACCCAGCGGACCAGGTCGCCGTCGACGTGCGGGGCCACCTCGTCGTAGAAGAACCGCACGTCCGGGTTCTGCCGGGCCTCGTCGCCGGCCGCGGCCAGGTCCTCCGGCCGGTGGTACGGCCCGACCGGGCCGGCGAGCACCAGCGGCACGCCGACGCGCTGGGCGAGCCGGGCACCCACGTCCTGGCCCTTGCCGGGGTTGATCCGGCCCAGGATGATCAGGTAGTCGCCCTTGTCCGGCCGGGGGCGCCGGTCCGCGTCGACCGCGAGCGGGGTGGACAGGTGCACATGGCCGACGGAGTGGTCGCGCAGCGCCCGGGGGGCGCGGGCGAGCTGCGAGGCGGACACCCCGTTGACCCGGACCCGGTCGCCGCCGTCGAGGTTGCCGTAGAGGGCCGGGTGCTTGGCCAGGTCCCAGTGCAGGGTGTGCAGCGCCGGCGGGGCGTCCGGGCCCATCGCGGCGAGGGTGGCCAGGCCGACCGCCTCCACGTGATCGTGGACCAGGTCGATGTCGTCGCGGGTGTGCAGCGCCCGCGCCACTCCGCCCAGGTGTGCCTGGGCGATGCCGCACACCTGGTTGTACGGCCGCTGGAGGGCGTCGAACTGGCCGTCGGGGAAGACGGAGATCTTCTCGTCCACCGGCAGGGTGCTGCTGTCGACGGAGGCGAGGACCACCCGCACGCCGAGCCTGCGCAGCTCCGGCACCAGGGTGGCGATGACGTTCTCGATGCCCCCGTAGCCGGGCGGCGGCACGGACAGCCACGGCCCGGCGTTCATCAGGACGGTCAGGCTCATGCTGGGTTCCTTCCCTCGGCGGGGCCCCCGTCGGCCGACCGCTGTGTGTCACCTACGTGCCCCGCGGCGGGCGTGGTCACGCCCAGCCACCCCGAGGGGCACGGCCATCCCGAGCACGCACCCTCACGCCGCCACCCGTCGGCGCGGCAGCCGGTGGCGCAGCTCCGCCAACGGTGGCCGCTCCTCGACCGAGACGTCGCTGACCACGATCTCCCGCTCCAGGTTGGGCAGCGCGTCGGAACCGCCCCGGCGGAACTGGGTGAGCAGGGCCACCGGCGCGGTGTCCGGGCTGGCCCAGCCACGTTGCTGCAACCGGGACCACGCGGTCAGCATGATCTGTGCCGACATCCGGCCCAGTGCCGCCGTGTCCTGGTGGCGGTGCTTGCGCTCGCCCAGGTCCACCTGGGCCAGCGCGTCCAACCCGACGAGGCCCAGCAGGTCGATCAGCATCGCCGTCTCGACCCCGTACCCGGAGACGAACGGCACCCGTTCCAGCACGTCGCGCCGGCCGGCGTACTCGCCGGCGAGGGGCTGGACGAAGCCGGCCAGCTCCGGCCAGAACAGGTTGAGCAGCGGTCGGGCCATCAGCTCGGTGACCCGCCCCCCGCCGTCGGCCTCCACGCTGGTCGCGCCGACCAGCGGCCGATGGTAGAAGCCCTTGACGAACTCCACCGACGGGTCGGTCAGCAGCGGGCCGAGCAGGCCCGTGACGAAGTGCGGGCGGAACTCGCGCAGGTCGGCGTCGATGAACGCGACCACGTCCCCCTCGGCGGCGGCCAGGCCCGCCCAAAGCGCGTCGCCCTTGCCGGTCAGCCGGGGCAGGCCCCGGGTCATCTCGTCCTGGCCGACCACCTCCGCGCCGGCCGCCCGGGCCACCTGCGCGGTCCGGTCGGTCGACCGGGAGTCGACCACGATCACCTCATCGACCAGGGCCACCCGGTCCATCAGGTGCTCCCGGATGGTCGACACGATCGCGCCGACCGTCGTCTCCTCGTTGTGTGCCGGCAGCACCACGCTGACCCGGCTGTCGCCCTTGGCGCGCATCAGACGCCGCGCCGTCCACTCGGTCGCCGAGGTGGTCCGGTATGTCGCCCACGCCTCCACCACCGGTGAGACGCTCGATTCAGTATCCCGCACAGACACACCCCCCAAGATCGCTGCGGAAAACGCAATGTGGTGTTTTCCCAGAACCATCCACGCGCTAACCGAATCATCCCTAACGGCTTGATCACGGGCCGCGCACCGGGCCGTTCACAGCGGTGAACGTTTGGTTGCGCCGCCACGGGGGGAGTGCACTACACGAATACGTGAAACCGTGGTGAGAGGGTTTGTCGATGCGGGTGTGCCGGGTGGGACTGGTCGGGGCCGGGGGGGTGGCGCAGCGCCACGCCCGGGTGTTGGGCGGCTTCGAGGACGTGGAGATTCTCGGCGTGACCGATGTGACGCGCAGCGCGGCGGCCGAGTTGGCCGACGCGCACGGCGCCGCGACGTTCGCCGACGTGGACGAGCTGCTCGCGGCCGGCCCGGACGCGGTGTACGTCTGCGTGCCGCCGTTCGCGCACGGCCCGGTGGAGGAGGCGATCGTCGCCGCCGGGGTGCCGATGTTCGTGGAGAAACCCGTCTCGGTGGACCTGGACACCGCCGAGCGGATCGCCGACCTGGTGGCCCGGCGGGGGCTGCTCACCGGGGTCGGCCACCACTGGCGGTACCTGCACGTGGTGGACGAGGCCCGCGAGCTGCTCGCCGGCCGGCCGGTGCGGATGGTCAGCGGGGCCTGGCTGGACAAGGTGCCGCCGGTGGACTGGTGGGCCCGTCGGGACCGCTCCGGCGGCCCGGTGGTCGAGCAGGCCGCACACGTGCTGGACCTGATGCGCGCGCTGGTCGGCGAGGTCACCGAGGTCACCGCGTACGGCGACGGTACCCCGCCGCCGGTCGACGGGGCCGACATCGACTCGGTGACCACGGCCGCCCTGCGCTTCGCCGACGGGGCGGTGGGCACCCTCGCCGCCGCCTGCGTGCTCGGCTGGAAGCACCGCGCCGGGCTGGAGATCCTCGCCGACGGGCTGGCCCTGTCGCTGGCCGAGGACGGCCTGACGATCCGCGACGCCGACGGCGAGCGGCACCTGCCCGCCGACCCCGACGGCGCGCGGACCGCCGTCGACCGGGCCTTCGTCGACGCGGTGCGCGGCGTCGGCGACGACGTCCGGGTCCCGTACGCCGAGGCGCTCGGCACCCAGCGACTGGCCCTCGCGGTCGCCGAGTCGGCGGCCACCGGCCGACCGGTGGCGCTGCCCACCGGCCCGGCCGCGACGCCCCGGACGGCCACCGTGGCGGCCCCGGCGGGGGTGGGCAGCGATGCGTGACCGCGTGGTGGTGGTCAGTGGCCCCGGAAGGGTCGAGCTGGTCGAGCAGGACGCCGGCGAGCTGCGCGACGGCACGTTCCGGGTGGAGACGCTGTACAGCGGGGTGTCCGCCGGCACCGAGCTGAGCTTCGTCAAGGGCACCAACCCGTACCTCAACGTCACCTGGAACGCCGGCCTCGGGCTGTTCCAGCCCGGGGAGGCCAGCACCCCGTACCCGGTCGACCGGCTGGGCTACATGCAGGTGGGGCGGGTGGTGGAGAGCCGCACCCCGGCGGTCGCCGTGGGCACCGTCGGTGCGATGACCTACGGCCACCGCACCGGGTACGTCGCCGACCCGGTCGCCGAGCGGTTCGTCCCGTTGCCCGACGACCTCGACCCGCTGCTCGGCGTGTACGTCGCGCACATGGGCCCGATCTGCGCCAACGGGGTGCTGCACGCCGCCGCCGACCTCTGCGGCACCGACGTCCGGTCGCTCGGCGACGGGGTGCGCGGACGCCGGGTCGCGGTGGTCGGCAGCGGCGTGGTGGCCCTGCTCACCGCCCTGTTCGCCAAGCGGCACGGCGCGGCGTCGGTGGTCGTGCTCGACCCGACCCCGCAGCGCCGGGCGGTCGCCGAGGCGCTCGGCCTGGAGACCCTCGACCCGGACGCCGACGACCCGGCGGTGGTGCTCAAGACCCGGTGGAACCACGCCGCCGGGGACCGGGGCGCCGACGTGGTCTTCCAGTGCCGGGGCCAGGCGTGGGCGTTGCAGCTCGCGTTGCGCCTGCTGCGCCCCCAGGGCACCGTGATCGACCTGGCCTTCTACCAGGCCGGCGCCGACGCCGTCCGGTTCGGCGAGGAGTTCCACCACAACGGGCTGTCGCTGCGGTGCGCCCAGATCGGGCGGGTGCCGCGTGGGCTGACCCCGACCTGGGACCGGGAGCGGCTCTCGGCCGAGACGATCGAGCTGCTGCGGTCGTACGGCGACGCGATCCGCAAGCACCTGGTGTCGGCGGTGGTGCCGTTCGAGCAGGCCCCTTCGCTGCTCACCGACCTGGCCGAGCGCCGCCGCCAGGAGCTTCAGGTGGTGCTGGCCGGCTGATCGTGGCGGGCCGCGGCGGGCGCCTGACCCCGCCGTGGCCCGGCCGGGCCACGAAAGCCGGCCCGGGTCGCGTACCGTTGCGGCTCATGGGTGTGTCGCAACGGTTCAAGAGCAGGTTCCGGCGGTTCCTCCAGCGGCCCGGCACCACGGTCGATCTGGGCCCGCTGGAGAAGCTGCTGCCGGCCATCGAGGCCCGCGAGGAGGAGCTGTCGGCGCTGGCCGACGCCGATCTCACCGAGTCCGCCGGCGTCGCCACCGGGTACGAGGAGATCTGCGCCATCGGCCGGGAGGCCGCCCGGCGGGGGCTCGACCAGCGGCCGTACGACGTGCAGCTGCTCGGCGCGATGGCCCTGCTCTCCGGCAAGGTCGCCGAGATGGCCACCGGTGAGGGCAAGACCCTCACCGCCACGATCGCAGCGTACGGGCACGTCCGGCTCGGCAACGGCCCGGTGCACGTGCTCACCGTCAACGACTACCTGGCCCGCCGCGATGCGCAGTGGATGGAGCCGGTCTACGCCCTGCTCGGGCTGACCGTCGGCTGGGTCAACGAGGCGTCCACCCCGCAGGAGCGGCGCGACGCGTACGGCTGCGACGTCACCTACGTCTCGGTCAGCGAGGCCGGCTTCGACTACCTGCGCGACCAGCTCGTCACCGACCTCGACGACCGGGTCCAGCCGCCGCTGGCCACGGCCATCGTCGACGAGGCCGACTCGATCCTGATCGACGAGGCCCGGGTGCCGATGGTCCTCGCGGGCGCGGTCGGCGGAGAACAGGACCCGGTGCACACCGCCGCGGCGTTGATCCGCGGACTGCGCAAGGGCAGGCACTACACGGTGGCCGAGGACGGCCGCAGCGTCGCCTTCACCTCCGACGGCCTGGCCGCCGTCGAGGCCAAGCTGGGCGGCATCGACCTGTACGACTCCGAGCACGTCGGGCAGCTCTCCGCGGTCAACGTGGCGCTGCACGCACACGCCCTGCTGCACCGCGACGTCGACTACATCGTCCGGGACGGCTCGGTGGAGCTGATCGACGAGATGCGCGGCCGGGTGGCGCAGCGCCGCCGCTGGCCCGACGGCCTCCAGGCGGCGGTCGAGGCGAAGGAAGGCCTGGACGCCACCGCCGAGGGCGAGGTGCTGGGCACCATCGCCGTGCAGGCGTACATCGCGCTCTACCCGAAGCTGTGCGGCATGACCGCCACGGCGGTGCTGGTCGGCGACCAGCTGCGTGAGTTCTTCGGCCTGGAGGTGGCGGTGATCCCGCCGAACACCCCCTGCATCCGCGAGGACGAGCCGGACCGCATCTACGCCACCCGGGCCGAGAAGGAGGAGGCGCTGGTCGACGAGATCAAGCGCTGCCACGACAAGGGCCGGCCGGTGCTGGTCGGCACCCTCGACGTCAAGGAGTCCGAGCAGCTCGCCGCCGGGCTGAACGCCGCCGGGGTGCCCTGCGTGGTGCTCAACGCCAAGAACGACGACGAGGAGGCGGCGATCATCGCCGAGGCCGGCGCGTACGGCGCGGTCACCGTCTCCACCCAGATGGCCGGCCGGGGCGTCGACATCCGGCTCGGCGGCAGCGACCAGGCCGACCGGGACCGGGTGGCCGAGCTGGGCGGCCTCTACGTGATCGGCGGCGGCCGGCACGACAGCCGCCGCGTCGACGACCAGCTGCGCGGCCGGGCCGGCCGGCAGGGCGACCCGGGCGGCTCGGTCTTCTGCGTCAGCCTTGAGGACGACCTGGTGGTCCGGCACGCCGGCGACGCCGTGCCGGCCTCGCCCCGGATGAACGCCGACGGCCTGGTCACCGACCCGCAGGTCGACTACGCGGTGGAGCACGCCCAGCGGGTCGCCGAGGGCGTCAACCACGAGATCCACCGCAACACCTGGCGCTACAGCGTGGTCATCGAGCAGCAGCGTAAGGCCCTCGCCGAGCGGCGGGAGCGCCTGCTGACCAGTGACATCGCCGCGCTGATGCTGCTGGAGCGGGTGCCGGAGAAGGCCGAGGAGATGGACGAGGACCTGCTCGCCCGGGTGGCCCGGTCGATCGCCCTCTACCACCTCGACCGGCTGTGGGCCGAGCACCTGGCCGAGCTGTCGGAGGTGCGCGAGGGCGTACACCTGCGCGCCCTGGGCCGGCTCGACCCGCTCGACGAGTTCCACCGGGCGGCGGTGCCGGCGTTCAACACGCTGGTCCCGGAGATCGAGACCCGCACCATCGACACCTTCACCGAGACCGATTTCGACGACGACTGGGAGCCGGACGAGTCGACCCTGGTCCGCCCCAGCGCCACCTGGACGTACCTCGTCCACGACAACCCGTTCGGCTCGGAGCTGGACCGGCTCATCGCCTCGGTGGGCCGGCGGCTCAGCTCCGCCCCGCGCTGACCGCCGCGGGACGGCTCCCCCCGCTCGGGGGAGCCGTCCCGGCTGCGGTGATCCGGCCTCCACTCCGGCTTCAGCCAGGAAAGTGGGCCGCTTTTCGGCCGTTTCGACCCGGGTCGGCGAGGGTAGTAGCCCGGGCCGGACTAATCGGGAGAGAGCAGACGATGACACAGCCGAAGATCGGCGCGCGGCGCCGGTCACCGGCCGGCCCCGCTACGGGGGCGAGGGCCCGGTGAACCTGGAGACGCAGGCACCCGACACCGAGACCCTGAGCGTCCTGGAGACCGCGGCGCTGCTGCGGGAGCTGACCGCCGGTCTCATCGTCGTGACCGATTTCGACGAGGCGCTGACCCGTCTGGTCCGGATCGCCCGCGGCGCTGTCGCCGGGGTCACCTGGTGTGGCTTCACCGCCCTGCGGGCCGGGGAGCCGGCGGGGGTGGCCGCCTCCGACCCGGCCCTGGCCGGCCTGGACGACCTGCGCCCCGGCCCCGACTCGCCGGCGATGAGCGCCATCCACCGCCGCGAGATGATCCTCTCCGACGACCTGGCCCGGGAGTCCCGCTGGCCGGCCTGGACGGCCCAGGCCCGCGACCTCGGCGTGCGCGGGGTGATCTCCGCTCCCGTCGACGTCGACGAGCAGGTCATCGGCGCGATCAACCTGTACGCCTCGGCGTCGGCGGTGCTGACCACCCGGCACCAGCTCACCGCGATGCTGCTTGCCGAGCACGCCGGGCTGCTCCTCGCGGCGGTGCGGGACCGGGAGCGGCGGGCCGCCCAGGCCGACGCACTGGACGCCGCGCAACTCGCCGACGGGGTGGTCGGGCAGGCGACCGGAGTGATCATGACCCAGCGGGGCTGCCCCGCCCCGGAGGCGCTCCAGGTGCTGCGCAGCGCGGCGCTGTCGCTGGGCATTCCGGTGCGGGAGGTCGCCGAGCGCCTTGTGACCACGGTCTCCCGCCCCCGGGAGAACTGACCCACCACCGGTCCCCTCGACGGCGGTCAGCAGGCCCCGCGGTGTCCGATGTGCGTCCCGCCCCGGTCGGCCCGTCGTTTCCCTCCCGCCGTCCGGGGGTAGCAACCTGAGACCGATGAGCTGAGACGACGGTGAGCTGAGACGACCAGGGGAGACCACGATGGAGAGCCGGCTGCGAGTGCACGGGCACCCGATCCAACCGATGCTGGTGACGTTCCCGTTCGGACTGTTCGTCAGCGCCACGGTCTTCGACCTGGCCGACGTGGCCGGGGGCCCGGCGTTCCTCGGGGAGGTCGGCTACTGGACGTCGGTCGCCGCGCTGGTCGCCGCCGGGCTGTCCACCGTGGCCGGCATGGTCGACCTGTGGGACGCCACCGGCGGCCGGACGCACCGCACCAAGATCACGTTCAACCTGGTCAACGTCACGATGGCCGCGTTGTTCCTGCTGACCTGCCTGATCCGGTCGCACTCGCCGCAGCGCGGCGCGACCGGCGCGATGCTCGCCGCCGAACTGGTCGCGCTCGGCGTGGGCGGGGTCGGCGTGTGGCTCGGAGCCCGCCTGATGCGCCAGTTCGAGTCATCCCGCGCCGAGGCGGACACCCTCGACGCGCTGGGCGGAGTGGCCGGCCCGACCGTGGAGATCGTCCGCCCCCGCGCCTGATCCCCGTCGGGTGCCGCCTGTGGCCGCCGCCGCAGCTGTCGCCGCCGTCGGATGCCGCCTGTGGCCGTCGCCGCCGTCGGGTGCCGCATTTGGGGTGGCGCGGCCGGGGCGCCGCCGGCCGGGGCGAATTGGGTTGCTCCACCGGCCGGCGGGCGGCCAGGCTGGCCGGATGAGCGGGCGAGGGACCTTCGAGCAACTGCTGGCCGAGGGCGCGGCCGTGCCCGTGCGGGGCTGGGACTTCTCCTGGCTGAACGACCGCGCCTGCGAGGAACGACCGCCCTGGGGCTACGCCCGGCTGGTCGCCGACCGGATGGCGCGGGTCGGTGCGGCGCTGGACGTCGACACCGGCGGCGGCGAGGTGCTCGCCGAGGTGCCCCACCCACCCCGGGTGCTGCTGGCCACCGAGGCGTGGCCGCCCAACGTCGAGGTGGCCCGACGCACGCTGCGCCCGCTCGGTGCGACGGTCCTGTGGGTCGCCGAGGGCGGCGACCTGCCGGTGCGGGACGCCACGCTGGACCTGGTGGTCAGCCGGCACCCGGTGTGCACCCGCTGGGACGAGGTCGCCCGGGTGCTGCGGCGGGGCGGGACGTTCCTGTCCCAGCAGATCCGTGGCGGCACGGTACGGGAGTTGAGCGAGGCCCTGCTCGGCCCCCTGCCCCCGACCGTGCGTCAGTTGCCCGAGCAGGCCGTGGCCGCCGCGGAGGCGGCCGGGCTGACGGTCGTGGACCTGCGCGAGGCGACCCTGCGAACGGTGTTCTACGACATCGCCGCAGTGACCTACTTCCTGCGCAAGGTGGTCTGGACGGTGCCAGGGTTCACCGTCGCGCGGTACCGCCCGCAGCTCGCCCGCCTGCACGACCGGATCGAGCGCGAGGGCCCGTTCGTCGCCCACGCCCGGCGGTTCCTGATCGAGGCGGTCCGGCCCGCCTGACGCCCCCGCCCGTCCGGGCGGGCCGGGCCCGGTCATCCGGTCAGCGGTGTGCCTCCGCGTGGTGCGCGGCGAGCACGTCCGCGCCGAAATCGCTCGCCGGGCGGCGCAGCACGGTGTGCGCGTGGTTGCCGTCGTCGCTCGTGTTGTCGTACTCGATCAGCAGGTCGTCGCCCTGCAGCCGGTAGTAGTGGCGCTGGCCCGGCCGGGTCGGGCCGGCCCAGGCGAAGTGCAGCGGGCCGCCGGCGAGCCGGCCGGCCTCCCGGACGGCGAGTTCCGGCGGCAGCCGGTCGAGGTACACGGCGACGAGTTGGTCGAGCATGGCCCGGCCGGTGGGGCCGAGCCGGTCGGCCGGCACCCCGACCGGCGTGATCGACCCCGGTGCGTCCGGCCGGGTGGCGCTGATGATGTCGGCGGGCGCCTCGTCGGCGACGATCGCGGCCGCCCGCCCGGCCGGACCGATCGCGTCGAGCAGGGCGCGGGCCAGGTCCTCCTCGACGCCGAGGGGCCGGGAGACCGGATGCCCGGCGTGCCGGACGGTGGCCGGGTTCGCGCCCAGGAACACCGGGGCGGAGGAGACCTGGTCGTCGACCACGGTCATGCTCACCGACAGGTGGTGCCCCTCGAACCGCCACGCCCACCGGTCGTCGCGGGCCGGATCGCCGAAGACCGCCACCCAGTAGTCGCCGCTGTGCCGCCCGCGCCGCCAGCCCTCGGCCCGGTCCAGCACCTCCTCCAGCGCGACGACGGCCATCGCCTGCGCGTACGCCGCCGGGCTGAGCCCGGTGGCCAGCAACCGGTGTGCGGCCTTGCGGCCGGCGCGGTCCAGGTCGGCCAGGCAGACCCCCGGGCGCGGCCGGGGCCGGTACTCCAGCTGTCGCCGGGCGGCGTCGTCGAAGGGGTGCGCGGCGCGGGCCCGCCCCGCCTCGTCGAGCGCGCCGAGCAGCGCGACGCCGGCCGTGCGCATCTGTTCGGGTACGGGATCTTCCACCGACCCTGTATACCCCGCCCGGGACCGTCCCGGGGTCAGCGGGCGGTGAGCAGGTCGAGCATCTCCGGCAGGTCGAAGAAGCGTGCGGTGTCCAGCGCGGACGGGCCGCCGTGCTCAGGATCGGCGCCGGCGGCCAGCAGCGCGCGGACCGTGTCGGGGTTCTTCCGGAACACCGCGGCGGCCAGCGCGGTCTGGCCCCGGTCGTTGACCCGGGCATGGTCGGCGCCGCGGGCCAGCAGGGCCGCCACGGTGTCGGGGTGGTTGTGGTACGCGGCCAGGATCAGCAGCGTGTCGCCCTTGTCGTTGGTCAGGTTGACCGGCAGTCCGGCGTCGACGTTCCCGCTCAGCTCCTCGGTGGCCCCGTCCCGGGCGAGGTCGAACATGCGGTGGGCGAAGGCGAGGGTCTCCGCGTCCAGGTCGTCGCTCATCCGTCCAGGTTAGTGGGCGGGGGCGGCGGGCGGCCTGATAGCTTGCCGAGCCGGCGTGGGGAGGGGCGATGGACAACAGGGTGTACGTGGGAAACGCGGGCGTGGACGGCCCGGCCGAGGGCGGCTGGCTGCTCGGCCACTTCATGCCGCCGGGCGACCCCCGGCACAGCGCCGACGTCGAGGTGAAGTGGGGCGTGCACCAGCCGGGGGAGGCGCGGTCCCGATGGGCCACCGACGAGCGGCGTACCGCGCTGCTGGTGCTGGTCAGCGGCGGCCGGTTCCGGGTCGAACTGCCGGACCGCACGGTGCTGCTGGCCGAGCCGGGCGACTACGTGGTGTGGGGCCGGGGCGTGGATCACTCCTGGTACGCCGAGCGCGAGTCGGTGCTGCTGACGGTGCGCTGGCCCTCGCTACCGGGTTACCGGGTGGAGCCGCCGGTCCGCCACTGAGCGGCGCAGTGCGGTCCCCGCCGGACGCAGCGCGACACCGCCGTCCCAGCATGCGGTATTACCTACTAAACCTATAGGGTTTGCATCCTATGCTGTCGGGGCACGCGTCACCGATTCCCCGTGAGGTTCCGCCATGGTCACCAGTCGCCGCCCCGAGCCCGACCTGCTCGCCGTCGCCGCCCGGTACGCCGCCGACCCGGCCGGCTGGCCGGTCCCGCTGCACTTCGACCCCGACGAGCGGTGGTACGCCCGGCTCGCCGTGGCCGCGGACCACGAGGTGTGGGCGCTGAGCTGGCTGCCCGGCCAGGGCACCGACCTGCACGACCACGGCGGGTCCTCCGGGGCGTTCCTGGTCGTCGACGGTGTCCTCACCGAGGAGACGGTCAGCGGCGGCCGGCTGCGCCCCCACCGCCTCGCGGCCGGATCCGGCCGACGGTTCGGCGCCCGGCACGTGCACGTGGTGACCAACCGCGGCGACCAGCCGGCGGTCAGCGTGCACGTCTACCGCCCCGCGCTGACCCGGATGACCCGCTACCACCTCGTCGACGGGCGGCTGCGGGTGGCGGAGGTCGCCGAGGCCGGCGTCGCCTGGTGAGATCCCGATTGACCCCGATCGGGCGGACCACCGCCCGCCGTCCCTGGAAGGACCGAGAAATGTCGCACGACCACGCTCAGGACTGTCCCGCCCCCGTGCCGCCCCCCGGCTCCCGGGGCATCGACGAGATCCTCGCCGAGGCCCGGTCCCGCCTGCGCCGGCTCGACCCGGAGCAGGCCCACGTGGCCTACCGCGGCGGCGCGCTGCTGGTCGACATCCGGCCGGCCGGGCAGCGCGCCGCGCACGGCACGGTTCCCGGCTCCCTCACGATCGAGCGCAACGTGCTGGAGTGGCGCTTCGACCCGCGCTGTCCGGCGCGACTGCCCCAGGCCGTCGGCTACGACCTGCCGGTGGTGGTCCTCTGCCAGGAGGGCTACACCTCCTCGCTCGCCGCCGCCGCGCTCCAGGACATCGGGCTGCACCGCGCCACCGACGTGATCGGCGGCTTCGCCGCCTGGCGGATCGCCGGTCTGCCCACCCTCGGCCCCACGCCCCCGCTCCGTTCCCCGTCCGTCGCGTCGCCGGTTACCGCCGGCCGAGCGCACTTCTGACCGCCGCGCCCCACCGGGCGCGGCGGACGGCATCGCCATCCCAGGAGGCATCATGTCCGTCGTCGCCATCTCCCCGCGCCCCCATTCGTCGGGGCGCCCCGACCGGGCCCCGCAGGGCCGATCCGATCGCCCGACGGGGCGCGCCGACCGGGTCCCGCCGACCCACCCCCGGTCCGCGCCGACGCTGACCGTCACCGTCGAGCTCACCCCCGGGCAGTTGACGCCCCGCCTCGCCCGGCTCGTCGAGCTGCTGCGGGAGCTGGCCGAGTCGGGGGAGGGCACCCTGCTGCCCGGCCCGTCGGAACACCGTCGGATGGTGGTGGAGCCGGGGGCCCCGGCGGAGCGCGGTCGTCCCGCGGAGGCCTGGCCGGCACCGGACGGCGTGTCGACCGGGGCGCGACCCTACGCCGTCCCCTCGCTGCCGGAGCACCCGGACGAGGTCCGGATCCTGGCCGCGTCCCGGGTGGTGCGGCAGGGCTCGCGGGTGATCCCGCTGACCCGCATCGAGTTCGACCTGCTGCACTTCCTGGCCGCGCACCCCCGCCGGGTCTTCACCCGCCTCCAGCTGCTCAGCAGCGTCTGGGGCTACGAGCACGCCGTGGCGCGCACCGTGGACGTGCACGTGCGCCGGCTGCGCGCCAAGCTCGGCGACGCCACGCCCCTGCTCACCACGGTCTACGGCGTCGGATACCGGCTCGCCGACGAGGCCCGGGTCAGCGTCGACCCCCACCGCTGAGCCGCCCCGCCGCCCCCCGCTGTCCCGCCACGGCGTACGCGGCGTGCCCCGCCACGGGGGTGCGCCGCGTCCGCGTGCCGGACGTCGACGACGTGCTGCCGGGCGTCCCCGCCGCCGGAACGGCAATGCGGACCCGGCGGGTACCCCCGTATCCCGTCATCGTGATGACTCTGCTGTAATCATCAAACCTCGTACGCAGAGCGAGCATTCGGCTCCGATGTGTTCGTCAATTGTCACATCCATGCAACGCAGCCGCCCCTTGACCCGCACCCGGGCGCCGGGAAGCATCGATGCAGCGGCGTCCCGGGCCGTGGGATACACCCGGACCAGCCAAGGAGGACCATGTCGGTCAGCCCCGCCTCGTCGCGCGCCGGATGGCATACGTCCCAGCCTGCGGTCCCCGGTCGTCCCCCCGGCGGTCAGCGCCGCCCCGCGAACACCACGACGCCCATGCTCACCGTGACCCTGCACATCCCGCTGGCGGCCGAGGAGACGCTGACCCCGGCGGCCCGCCAGCTGCTCGACGCGGCCCGGGAGATGCTCGAACTGGGCGAGGCCGTCGTCTCCACCGGCCCCGCGCCGGAGCGCCGGCCGGACCAGGCACCCGGCGGGCGGTCGCCGTCCCGCCCGCTGGCCTCGATCGTGCCGGCGCTGCACATCCTGGCGTCGTCCCGGTCGGTGCTGCGCGACGGCGAGCCGCTGCCCCTGACCCGGCTGGAGTTCGACCTCCTGCTGCACCTGGTCGCCCACCCGCGCCGCGTGTTCACCCGGCTGCAACTGCTCAACGCGGTCTGGGGCTACGAGCACGCCGGGGTACGCACCGTCGACGTGCACGTGCGCCGGCTGCGCGGCAAGGTCGGGGTCGACGTGCCGCTGGTCACCACGGTCTACGGCGTCGGCTACCGGCTCGCCGACGACGCCCGGGTCACCATCGACCGCAGCGCCTGACCCGCCCGCCCGGCCGCGCGTCACGTGACCGGGCACCATGGTCGGATGCGGGTACGACCCATCTCCCCCGAGCGGCTCGTCACCGAGCTGACCGAACGGCTCGTCGCCGCCGTAGCGCCCGGACGGCTCCGGGTCGCCGTGGACGGCGCCCAGGCGGCGGCCCCCGACGCGTTGGCCGCCGCGCTGATCGCCCCGCTGCGCGCGCTCGGCCGGCCGGTGCTGCACGTCCGGGCCGAGGACTTCCTGCGGCCGGCGTCGGTCCGGCTGGAGTTCGGCCGAACCAACCCCGACGCGTACTACGAGAGCTGGGTCGACGAGCCGGGGCTGCGCCGGGAGGTCCTCGACCCGGCCGGGCCGGGCGGCTCCGGGCGGATGCTGCCCTCGCTCTGGGACGCCCACGCCGACCGGGCCAGCCGGGCCGGGTACGTCACGCTGCCGCCCGACGGGATCGTGCTGCTCAGCGGCGCGCTGCTGCTCGGCGGCGGGCTGCCCGTCGACCTCGCCGTGCACCTGGAGATCTCCCCGGCCGCGCTGGCCCGGCGCACCGACCCCGCGCTGCGCTGGACCCTGCCGGCCTTCGCCCGGTACGCCGAGGAGGTCGCCCCGGCCGGCCTCGCCGACGTCGTGGTCCGCGTCGACGACCCCCGCCGTCCCGCCCTGGTGGAGCCGGTGGTCCCCGGCTGACGGCGGGAACCGGACACGGTGGTCGGAGCCACGCCGGTGCGGGGGGCCGGGACGCCCGCCCAGGGCCGGGGAAATCCGCCGGTTTCAGGGCCCTGTGGACGGGGTAATCGCCCGGCTCACAGGGCGCGGGTGATCTCGCTCGCGCGGATGCAATCGGGGTTCGGGACATCCTCCCGGAGCACCAGGCCACACGAAAGGCAGGCAGTGATGCTCGTCCACGACACGGTAGCCACCGCTCGTTCGCAGGCGGACGCCGATCAGATCCGGGCGTCCCTGCGGGCACGCTACGACGAGCTCTCCGCGGAGTACGAGCAGGCGATGCTCCAGAGCCAGGTGCTGCGGCTGGTGGAGGTCGGTGACACCGCCGGCGACGACCAGGCCGACAGCGGCACCAAGACGGCCGAGCGGGACACCGCGCAGTCGCTGCTGCGCACCATCCTCGACCGCCGGGCCCAGTTCGAGCACGCCCTGACCCGGCTCGACGAGGGCACGTACGGGTTCTGCGAGGGCTGCACGGTGCCGATCCCCGTGGAGCGGCTGGAGATCTACCCGTCGGCCACCTCCTGCGTGGGGTGCAAGCAGACCCGGGAGCGGCGGGCCGCCTGAGCGTGCGGCCGCCGGACGCCGGTCGGGTGTGGTTGGACGCGGTGAACCCCGACCGTGGGTGAGATCAAGGTGGGCACCGCGTCCTGGACCGACCGGACCCTGCTCGACTCCGGGTGGTACCCGCAGACGGCGGACACCCCGGAGAAGCGGCTCGCGTACTACGCGAAGAAGTTCCCGCTGGTCGAGGTCGACGCCACCTACTACTCGCCGCCGGCCGAGCGCACCGCCCGATTGTGGGCAGAGCGCACACCGGACGGGTTCACCTTCAACGTCAAGGCGTTCAGCCTGCTCACCGGCCACCCGACCCGGGTGTCCGCGCTCTACAAGGACCTGCGGCCGGACACCGACAAGCGCAACGTCTACCCCGGCGACCTTCCCGCGCAGTCGTACGAGGAGGTGTGGACCCGGTTCTTGTCCGCCCTCGACCCGCTGGTCGAGGCGGGCCGGCTGGGCGCGCTGCTGTTCCAGTTCCCGCCCTGGTTCACCATCAAGCGGGACAACAAGCAGTACCTGCTGGAGGTGGCCCGCCGGTGCGCGCCGCTGCGACCCGTGTTCGAGTTCCGGCACGAGTCCTGGTTCGACGGGGCCAACCGCGACGAGACGCTGGGCTTCCTGCGCGAGCACGCCCTGGCGTACGTCTGCGTGGACATGCCGCAGGGGCACCGCTCGTCGGTGCCGCCCGTGCTGGAGGCCACCGCCGACCTGGCGGTGGTCCGCTTCCACGGCCACAGCGACAAGTGGACCAGCAAGGACATCCACGAGAAGTTCGGCTACGACTACTCCGACCGGGAGCTGAAGGAGTGGGCGCCCAGGCTGCGGAAGCTGGCCGACCAGGCGGGCGAGACGCACGCGCTCATGAACAACTGCTACCAGGATTACGCCCAGCGCAACGGCCAGCGCCTCCAGTCCCTCTTGGACGCCGGCACCTGACGGCGGGTGCGCTCAGCCCGCCTCGACGCCGCCGGCGCGGAGGATCTGCCTGACCCGTTCACGGGTGTAGCCGGTGGCCCGGACGATGTCGACTTGGCGCATGCCGCTGCGGGCCGCCTCGACGATGGCCTCCGCCAGCCGGGACCGCGCTGCGACGATCTCGCCGCGCGCCTCGGTCACCATCCGCTCCGCCTCGGCCTGCGCACTGGACATAGTCGCCTGGGCCTGCTGGTAGGCCTGAGCCGCCGTCGCGAGGTCGTCCGCCACATCGCAATCGTCCCACGGTGGATCTTGGGCCAACTGGCCTGGCGATATCTAGGCCAACTAACCTTGATTAGATTCGCCTAATCGGGGAGTATGACTTGGCCTGCGGCCTTCGAGTCTGGCCGCCTGTCGTCCTCGGGAGGTCGTCCTGTGAGTGTTCTGCCGCCGCTGCCCGGGTGCGGGGAACCGGCTACCGTCCGGATCGAGGTGTACGGGGGAGACAGCCTCGACGCCGCCGCGTACGCGTGCGCCGAGCACGTGGCCGCGTTCGTCGCGACGATCGGGGCCGCCGGGTGGTCCGCCCATCCGGTGCCGCGCGTCCCCGAACTGGGCCGACCCTGCGGGTACGTCTACCGGTACCCGACCGGCGGGTTGGCCGATCCGCCCGGCGGGGCCCATCCCCGCTGGTGCGACCGGGACGGCTGCACCGCCCGGCGACGGCACCGCTCGGCGCGTCTCCCGCTGACCCCGCGGTCGCCCGAGTCGCCCGTCGGTCCCTTCGTCGGGGAGGCCCGCGCCGACGTGGCGTTGGCGCAGGCGCTCGTGTCCGGGGCGGAGCCGATGCTCGTGCTTGCTGTGCGCGGGGCCGAGCCCGGTGAGCTGATGCTCTCCCTCAACCAAGGGCTGGTGCTGTCGTACCGGCTCCGTCGCCTGCTCGACCTCACCACCGCAACCTTCGCCCGCCGCCCCCACCCCGGTTCTCGCCCGCGCAACCGTCGCGGCTGCCCCTGATCGTCGGGCGTCCACGAAGAGCTGACAGCGATCCGGGCGGCCCCACCCTCTCGGGCCGGGCCGCCCGGACGATCGTCGGGTGCGAGGTCAGCTCGTCTCGCCGGCCACGCTGAACGAGCGAAGCCGGTCGATCGCGAGCACGGTGAAGCCGATGCTGATCAGCGCGCTCATCACCGCCGCGACCGGCACCGAGACGTCACCCTGCAACAGCCCGGTGGGGGCGATCCGGTCGGCGAGGGCGATCACGTACTGCTGGATGGAGAGCACCTTGGTGCCGCCGACGACGCCGCCGAGCAGCCCCTCCCAGATCAGCACGTAGACCAGGCCGAGCAGCACCGGCCGGCGGGTGAGCAGGCTGAGCGCCAGGAACAGCGCCGAGTACGCCAGTGTCCCGACGGCCGACGCGGCGGCGAGCGCCAGGCCGAGGCGTACGGAGTCGGCCAGCACGCCCGCCACGAAGAGCGGCACGGCGACGGTGACGGCGGTGACGCCGGCGGCCACCGCCAGCTTGGGCAGCACGATCTGCCAGCGCGGGAGCGGTTTGGTCAGGATGTGCACGATGGTGCCGTCGTCGATCTCGGCCCCCAGCACGCCGGTGCCGACGATCAGGGCGACCACCGGCAGCACCACGGCCAGGCCGAGGCCGACCAGCACCGGCGGGCCCCACTCGCCCGGGTCCACCCCGAGCGACCGGGACAGCACCGCCAGCACTACGAGCACCACGGGCAGCGGCAGCAGCAGGAGGAACCGGCGACGGCCGAACAGCCCCCGTACGGTGATCCAGGAAACGGTAGACATGGGTTCAGGCCTCCACCAGGTAGGAGAAGACGCTCTCCAGGGACTCGTCCTGAGGCACCAGTTGTCGCACCCGGATGCCCTCCGCCAGAGCGATCTTCGGCAGGACGCGGGTGAACGCGCCGTAGTCGCCGGCGCGCACGGACAACCCGGCGCGGTCCAGCTCGACACCCGTCACCGACGGCTCGGCGATCAGCGCCACGGCGAGCGCCCGGTCGTCGGTGCTGTGCACGGTGAAGACGTGCGGCCGGTTGGTCATCAGCCGGCGGATGGTGCGGAAGTCGCCGGAGGCGGCCAGTCGGCCGGCGACCATCACCTGGACGGTGCCGGAGACCTGCTCGACCTCCTCCAGGATGTGCGAGCTGAACAGGATGGTGCGGCCGGCATCGCCGAGGCGGTGCAGCAGCTGCATCATGTGCAGCCGCTGGCGCGGATCCATCCCGTTGAACGGCTCGTCGAGCAGCAGCACCTGCGGCTCGTGCACCAGCGCGGCGGCCACCCGGGCGCGCTGCCGCATGCCCTTGGAGTACGTGCCGATCCGGCGGTCCTGCGCGCCCTCCATCTCCACCAGGGCGATCGCCCGGCGGGTCGCCTCCGCCGGGTCCGGCAGCCGGTGCAGCTTCGCGCTGGCCAGCACGAACTCGTACGCGGTGAGGAAGGTGTGCACCGCCTCCCGCTCGCTGACCAGGCCGAGCTGGCGGTAGACGTCGGGGTTGCGCCAGGTGGGCCGGCCGTCCAGGCTCACCGCGCCGCGCGACGGGGCCAGAAAGCCCGCCATCATGTGCAGCAGGGTGGTCTTGCCCGCGCCGTTCGGGCCGAGCAGCCCGGTGACCCCCGGACCGAGGCTCATGCTGACGTCGTTGACCGCCACCACGTTGCCGTACCAGCGGGACACGCCGGCGAGGTCGAGGGTGCTGGTGGTGGTGGCGGTCGGTGTCGCCGCCGCCTGGTCGGCGCTGATCGTGGTCATCGGGCGGCCACCTTCCGGTATCGCAGCAGCAGCAGGGTGACGCAGCCGGCCACGAGCAGCACGGCGGCGACCGCGTAGACGGGACCGAAGTCGCCGATCGGCACTCCGTCCTGGCCCTCGGGCACCAGCAGGTCACCGAGCGCCCAGGCGCCCACGCCGCCCACCAGCGTCGACGGCGAGGCGAGGAAGGCCAGCTCGTTGACAGCCTGGGACGGCATGATCGACAGGGTGCCGACGATCGGCGTGGTCATCAGGAACACGGCCACGATCCCGCCGGCGGCGAACGCCCGCTTGCCGGTGCAGGAGGCGACCAGCAGCCCGACGGAGGCGAAGACCACGGCCCACAGCCCGGCGTAGAGCAGGCCCGGCAGCAGGTCGAGCAGCTCGTTCCAGACCCCGCGCATGCCTTCACCGCCGGTGAAGGCGGCGCCCAGGAACATCACCAGCTGCGGCCCGCCGAGCAGCAACCAGAGCGCGGTCGCCAGCGCCAGCAGCTTGGCCAGCGGGTAGTCCGACCGGGGCAGCGGCCGGGAGAAGTAGAGCGGCAGCACCCCGCTGCGCAGGTCGCGGGAGACCAGCTCGGGCGCGACCACCGCGACGAAGAAGATGACCAGCCAGCTCATTTTGTCGGCGAACTGGGCGTACGTCATCACCACCTCGCCGACCTGGCTGCGCACCGCGGCGAGCCCGGCGGCCACCACGGTGACGATGCCGACCACCAGCCAGGGGAAGATCTTGGCCTTCGCGCTGCGGCCCAGCCCGAACGCCGTCCGCAGGCCGTGCAGGTAGAGCGCGCCGAAGACGTGCCGGCGGCCCAGCCGGGGGCCGGTGTAGCGCTGGTAGCCGATGTCGTGGATGACGCCGGTCGGCTCAGGCATGGCTGGGCTCCCTCGTGGCGAAGAGCTCGGCCACCCGGTGCCGGCGCTGGTCCAGCCGGTGCAGCGGCAGGTCCAGCTCGGCGACCGCGCCGAGGATCAGGTCGTAGGTGGCGTCGTCGACGAGCTCGACGAGCAGCAGCCGGCCGTCCCGGCGGACCGGCAGGTCGAGCGCGGCCAGCCGCGCGGCCAACTCCTCCGTGCCCTCGCTGACCTCGACGGCGAGCACGTCGGTGGCGGAGGTCATGGCGGAGATGCGGTCGGCGCGCAGCAGCCGCCCGCCGTCGATGGCGACGAGGGTGTCGCAGATCCGTTCCACCTCGCCCAGCAGGTGCGAACAGACCAGCACGGAGATGCCGAACTCGGTGCCGATGCGGTGCACCAGCGCCAGCATGGCGTCCCGGCCGGCCGGGTCGAGGCCGTTGGTCGGCTCGTCGAGCAGCAGCAGGTCGGGGTCGTGCACGAGGGCCTGGGCGAGCTTGACCCGCTGCTTCATGCCCGTGGAGTAGCCGCCGACCGGGCGGTAGCGCTCCTCGTAGAGCCCGACGTGCCGCAGCGCCTCGGAGGCCCGCTCCCGGGCGACCGTACGCGGCAGGCCGCTGACCCGGCCGAGGTGGGTGACCAGCTCCGCGGCGGAGAGGTCCGGTGGCAGGGCGTCGTGCTCGGGCATGTAGCCGACCCGGGCGCGGACCTGGGCGGAGTCGGTGCTCGGGTCGAGGCCGAGCACCAGGGCCCGGCCGCTGGTCGGGGCGAGGAGGCCGAGCAGGATCTTGATCAGGGTCGACTTGCCGGCGCCGTTCGCACCGACCAGCCCGATGATCCCCGGCTCGACCGCGACGGTCAGGTCGGCCAAGGCCGTGACCCCACCCCCGTACGTCTTGGTCAGCGACTCGGTCGCGATGAGTGTCACGCCGTACAGCGTAGGGAGCGGGCTCCCGCATGGGTGGCGGCCAGCCCCCGGCGGTCCCCTGATCTTTCTGGCCGGGCTCCCCTAAGGTCCCGGGGCCGCGCCGGCCGTGTCCACACCCGAATCGGCGCGCAGCTCGCAGGCGGGGGCTCGGTGCCGAGAACGTCTGCGGGGAAGTCACCCGAAGAGGGTGAGGCGGGGTCATCCTCGCCGGGCGCAGCATGGGCGTGTCGGTGGCCGGTCGGCGGGAGACGGCCGCGACGGCGCAACAGGTACGGAGGTGCGGAGCATGACGGTTCGGGACACGGCGGGTCGGCGGCGTGGCGGTGTGCTGCACGTGGTCGGGTCACCCGGTGGCCCCCGCCCAGTCGGGGCACGGCCGGGCCGGGTGGGCCTTACCTCGCAGTGGCGGGGCCCGGCCGGGCCGCCGCGACGTGACGACGACCGACGGTGGCACGACGACCTACGGGGGTGGACAGATGGCTGAGCAGTTGATCTCCGCGTTCGAGAGTTCCCTGGACAAGACGAACCTGATCCTCAAGGACATCGAGGCGGCGTACGGCTGGCCGAAGGCACAGCGCAACCAGTCGTACGCGGCGCTGCGCACGGTGCTGCACCTGCTGCGCGACCGGCTGCCGGTGGCGGAGAGCGTGGAGTTCTCCGCGCAGCTGCCCGTGCTGGTACGGGGGATCTACTTCGAGGGCTGGCAGCCGGAGGACGTGCCGATCAAGCTGAACCGCGACGACTTCCTCTACGAGGTCCGCCAGGGCTTCCCGTACGACGTGGAGGGCGGCCCGGAGCGGGTGGTCCAGGTGGTGCTGGACACCCTGCGCCGGCACGTGACCCAGGGGGAGTGGGAGGACGTCAGGTCCGCCATGCCCCGGGACCTGGGCCGCATGATCCCCTGACCCTCCCCGCGCCGGCCGGTCGACCCGACAGGTCGACCGGCCCCGTCGTGCTCACGCCCCCGCCGGCCGAACCGGCCGTGCCGACGGGTTCTGCCGTCTACGGTGTGGTTAGAGAAGATCGTGCGTGGGGTACCACCCGCTGTACGACGGACCCCGCCACACGGCGGGGCGGCACTTCCGAGGGAGCACCGAATGGCACTCAACGACGACGACATCCAGACGACCAGCGGCGGCGGCCTGGAGGGTCCGGCCGACGGCGGTGCGACTCCGGGTCAGCACGACGGTGGCGCGGACGGCGGCGCTGAGGGTCCGGCCGACGGCGGCGCGACTCCGGGTCAGCACGACGGTGGCGCGGACGGCAGCGCCGAGGGTCCGGCCGACGGCGGCGCGACTCCGGGTCAGCACGACGGCGGCGCGGACGGCAGCGCCGAGGGTCCGGCCGACGGCGGCGCGACCCCGGGTCAGCACGACGGCGGCGCCGACGGCACGGCCTGACGGAACGTCGTGACGATCATCGACCCGCCGGGCGGCCGCCACCGCCCGGCGGTTCCGTCCGCCGCCACCCGGGAGCTCGGCCGCTGCACCGCCGTCGAACCGGGCAGGTTCGCCGCCGTACCGGCGCTCGCCCGCTGCATCGCCGTCGAGCCGGGCAAGTTCGCCGCCGCCCACTGGGGCCGGGCGCCGCTGCTCTCCCGCGCCGCCGAGCTGCCCAACCCCGACGGCTTCACCGACCTGCTCAGCCCCGCCGACGCGGACGAGCTGCTCAGCCGCCGCGGCCTGCGTACCCCGTTCCTGCGGATCGCCAAGGACGGCCAGCTCGTGCCGGCGGCGCGGTACACCGGCGGCGGCGGCGCGGGCGCCGAGATCGGCGACCAGGTCCTCGACGAGCGGGTGCTGGAGCTGTACGCCTCCGGCGCCACCCTGGTGCTCCAGGGGCTGCACCGCACCTGGCCCGCCCTGGTCGACTTCGCCCGCGACCTCGGCGACGCCCTCGCCCAGCCGTTGCAGGTCAACGCCTACCTGACCCCGGCCGGCAGCCAGGGATTCGCCACCCACTACGACACCCACGACGTCTTCGTCCTCCAGGTCGACGGGCGCAAGCACTGGCGGATCCACCCCCCGGTGCTGCCCGACCCGCTGGAGCGCCAGCCCTGGGGCGGCCGGGCCGACGAGGTCTCCGCCACCGCCCAGGGCCCCGCCGCGCTCGACGTGGTGCTCGAACCGGGCGACGCGCTCTACCTGCCGCGCGGCTGGCTGCACAGCGCCCAGGCCCAGGAGTCCAGCTCCCTGCACCTGACCGTCGGAATCCGCGCGCTGACCCGGTACGCCATCGTCGAGGAGTTGCTCGCCCTCGCGGCCTCCGACGCCCGGCTGCGCGCCGGGCTGCCGTTCGGCACCGACGTGACCGACCCGTCCGCGATCGAGCCGGAGCTGACCGAGACCGTCGAGGCGCTGCGGGACTGGCTGCTGCGCGCCGACCCGGCCACCGTCGCCGCCCGGCTGCGCGCGCGGGCCTGGCCGGCTGCCCGGCCCGCGCCGATCCGGCCCCTGGCCCAGGCCGCCGCGCTGGCCGCCCTCGACGCCGACACCCGGCTCGCCGTCCGCCCGGGGCTGCGCTGGCAGCTCGAACCGGCCGGGGACGACACGGTCGCGCTGCGGCTGTTCGACCGTACGCTCACCCTGCCCGACACCTGCGCACCGGCGCTGCGGGCGCTGCTCACCGGCACGGTGACCCGGGTCGGTGACCTGCCCGGCCTCGACGACGACGCCGACCGGGTGGTCCTCGCCCGCCGCCTCCTGCGGGAGGCGGTCGCGATCCCCGCCGACCGGTAGGGGACGGGCCGGTCGGGGCACAAGATCGTGCTCGATCAGGGAACGGGTGGCCTCGTTGCGGGTATGAGGGCACACTTTCCGGGATCGAGCACGATCTTGCACGTCTGGCCGCGCTAGCGGGTGAGGACCAGCAGCACGCCGGTGGTGACCAGGCCCGCCACCAGGACGACGGTGATCGGTCGGGGCGACAGGATCGCGTGCCGGCGGTCGGCGAGCCGCTTGGCCAGGGCCAGCCCGACCAGCGGGCCGAGCAGCGTCACCACCAGCGCCAGCACCGGCAGCCCCACCGCCAGGTCGCCGCCGTTGCGGGCGCCGAGCGCGCGGACGCCCGCGCCGAGGGCGGACATCAGCGCCGCCCCGAGCACGCCGCACAGCGCCAGCAGCGGGTTCGCCGACGTGGGCAGCTCGCCGGGCTGCCGGGTCCGGTCCAGCAGCCCGCGCACCCCGTGCAGCAGCAGCAGCGGGTCGCCCGAGGCGTCCCGGGCCGGGCCGGGCGGGTCCCCGACGCGGCGGGCGCCGACGCCCAGCCTGGCCCGTAGCTGCTGCCACAGGTGGGCCGCCTCGGCGTCCACCCGCTCCACCAGTTCGCGCGCGTCGACCGCCTCCCGCTCGGCGTACCGGAGCTGCTCGGTGGCCTCCGCGACGGCCCGCTCGGCGGCGGCGCACTGCTGCTCGTGCCAGGTTCGCGCCTCGGCGCGCTGGGTGCGCACCCGGTCGGTCAGCTCGGCCAGCCGGCGCACCTGCGCCGCGTACGTCTCGCTGGTCACCGGTTCGTTCATGCCGACGGTCCATAGGGGATGATGACCTGGCCGGTGCGGTGCGCCGCCCGGTCGAAGAAGAGCCCCCGCCACGGCCGGGGGTACCAGTCCGGCCCCCCGCTGCCCGGGTACAGCGCCGAGCCCAGCTCGGCGCCCTGCACGTCGAGGGCCACCCACGCGCCGATCTGGTCGGTGCGGGCGGCCGGCCCGCCGAGGTCCACCCGCATCCGGGCCACGCCGCGCCACCAGGCCAGCACGTGGGTCCGCCGCTCCGGCCCGTCGTGCAGGATCCGGCGCAGGTGCTCCAGCCCGGTCCGCCCGCCGACCCGCGCGGCTAACTGGCCGGCCGCCGCGTCGACGGCGTACAGCAGCAGGTAGTGCGGGGTGGCCGGGGTGCCCGGCCGGTCCAGCGCCGTTGCCGTCTCGGCCATCAGCTCGGGCACGGTCTCGTCGTCGTACCAGGCGGCGTCGTCGGCGAGGTCGGCGTACAGCTCCCGGGCGGCGGGGTCGGCGTCCGGGTCGAGGCAGGCGATGGAGAACCGGGCCGTGCCGGGGCGGTGCTGGCGGGCCAGGGACCGGGCTGCGGCGTCCAGCACCGCGCACGCCTCGTCGATCCGGGTGCCCAGCACCGCCAGGTTCCGCCCGGGGGCCCGGGGCAGTCGCAGCACCGCCGAGCGGGCCTGCACGTCGATGATCTCCCCGAGCAGCGCGACCGGGCTGCGCGGCGGCCCGTCGTCGCCCTCGGGCGGGTTCAGCGCCCGGAAGTCCGGGGCGTCGCGCAGCCGGGGGATCGCGTCGCCGTCGAACAGCCGGGCCGGCTTCGCGTCCTGCGGGCGCATCCGCCACAGCCGGTGCTGCAACTCGCTCCAGGCGTCCCAGTCGCTGGCCGACGGGATGCGGGCCACCTCGTTGCCCTCCGCCAGCCCCGACTCGGCGTTGACCACGGCGTGGTGCCGGGGCAGCGACTGGGCGGCGTCGTTGCGCTCGGCGAGGATGCGCAGCGCCTTGGGCAGCGCGATGCGCAGGGTGAACTGGGCGACCAGCGCCGGCCGCCCCCACAGCGCCTCGATGCCCCGCACGTCCTGCGAGGCCAGCACCAGGTGGATGCCCTGGGAGCGGCCCCGGCGGGCTAGGTCCTCCAGCAGGTCGGCGGCCTCCCGGGCCACCACGTCCCGGCCGGCCAGCAGCGCCTGGAACTCGTCGACCACGGCGACGATCCGGGGCCAGTGCCCGGTCGGGTCCACCGCCCGCAGCTCGGCGAGCTTGGTGACCTCGTGCTTCTTCGCCGCGTCGGCCCGCCGGCGCAGTTCCTCGGCGAGGAAGCGCAGCAGGGCCAGCCCGAACTCCCGGTCGGTGTTGACGTTGATCCCGACCAGCCGCATGTGCGGCAGCCAGCTCGGGTCCCGCCGGCCCTGGGCGAACCGGGCGAAGGACACCCCCTCCTTGAAGTCGAGCAGGTAGAACTCCAGTTCGGCGGGGGAGTACCGGGAGGCCAGCGCGCCGATCCAGGCGAAGATGAGGTTGGTCTTGCCGGTGCCCGACGGGCCGCCGATCAGCGCGTGCGGCGGGTAGTCGCCGAGGTTGAGCAGCACCGGCCGGCCGTGCGGGCCCTCGCCGATCGGCGCGGTCAGCCCGGTGGAGGAGTCCTCCCGCCACATCTGCTCCGGCGGCGGCAGCAGGTCGGTGAACGGGGCCGGCGGGGGGCCGGCGTTGATCCGGGCGGCGACCTGCCGGCAGGTCTCGGTGACCAGCGCGGCCGGTGGCGGCGGGTCCAGGGTCACCGGCAGGCCGGGCGGCCCGCCCACCAGGGCGCCGTCCCGGCCCACCACGACCCGGGTCACCGTGGGGTCGTCGGGCACCGGGACACCCCGTACCACCAGGTGCACCCCGCACGCCGCGCCGGTGCGGACCACCCGGTCGAGCTGGCCGCGTTCGTGCCGGGACAGCTCGTCGCCGCCGAGCAGCACCGCCACCCGCCACGGCTCGGGGCGACGGTTGGTCGCGCCGGCCAGCTCGCGCAGCGAGCGGTACTCGCCGGCCAGCACCGTCTCGTTGATCCGGCGGATCTGCTCCACCAGGTCGTCCAGCAGCCGGCCCAGTCCGCCCGGCCCGACGAAGGTGAGCTGCCCGGCGGTGCCCAGGGGGGCGAACCCGGCCAGGCCTCCACCGAGGTGCTCCGGGTCGTACCCGAACAGCCGGACCGCGCCCGGGTCGGCCCGGCCCAGGCTGCGCAGCAGCAGCGCCGGCACGACGGCGGCCCCGCCGTCGGCGTCGGCCCCGGTCAGGTGCACGTGCCCGGCGTCGAGCAGCGGCACCAGCGCCGGCACCGGCTCCGCGCCGGGGATGCGGACGGTGCCGATCCGGACCGCGCCGGGCGGCTCGCCGCGCCCGGCCGGCGTGACGGTCCACCGCGTCCAGTCGGCGGAGGCCGCGCCTGGGGCCTCCCGGCGGGCGGCGTCCACGGCCCGGCGGGCCAGCTCGGCGATCCGGGCGGCGTGCTGGGCGTCGATCTCGGCCAGCCGCCGGTCCCGTTGGGCCCCCACCCTCGCGGGCACGGCCGCGGCGGCGCGCTCGACCCGGGTCAGCCGGTCCCGGGCGGCGGCGAGTTCGGCGTCGGCGGCGGCGAGCCGGCCCCGGGTGGCGCCCAGCGCCTCGGAGAGCATGCCGCGCACCCGGGTCACCAGTTGGGTCCGCCGGTCAGCCATCGGAGTCCCGGCGGGCGGCGTTCCCGGCGGGCGGCGGGGGCGGCGCGGGCGGACGGCCCTGCGCGGCCCGGTCCCGGGCCGCGCGCTCCCGGGTGGCGCGCTCCCGCGTCGCCCGGTCCCAGGCGTCCCGCTCGGCCTCGCGGCGCTTCTCCCGGGCGGGCTCGGCGGCCGGGTCGGGCTGCCCGGGGTCGCGGGGCAGATCCTTGCCGAGGCGGGCCAGCAGCACGGCGGTCGCCACGCCGGCGGTGACCGCCGGGTCGGCCGCGTGCGGCTGCTCCTCGCCGCTGCCGCGCTGCGGCGGGGGCATCCGGCAGATCCTGGTCAGCAGCGTCTCCAGCGCCGGCGGGGGCAGCCCGGGGAGCAGGTCGCGGACCCGGCCCTCCAGCTCCCGGCGCAGCCGGGTCAGGTCGTCGGCGCGGGGCGGATGACCGAGCAGCTCGCCGGCCAGCTCGCGCAGCATCGGCGGGGCGACGGCGGCCAGGCCGAGGCCGACGTCGGCGTGCGCGGCGCGCAGCTCCCGGTGCAGCCGGTCCCGGTCGCCGGAACGGACCCCGTCGACCACCCGGCGCAGCAGCTCGCGGGAGTCGGCGACCTTCTCGTCCGGCGCGTCCGGCGCGCCCTCCCTGCCTCCGGTCAGCTCCGCCACCCGCACCGCCCACCAGCGGCGCAGCACCGGGTTGTCGTCCTGGGCGGGCGGTGGCTGCTCCCCGGCGGCGGGCGGCCCCCCGCGCGGCGCGTCGTGTACCTGCCGGTCGCCGGCCGGGCGGGCCGCGGGGGCGCCGTCGGGGGCCAGCCCGATCGCCGCCAGGTACGCCGACAGCTGCTCCTGCGCCACCCGCAGCGCGTGCCCGGCGGACTCGGCGTGCTCGGTGGCGGCGGACAGCTCGGGCACCCCCATCGGGTTGGCCGACTCCTGCCGCACCCAGCGCAGCCGCTCGGTGGCCTGGCCGAACTTCTCCAGTGCCAGGGCGAGCTGGGCGAGCGGCAGTTCCTCGGCGGCTGCCCGCACCTGCGCCCCGACGTCCTCGATGATGGACACGCCCGCCCCTACAGGGTCGAGACGTAGAGCTGTGCCTGCTCCACCGCGACGAGGGTCGCCGCGAGGCACTCCTCCAGCTCCTGACTGGCCTGCGTCAGCGAGGCCTGTGCCGCCTCGACGGTCTCGTGCCCGCTGCCCTCCAGGGCCCCGGCCAGGGTCTGCTGCGCCTCGGCGAGCTTCTCGCCGGCGGCCTGCACGGCGCTCTGCCCGTCACCGATCTGTTGTAGGGCGATATCGATCGCTGCCTTCAGCTCGGCGACGCTCGCCACGTGGACCTCCTGGGGGCGGGGAGATCTCCATTACAACGCATCCCCGTCGGGGAGAGAACAACCGCCCTGTCAGTGTTGCTGCCCCTCCGCCCGCTTACCGCCCTGACGTGCGGGAAGTCCGCTCGGCGGGTCGACGACAGTCCCGTCCGCGGGTCGCCCAGTCCCATCAAGCGGACCGATGGCAGGGTCGTCGCCGCGGACGCGGCCCCGCTGGGCCCCGCCGCGCAGCCAGCGCGGGCCCTGCACCTCCGCGCCGAGGGCGCCCACCCGGCCGCGCAGCTCCCGGTCGGCGGTGACCACCAGCCGGCGGCGGTCAGCGGCGGCGCCGACCAGCTCGACGATGGCGTCGTCGCCCGAACCCGGTGCGGCCACCACCCGCACGCCGGGCACCGTCGGCACCCCCCGCGCCGCGCCCTCCACCACCAGCACCACCTCCGCGGGCCCGGGCAGCAGCGGCGGCAGCCCGCCCTCGGCCACCGGGGTCAGGGCGTCGCGCAGCCGGGCGGCGGCCCCGGCCCGGTCCCGCCACCAGCCGTCGGGGCGGGACCCCACGACGTTGGCGGCGTCAACGATCAGCAGCGGCCTCGCATCCATGGCCCCAGCCTGCCAGCCGGCGGCGTTTGTCGCGCCGGTCGCCGGGTAGCCACCGCCGTCCGTGCCGGCGGAGGACTGCACCGGCGAGCGCGCCCGACCGCGGGAGGAAAGACATGACGGGAACCGGCGACTTCGGCTCCGACCCGTGGGACGAGTTCCTGGCCCGCTACTTCGGCCGGGGCGAGGCGGGACGCCGGCCGGCGCACCGGGTCGACATCACCCGGCTGATGACCGCCGACGCGCGGGAGATGCTCGCCGACGCGGCCCGCCGGGCCGCGCAGCGGCACAGCAACGACCTGGACACCGATCACCTGCTCTGGGCGGCGTTGCAGCGGGAGCCGCTGCGCGACCTGGTCCGACGGGCCGGCGCGGACCCCGACACCCTGGTCAACGCCCTGGGCGGGCGCGGCGACGGCGCGCCCCGGGGCGAGGTGCCGCCGAACCTGTCGCTCACCCCGGCCGCCAAGCGGGCCCTGCTCGACGCCCACCAGCTCTCCCGCGCGATGGGCGCCAACTACATCGGCCCCGAGCACATCCTGATGGCCCTCCCGCTGAACCCGGAGTCCCCGGCCGGCCGGATGCTCGCAGCCGGCCGGATCCAGCCCGAGTCGCTCCAGGCGGCCGGCGCCGAGCGCGGCCCGATGGCGGGCCCGAAGCCCGACCGGGGCACGCCGACCCTCGACCAGTACGGCCAGGACCTCACCGAACTGGCCCGCAACGACCAGATCGACCCGGTGATCGGGCGGTCCGCCGAGATCGAGCAGGCCGTGGAGATCCTCTCCCGGCGTACCAAGAACAACCCGGTGCTGATCGGCGAGGCCGGCGTCGGCAAGACCGCGATCGTGGAGGGGCTGGCCGAGCGGATCTGCGACGGCGACGTGCCGCAGACCCTGCTCGGCAAGCGGGTGGTGCAGCTCGACCTCGCCGGCCTGGTCGCCGGAACCCGCTACCGGGGCGACTTCGAGGAGCGGCTGAAGAAGGTCATCGACGAGATCCGCGCCCACCGCGACGAGCTGATCATCTTTTTGGACGAGATCCACACCCTGGTCGGCGCCGGCGGGGCGGGCAGCGAGGGCGGCATGGACGCGTCCAACATGCTCAAGCCGGCGCTGGCCCGCGGCGAGCTGCGGGTGATCGGCGCGACCACCCTGGACGAGCACCGGCGCACCATCGAGAAGGACGCCGCGCTGGCCCGCCGGTTCCAGCCCGTGCTGGTGCCCGAGCCCACCGTGGACGACACCGTGGCCATCCTGCGCGGCCTGCGTGACCGCTACGAGGCCCACCACCAGGTCCGGTTCACCGACGAGGCGCTGGTCGCCGCCGCCGAGATGTCCGACCGGTACGTCACCGACCGGTACCTGCCGGACAAGGCGATCGACCTGATCGACCAGGCCGGCGCCCGGGTCCGGCTGCGCACCCGCACCCCCGCCTCGGACGTTCGGGAGCTGGAGCAGCAGCTCGACGAGGTGCGCCGGGACAAGGAGCAGGCGGTCGCCGACGAGCAGTACGAGCGGGCCTCCGCCCTGCGCGACCAGATCGTCGAGATGGAGGCGCAGATCCGCCGGGCCAAGGGCGACGAGGACGGCGGCTCCCAGGTGCCGGCCGTCGGTCCGGAGGAGATCGCCGAGGTGGTCTCCCGGGCCACCGGCATCCCCGTCGCCCAGCTCACCGAGGAGGAACGGGACCGGCTGCTGCGGCTGGAGGGGCACCTGCACGAGAAGATCGTGGGCCAGGACGACGCGGTGGGCGCGGTCGCCGAGGCGGTGCGCCGGTCGCGGACCGGGTTGGCCGACCCGAACCGGCCGATGGGCAGCTTCCTGTTCCTCGGCCCCACCGGCGTCGGCAAGACCGAGCTGGCCCGGGCCCTGGCCGAGTCGCTGTTCGGTGAGGCCGACCGGATGGTCCGGCTGGACATGAGCGAGTTCCAGGAACGGCACACCGTCGCCCGGCTGGTCGGCGCGCCCCCCGGCTACGTCGGGTACGAGGAGGCCGGCCAGCTCACCGAGGCGGTGCGCCGCCGCCCGTACGCGGTGGTGCTGCTCGACGAGATCGAGAAGGCCCACCCCGACGTGTTCAACATCCTGCTCCAGGTGCTCGACGACGGCCGGCTCACCGACAGCCAGGGCCGGACGGTGAACTTCAAGAACACCGTACTGATCATGACGAGCAACCTGGGCTCCGAGCTGATCACCGGCAGTCAGCGCGCGGTCGGCTTCGGCGCGGGCGCGGCCGGCGAGGCCGGGGAGAACGCCGAGCTGCGCGAGCGGCTGATGCGCCGGCTCAAGGAGAACTTCCGCCCCGAGTTCCTCAACCGGATCGACGAGGTGATCATCTTCCAGCGGCTGGAGCAGCAGCAACTGCGCCAGATCACCGAGCTGATGCTGGAGGAGACCCGGCGCCGGCTGCACGCCCAGGACATCGGGGTGGACTTCACCGTCGCCGGGATCGACTGGATCGCCGAGCGCGGCTACCAGCCGGAGTTCGGCGCCCGCCCGCTGCGGCGGGTGATCCAGCGCGAGGTGGACAACCGGATGTCGCGGATGCTGCTGGAGAACGCGCTCTCGCCGGGGCAGCGGGTGACCGTGGACGCCCGCGACGACGCGCTCGCCTTCGAGGTGGCCGCCGGCGACCGGGACTACTCCGCGGCCACCACGTCCCACCCCCGGTGAGCGGGCGGAAACGGAGATGACCGAACCCGAGGAGAGCGGCGAGGAGAACCCACGCGACGAACGGGCCGAACCGATCCTGGCCCCGCCGACGGCCAACCCCACCCGGGTGCGGGTGCCGCCGGAGGGCCTGCAACCCCACACCGGCGAGCCGGAACCGTCCGGGCCGCCGCCCGCAGAGGAGGCGTGATGGTACGCGAGGCGCGACTCGATCCCGAGGTCGAGGTGCTCTGGGAGGACTTCCACGCCGAGGTGAACGTCACCTCCGAGCAACTGCGCAGCTGGCTGCTGACCCGAGGCTCCGGCGAGGAGTCGTTCGGGCCGAATCCCACCCTCGACCTGCCCGAGCCGGGCCGGCAGATCCTCGCGGTGCTGCGCAAGCGCAAGGTCGACCTGACCCCGGAGGACGTCGAGGTGATGCGGGACGCCATCGACCGGATCCGGGCGCTGACCGCGGCCCGCCCGAAGGGCGGCAACAGCAACGACGAGTGGCGGCACTCCCTGCTCGACCTCGGCCACGACATCCTCGTGGAACGCTGACGTCACCCGCCGCTTCGCCTCGGCTGCCCACCGGCTCCCGAGGCACGCGCGGGCCCGCTGACCTTTCGCCCGCGCCGTTCAACGGTCCCCGCGTGCCGGCCGCACGCGGGGACCGCAGTGGGCTGCGGTCACTCCGGCTCCAGGCTGCCGATCTGCAGCCCGGCGGCGTCCGCGGCGGCCTGGCGCTCGCCGCGCGCCCGTTCCTCCCGGCTGAGCAGGGTGGCGTACTCGGTGATGTCGGCGGGGTCGGGGACCACGGGCAGACGGCGCAGGAACGCCTCCAGGCCCCGGGAGGCGGCGGTGTGCGCGGCGGCGGCCTCCCGCAGCGTCTCCCGGTCGTCGGCGGTGGGGTAGGGATCGGTCATGCCGCCCCAGTTACCCACCATCAGGCGGTTCGCACCCCGGAACCCGCCCCACCGGGCACCGGACCGGCCGGGGCGGGCCGGCGCACCCCGAACTCCGGGTGCCGCAGCAGCCAGGCCACGTAGTCCGGGTGCGCGGCGAGCGTGTCGGTGTACGCCGACACCGCCGCGTCCAGCACCTCACCGGCGAAGTCCGCGCCGGCCGAATCCGGGTGCCAGCCCAGCATCAGCCGCCAGCGCAGCGGCGTCCCGACCAGCCGGCGGGTCACCAGCCCGGGCACGGGACGGAAGGTGGCCTGGCACAGCGCCACCGCCGCGCCGGCCTCCACCAGATCGATGCAGCCACGCACGTCGGCCTCGTACATCTTGCCGGGGGTGAAGCCGTCGCGGGCGCAGGCGGCGGCGAAGCAGTCGCCGAAGCAGCCGTCGCCGGGGGCGGCGACCCACTGCTCGCCGCGCAGGTCCACCAGCCGCACCTCGTCCCGCCCGACCATCGGGTGCCCCTCGGGCAGCAGCACCTGCACCGGCTCCATCGCCACCTCCCGCCAGGTCAGCCCGTGTCCGGTCGGTGGCAGCGAGTCGCCGCAGACCCCGACCAGGGCGTAGTCCATCCGGCCACCGCCGACGAGCTGGGCCAGCTCGTCGGCGGACCAGGAGGCGTACGTGGTGATCTGCGCCTGGGGGTGCGCGGCGGCGAGCCGGTGCACCAGGCGGCCGAGGATGGGGCTGTTCACCCCGCCGAACCGGTACCGCGCGGGCGTCGGATCGGCGCCGGCCAGCCGGGCCGCCTCGTCCTGCAGGCCCTGCATGGCCGGCAGCAGCACCCGCGCCCGGGACAGCACCAGCTCGCCGAGGGCGGTGGGCCGGGCGCCCCGCCGGTCCCGTTCGAACAGGGGTCCGCCGAGGGTCCGCTCGATGCGTTGGAGCTGGGCGGTGAGCGCCGGCTGGGCCAGGCCGAGCGTGGACGCCGCCTTGGTCACGCTCCCCGTCTCCGCGATGGCGCAGACCACCCGCAGGTGTCGCAGCTCCAGATTCATAGGGTGACGGTATGGCCACTCGGGGGATATGCGGAAGGCCCTGGGGGGATCGGAGTTGACCGATGCCCGGGCTGGCCCGTCCGATAATCGGTCAACCCGGCGGTCGCCGCGCCTCCGACGCGGTCGCCGTCCGGCCCGCCTCCGGCTCCAGATCCGTCAGGTACGTCGGCCTGCCGGTCACCGCGTCGCGGACCTTGTCCACCACGCCCACCGCCGGCTCGACGATCCGGTTCCAGGGCGGCGTCGCCGGGGTGCCCGGGTGCGGCCGGGTCGGCGCGGACTCCTCGGCGATCTCCCACCGGTTGCCCAGGCGGATCAGTTCCACGTCGGTGGCCACCTCGCGCAGCGGGCCGACCAGCGCGGCGACCCGGGCGACGTGCCGACGGATCCGCTCGACCACGTCGGCCAGCGCGGGATCCGCCGGACCGGCCAGCCCCTTCAGGGCGGTCAGCAGCGCGCCGGCGGCCTCAAGTTCCCGGTCGACCAGCTCCCCGGCCCGCGGCAGGGCGGCCCGCACAGCGGGGAACAGGTACTGCTCCTCCGCCGACAGGTGCCGGGAGACCGTGGCGGTGAGCACCTGGACCAGGTCGCCGGGCTCCGGGTCCGGCTCGGGGCCCCCGATCCGGTCGGCCAGGGCCAGCAGCTGCCGGTGCTCCTGGTCGACGATGTCGACCAGGCTGCGTCCACCGGGCCGATAGCCCTCCTCGGGTACGGGCGGCAACGGGGGCAGGGGGACGGTCATGGTGCCCTCCTCGGTGGCGGGTGCGGCGGGGCGGCCCGTATCGGGCGGTGCGGGACGCGACCGGCGGTACCCGGCGCGGGCCCGCGCGAAACGGAGGGCCGGCCGGCCGACCTGCCCGATGGCCGCTGCTGGTATGAAGAGCCGATGACGAGCGACGCCGCTTCCGCCCGACCCGACCCCGCCGACGAGGTCGTGGACCTCTGCCGTGACCTGCTGCGCATCGACACCACGAACACCGGGGACAACGCCACCAGCGTCGGGGAACGCGCCGCGGCCGAGTACGTCGCGGAGAAGCTGGCCGAGGTCGGCGTCGACGCCGTGATCCACGAGTCCGCACCGGGCCGGGCCAACCTCGTCGCCCGCATCCCCGGCACCGACCCCGGCCGGGACGCTCTGCTCGTCCACGGCCACCTCGACGTGGTGCCCGCCGACCCCGACGAGTGGTCGGTGCACCCGTTCTCCGGGGAGATCCGCGACGGCTACCTGTGGGGCCGCGGCGCGATCGACATGAAGGACTTCGACGCCATGGTGCTGACCGTGGTGCGGCAATGGCAGCGCACCGGCGTCCGGCCGGCCCGCGACATCGTGCTGGCGTTCACCGCGGACGAGGAGGCCGGCAGCGACTACGGCGCGCACTTCCTCACCGAGCACCACCGGGGCCTCTTCGACGGCTGCAGCGAGGCGATCGGCGAGGTCGGCGGCTTCTCGTACACGATCAACGAGTCCCAGCGGCTCTACCTGATCGAGACGGCCGAGAAGGGCATCGACTGGCTGCGGCTGCACGCCAAGGGCCGACCCGGCCACGGTTCGATGGTGCACGACGACAACGCGGTCACCGTCCTCGCCGAGGCGGTGGCCCGCATCGGCCGGCACCGCTTCCCGGTGGTGGTCACCGACACCGTGCGGGCGTTCCTCGAGGAGGTCTCCGACCTGCTCGGCGTCGAGCTGGACCCGGCGGACCCGGAGACCGCCATCGCCAGGCTCGGCCCGATCGCCAACATCATCGGCGCGACGATCCGCAACACCGCCAACCCGACCCGGCTCGCCGCCGGCTACAAGGACAACGTCATCCCCGGCCGGGCCACCGCCACCATCGACTGCCGCAGCCTGCCGGGCCAGTCCGAGCTGCTGGAGCAGCAGCTGCGCGAGCTGGTCGGCCCGGACATCGTGATCGAGTACATCCAGCGCCAGCCCGCCCTGGAGACCACCTTCGACGGCGATCTGGTCGACGCCATGTCCGCGGCCCTGCGCGCGGAGGACCCGGGCGCCCGGCCGGTGCCGTACATGCTCTCCGGCGGCACCGACGCCAAGGCCTTCTCTCAGCTCGGCATCCGCTGCTTCGGCTTCGCGCCGCTGCGGCTGCCCGCCGACCTCAACTTCTCCGGGCTGTTCCACGGCATCGACGAGCGGGTTCCGGTGGACGGACTACAGTTCGGCGTGCGGGTTCTCGACCGGTTCCTCCGGAGTTGCTGACCGTGTCCGTCGCCCTACCGTTCGGCGCGGAACATCCCACATTGCGAAGGGAACGTACATGACCGACCAGCACGGTGAGCTGGACGCCGCCCTGGAGCGGGTGATCGACGCCGCCCGCGTGCACCTGGCCGCCGTCCGGATCGCCCAGGGCCGCGTCGACGACGACGACGTCTGGCAGGCGTACGTCGCGCTGAACAACGCCTCCTTCGCGTACGACGAGCAACTGCTCGACGCGTTCGGCGAGGTCACGCCCTGGGACGTGGAGTCCATCGACCCCGACGAGGCCGATGAGCGCCTCGGCGCCGCCGAGGGCGTCGAGGCCGCCGACCCGCACCCCCGGGTCATCTCGGTGCGTCAGCGCCGTGACTACCGGGTGCCCAGCGTCGCCGCGCTGATCCGGGCCGCCGAGGCGGCCCGCCGCGAGGGCACCCCCGAGGACGACGAGCCGGCACCCGTCGAGGGCGTCGGCGAGGCGGTGCTGGAGCTGCTGCAGAGCGGCGACGGCTCACTCAGCGCGCTGGACGTCCCGGAGCTGGAACCGCTCGACGGCGTGGTCATGGTCAGCGAGGTCGACACCTCGGTCGACCTGGAGTCGTTCGACGACGACGACCCGATCGGCCCGTTCCAGCCCGCCGCCGACGACCGCCTCGTGGGCCGCCTCGACGAGCATCCGTTCCTCGAGCTCGACGACGAGGACCACGACCACGCGGGGCACCGCCACTAGGCCGTGGCCGCACCGTGGTTGTCTCGGGGCCCGAGCATCGCTCGGGCCCCGGGGCGGCGTCGCCGCACCGTGGTTGTCTCGGGCCCGGGCATCGGCTCGCGCCGAGCAGGGCGGCGTCGCACCGAGGTCGCCCGGAGGCGACCCGGCGCTCAGTACGACAGGCCCGGCTGGAGTTGGTCGACCCGGCGGCGGCGCAGCACGACCTGCCGCGTGCCGTCCCGGTAGAGCCGCACCCGGGCCAGCTCCCAGCCCGAGAACTCCGCCTGGATCGCCAGCTGCGCCGCGGCGGTCAACCGGTCGACGTTCGAGGGCAACCGCAGCGGCGCGTATTCGTAGTCCATGGCTTCCATGCTGCCCAGCCCGCCGGTCGTCCGCCACCCCCTCCCGAGGTGACCGGCGCCTCCGTACCCACCCGTGCGGCGGCCCCGTCAGCCGTCCCGCTCGGGGTAGCCCACCGGCACCGCCGACACGTCGTCGAGCGCGACGACGATCTCGTCGGGCAGGGTCATCCGCTCCACCTTGAGCGCCCCGAGGAGCTGCCCTACCGTCCGGGCGCCGAGGATCGGGGCCGTCACCCCGGGCCGGTCCCGGATCCAGGCCAGCGCCACCTCCAGCGGCGACACCCCCAGCCCGCCGGCCGCCGTGGCCACCGCCTCCACGATGCTGGAGCAGCGCGGCTCCAGGTACGTCGCCACGAACGGCTCGAAGTGCGCCGAGGCGGCCCGCGAGTCCGCCGGCCGGCCGTGCCGGTACTTGCCGGTGAGCACCCCCCTGCCCAGCGGCGACCAGGGCAGCGTCCCCAGGCCCAGCGCCGCGCAGGCCGGCAGCACCTCCCGCTCCACCCCCCGCTCCAGCAGCGAGTACTCGACCTGGGCGGCCACCACCGGGGCCCGCCCCGGCCACGCCGCCTGCCACGCCGCCGCCCGCGCGGTCTGCCAGCCGGAGAAGTTCGACACCCCGACGTAGCGGACCCGGCCGCTGGCCACCGCGTGGTCCAGTGCGGCCAGGGTCTCCTCCAGCGGCGTGTCCGGGTCGTACCCGTGCACCTGCCACAGGTCCACGTGGTCCGTGCCGAGCCGGCGCAGCGAGGCGTCCAGCGTGCGCAGCAGGTGGCCCCGGGAGGTGTCCCGGCGCCGGTCGTTGCCCGGCCGCAGCCCCGCCTTCGTCGCGATCAGCAGATCGTCGCGGGGGACCAGGCTGCCCAGCAGGGACCCGATCACCGCCTCCGCGTCCCCGTCGCCGTACACGTCGGCGGTGTCCACCAGATTGCCGCCCGCATCGAGGAAGCTCTTCAGCTGGGCGGCCCCGTCGTCGGCGTCGGTGTCCCGGCCCCAGGTCATGGTGCCGAGCGCGAGCCGGGAAACCGCCAGCCCGCTTCGGCCGAGCGGTCGCTGTTGCATGGGTGAACCTTATTTCCAACCCGCCGTCACCGACATCCTCGCTCCCGTCAAGTTCCTGCTCGCCCCTCCGGTCGGCGGGATTCCCATCCGTCCGTCCGGTCCGCCCCGGTGGGACGCGTTCGGGGAGAGCCGGTGATCGGCTCCGCCGCCGGTATTGCGTAACCTGATGCGACCTGTGCTGCGGATGGGGGAGGACCAGTGCGACTCGGGCTCAGCCTCGGATACCAGACGGCGTGGAGCACACCCGCCGACCACCTGGCGCTCGCCCAGGAGGCGGACCGGCTCGGCTACTCGGTGGTGTGGGCCGCGGAGGCCTACGGCTCCGACTCGCCGAGCATGCTGGCCTGGATCGCCGGGCAGACCGAACGGATCGACGTGGGCAGCGCGGTGATGCAGATCCCCGCCCGCACCCCGGCGATGACCGCCATGACGGCGGCGACCATCGACGCGCTCTCCGGCGGCCGGTTCCGGCTCGGCCTGGGCGTCTCCGGGCCGCAGGTCTCCGAGGGCTGGCACGGGGTGCGCTTCGCCAAGCCCCTCGCCCGCACCCGGGAGTACGTCGACATCGTCAAGCTCGCCATCGCCCGCAAGCCGGTCGAGTACGACGGCGAGTTCCACACGCTGCCGCTGCCCGACGGCCCGGGCAAGGCGCTGCGGCTCGGCTTCCACCCGCCCCGCGAGCAGGTCCCGATCTACCTCGCCGCCGTCGGCCCGAAGAACCTGGAGCTGGCCGGCGAGATCGCCGACGGCTGGCTGGCCGTCTTCTACGCCCCGGAGTTCGCCGAGGAGCAGCTCGCCTCCGTGCGGGCCGGCCGGGCGAAGGCCGGCAAGGAGCTGGCCGGCTTCGACGTCGTGCCGTCGGTCCCGGTGGTCATCGGCGACGACGTGGCGTCCTGCGCCGAGCTGGTCCGCTTCTACGCCGCCCTCTACGTCGGCGGCATGGGCAGTCGGCAGCAGAACTTCTACAACCAGCTCGCCACCCGGATGGGCTACGGCGACGCCGCCCGCGAGGTGCAGGACCTCTACCTGGCCAAGCGGCAGCGCGACGCCGCCGCGGCGGTGCCGATGGAGTTCATCGACCGGACCTCGCTGCTCGGGCCGAAGGAGCGCATCGCCGAGCGGCTGCGCGAGTACGCGGCCTCCGGCGTGACCACCCTGTCGCTGACCCTCTTCGTGGCCGACCGGGACAGCGGCGTGCAGACCCTGCGTACCGTCGCCGAGGCGCTGGACCTGGCCGGAGTCGGCGAGTGACCTGGATCGAAGCCATCGTCCTGGGCATCGTCCAGGGCCTTACCGAGTTCCTGCCGGTCAGCTCGTCGGGGCACCTGCGGATCACCTCGGCGATCTTCTTCGACCGCGACGCCGGAGCCTCGTTCACCGCCGTCACCCAGCTCGGCACCGAGGCGGCCGTGCTGATCTACTTCGCCAAGGACATCTGGCGGATCACCCGGACCTGGCTGGTCGGCCTGTTCGACCGCTCGGTGCGCACCAGCCTCGACTACCGGATGGGCTGGTACGTGATCGTCGGCTCCATCCCGATCGGGGTCTTCGGCCTCCTGTTCAAGGACCAGATCAAGACCGCCGGCCGGAACCTCTGGCTGGTCGCCACCACCCTGATCGTCTTCGCCTTCGTGCTGGCCTTCGCCGAGTACTGGGGCCGGCAGACCCGCACCCTGGCGAACTTCCGGATGCGCGACGGCATCGTGATGGGCTTCGCCCAGGCCATGGCGCTGATTCCCGGGGTGTCCCGCTCGGGCGGCACGCTCACCGCCGGCCTGTTGCTCAACCTCACCCGGGAGACGGCGGCGCGATACTCGTTCCTGCTGGCCATCCCCGCCGTGGTGATGTCCGGGGTGTTCAGCCTCGGTGACGTGTTCGAACCGTCCGCGCCCGGCACCGCCGCGCCGAGCGGGGCGCAGTTGGTGGTCGCCACGCTCATCGCCTTCGCCATCGGCTACGCCGCCATCGCCTGGCTGCTGCGCTACGTCGCCCACCACACCCTGTACGTCTTCGTGCTGTACCGGGTCGCCCTGGGCACCCTGGTCCTCGCCCTGCTCATGACCAACACCATCTCCGCCACCTGACCAAGACCCACCCCATCCCCCGCCGGCCCCGCCCTGCCCGACCGGGGCCCGGGGGGGGGTGGGGTGGGGCGGAGGCGTGGGCGGTTGGCGTCAGGCGGGACCCCCTAGGGTGGGTGGCGTGGCGACTCTTCTCCTTCTGCGGCACGGCCGTACCACCGCCAACGCCGACGGCGGCCTCGCCGGCCGGCAGCCCGTCGAGCTGGACGACACCGGGCGGGACCAGGCCACGGCGGTGGGCGAGCGGCTGCGCGGGTTGCCCCTCGCCGCAGTGGTGACCAGTCCGTTGATCCGCTGCCGGCAGACCCTGGAACTCGCCCTCCCGCAGGCCAGCCCGACCGTGGACGAAGGGCTGATCGAGTGCGGGTACGGCAGCTGGGAGGGGCAGCCGTTGAAGAAGCTGGCCAAGGAGCCGCTCTGGCCGGTGGTCCAGCAGCACCCGAGCGCCGCAGTCTTCCCCGAGGGGGAGTCGATGGCCGCGATGGCGGCGCGGGCGGTCGCGGCGGTGCGTACCCGGGACGCGCGGATCACCGCCGAACACGGCCCCGAGGCGGTCTGGCTGGCCTGCAGCCACGGCGATGTGATCAAGGCCATCGTGGCGGACGCGCTGGGCGTACACCTGGATCTCTTCCAGCGCATCGTCGCCGACCCGGCGTCGGTGACGGCGATCCGCTACACGCCGCTGCGGCCGTTCCTGGTGCGGCTCAACGACACCGGCGGTGATCTGGCCGCGCTGGTGCCGCCGCCGCCGCACAAGCGCCGGCGGCGGGCGACGAGGCCGACGGACTCCGACGCCGCCGTGGGCGGAGGCGCCGGGGCCGTGCGCTGAGGCGCGCGTCGGGCCCGTGCCGGGTGGGCGCGTCCGGGCCGTGCGGTGCGGCGCGCGCCGGGCCCCGCCGGGCCCCGCCGGGCCGGGTCGGGCCGGGTCGGGCCCCACGGGTACGCGCGTGCGCGATTCGCGGTCGGTGGGGTGCGCGACGCCGTGGCGGGCCGGATAGGGTCGTGGGTATGAGCCACCAGGTGCACGCCTTCGAGCCGCCGGAGCGGTTCGTCGCCGGGACGGTCGGGGCGCCCGGGGAGCGCACGTTCTTCCTGCAGGCGCGGGGCGGTGGTCGGCTGGTCAGCGTCGCGCTGGAGAAGGTCCAGATGTCGCTGCTCGCCGAGAAGCTGGAGGAGCTGCTGACCGAGGCGCAGCGGCGCTTCGGTGTGCAGTTGCCCGAGCCGACGGTCTCCGTGGGCGACAACGACCCGCTGGACACGCCGGTCGACGAGGAGTTCCGGGTCGGCACCCTCGGGCTGGCCTTCGACGTCGACACCGCCACGGTGGTGATCGAGGCGATCGCCACCGGTGAGGGTGAGGCCGAGGTCGAAACCGGCGGCGCCGAGGACGACGACGAGGACGCCGACGACGAGGAGCCGGACGAGACCCTCGACCGGCTGCGGGTCCGGTTGACCCCCGAGGCGACCCGTCAGTTCATCGAGCGGGCCCGCCGGGTGGTCAACGCCGGTCGCCCGCCCTGTCCGCTCTGCGGGCAGCCGCTGGACCCCGCCGGGCACCTGTGCCCGCGGCACAACGGTTATCGCCGGTGACGTCGTCCGAACTCCAACCTTGCCAGGACGGCGCGGCGACGCTGCGGTTGCTGCGCGACGGTGAGCTGACCATCGAAGGTCGGCTGGTCGACGCGTCGAACGCCACGCTGCTCGGCGCGCTCACCCTCGACGGGCTGAACGCCCGCTGCGTCTACAAGCCGGTGCGGGGCGAGCGACCGCTGTGGGACTTCCCCGACGGCACCCTCGCCGGGCGGGAGGTCTCGGCATACCTGGTCTCCCGGGCCAGCGGCTGGGACCTGGTGCCGCCGACGGTGCTGCGGGACGGCCCGTTCGGCCCGGGTTCCTGTCAGCTGTGGATCGACGAGCCGTCCGACGCCGAGCCGCTGGTCGGGTTCGTGCCCGCCGACACGGTGCCGCCGCGCTGGCTCCCGATCGCGGCGGCCCGGGACGACGACGGCACCCCGTACGCCCTGGCGCACGCCGACGACCCGCGCCTGGCCCGGCTGGCCGTGCTCGACGCGCTGATCAACAATGCCGACCGCAAGGGCGGTCACGTGCTGATCGGCCCGGACGACCGGATCTACGGCGTCGACCACGGGGTGAGCTTCCACGTCGAGGAGAAGCTGCGCACCGTGCTGTGGGGCTGGGCCGGTCGGGAGTTGCCGCCGGACGCGCTGGAGATGCTCGCCGACCTCTCCGGCCAGCTCTCCGGCGCGCTCGGCGAGGAACTCGGCGAGCACCTGACGATCCGCGAGGTCGAGGAGGTCGCCGCGCGGGTGGGTCGGCTGCGTGACACCGGCCGCTTTCCGCAGCCGCCGGAGGACTGGCCGGCGATGCCCTGGCCACCCATGTGACGGTGGGCCGGCAAGCCGTTCCGACGCGAGAGGTTGTCGTGTTGATCACCCGTGGGGCGGCTTCGGTGCGCCGGGTGGCTCGTTAGGCTGACGGGCATGGAGTCTTGGGTGGGGCATGAGGTGCCACGGCTGCCCGGCAGAGGTGGCCCGCTGAAGTTGTTCGACTCGGCGCGGCGTGGGGTCGAGCCCAGTCGGCCCGACGGCACCGCCACCATGTACGTCTGCGGCATCACCCCGTACGACGCCACCCATCTCGGCCACGCCGCCACCATGATCACCTTCGATCTGGTACAGCGCGTGTGGCGGGACTCCGGCCTGACGGTGCGGTACGTGCAGAACGTCACCGACATCGACGACCCGCTGCTGGAGCGGGCCGAGCGCGACGGCGAGGACTGGAAGGTCCTGGCGATGCGGGAGACCGCGCTGTTCCGGGAGGACATGGAGGCGCTGCGGATCATTCCGCCGGCGCACTACGTCGGCGCGGTGGAGTCGATCCCGGACATCGCCGACAAGGTCCTCGTGCTGCTCAAGGACGGTGCCGCGTACCGGCTCGACGACGGCACCGGCGACGTCTACTTCGACATCACCGCCGTCCCGGCGTTCGGCTACGAGTCGAACCTGTCCCGCGCCGAGATGCTGGAGATCTTCCCCGAGCGCGGTGGCGATCCGGGCCGGGCGGGCAAGCGGGACCCGCTGGACCCGCTGTTGTGGCGGGGGGCTCGCGAGGGCGAGCCGTCCTGGCCCGGCGGCGAACTCGGCCCGGGCCGGCCGGGTTGGCACATCGAGTGCGCGGTGATCGCCCTGAACCTGTTGGGCGAGACCATCGACGTGCAGGGCGGCGGGAACGACCTGATCTTCCCGCACCACGAGTGTTCCGCCGCGCACGCGGAGCGGCTGACCGGGCGGTCGCCGTTCGCCACCCACTACGTGCACGCCGGCATGATCGGCCTGAACGGCGAGAAGATGTCGAAGTCCAAGGGGAACCTGGTCTTCGTCTCCCGGCTGCGTTCCGACCGGGTGGACCCGGTGGCGGTCCGGCTCGGGCTGATGGTCGAGCACTACCGCGCCGACCGTACCTGGACCGACGACGTGCTCACCGCCGCCCACGAGCGCCTGGCCCGGTGGCGCCGGGCCGCCGCCGCCACCGCCGGCCCGTCCGGGGTCGAGCTGCTGGCCGCGGTACGTGACCGGCTCGCCGACGACCTCGACACCCCCGGCGCGATCGCGGTCGCCGACGCCTGGGCCGAGCGGACCCTCGCCGGTGAGGGCGCGGATCGGGCCGCCCCGCCCCTGTTCGCCGACACCCTCGACGCCCTCCTGGGCCTCCGCCTCTGACTGACCCGCCCCTCGAGGGATCAGCCCAGGACGAGACCGGGGTCCGGGTCGGGATCCGGCGTGGGGGCGGGGATCCGGTACTCCTCGGTGAGCGTGGTCATCGGTCCCGGCCAGGTGGCCTGGGCGACCTCGATGGGCTTGCGCCGGTCGTCGTAGGCGACGTGCAGCAGGTGCAGCACCGGGGTGTCGGGGCGGATCTGGAGCGTCTCCGACTCCTCCCGGCTGGGCTGGCGGGCGGTGATGGTGTCGGTGGCGGTGACGTACCGCCGGCCGGTGGCCTCCTCCGCCTCCTGGTAGAGGGGGCGGCCGAACGCCTCGCCCCGCTCAAGGGAGGTGCCGGCGGTGTCCGCCGGCAGGAACCAGGAGGCGCCCACCTCGACGGGGGAGTCCTCGGTGCGGACCAGGTGCCGGCGGCACAGCAGTTCGGTGCCGTCGGCGACGCCGAACGCGTCGGCCACCTCGGGCGGGGCGGGCGTCCGGCCGACCGAGACGAGCTGCTGGCGGTACCGGGCGGCCAGGTCGGTGTGGTAGCCGCGGAAGCCGCCGTAGCGGCCCCGGGCGAGGCGGTTGAGCCGGCGCCGGGTGCCCCGGACGTACGTACCGGAGCCGGGCTTGGTGATCAGGATGCCCTCGACCCGCAGCTGGTCGACGGCGCGCTGCACGGTCTGCTTGGCGACGCCGAACATCTCGGCGATGGCCGGGATGGACGGCAGCCGCTCGCCCGGGGCCCAGTCGCCGCGGCGCACCTGGGCCTTGAGCTGCGCGGCGATCTGCCGGTGCGGGAACTCGGCCGCGCCGGGGTTGATCTGCATGCCCGCCTCCTCGAAATGACAGCTAGGTTCCTAGGATGCCGTACGGGACGTGACCTCGCCACCCCGGACACGCGCGAGGGCCCCGGATCGTGGCGATCCGAGGCCCTCGACGTGCGGGTGGGGCGGCTACCAGGAGCCGGCGGTGGGGCCGGCCGAGCCGCCTCGCCGGCGCAGGTACTTCTCGAACTCCTGGGCGATCTCGTCACCGGTCAGCGGGGTTATGCCCGCGTCGCCGACGCGTTCCTCCAGCTCGCGGACGTACTCGCCGAGCTCGGCGTCCTGCTCGGCGGCGCCGCGCACCCGCTGCTCCCACTCGGCGGCCTCCTCGGCCAGGTCGGCCATCGGCACCGGCAGGTCGAGCACCTCCTCGACCCGGTGCAGCAGGGCCAGGGTGGCCTTCGGGCAGGGCGGGTTGTTGGCGTAGTGCGGCACGTGCACCCAGAACGAGACCGCGTCCACCTCGGCCCGGGTGCAGGCGTCCTGCAACACGCCGACGATCCCGGTCGGGCCGTCGTAGCGGGTGGGGGTGAGCTGGTAGCGCCGGGCGGCCTCCGCGTCCGAGGCGCTGCCGCTGATCGGCAGCGGCCGGGTGTACGGCACGTCGGCCAGCAGCGCGCCGAGCAGCACCACCCGTTCGACCTCAAGGCTGTGGCAGATCTCCAGCACCTGCTCGCAGAACGTGCGCCAGCGCATGCTCGGCTCGATGCCCCGGATCAGCACCACGTCCCGTTCGGTGCCCTCGGGGCTGGCCACCATGAACCGGGTGGTGGGCCACTCGACGCGACGGGTCTCGCCGTCGGCCATCGTGACCGTCGGCCGGCTGACCTGGAAGTCGTAGAAGTCCTCCGGGTCCAGTTCGGTGATCTGCCGCGACTCCCAGACCTGCTCCAGGTGCTCGACCGCGGCGGTCGACGCGTCGGCGGCGTCGTTCCAGCCCTCGAAGGCGGCGATGGCCACGGGGGACCGCAGTACCGGCAGTCCGTCGAACTCGGTCACGCCGTCACCTCACCCTGCTCGTCGGGGGCGGCCACGGGCGACGGCCCTGTCGCCCGCCCGCCGTGCACGGTGGCGTCCCTGTTGTCCTTCACGTCTGTCAGCCTACGTGTCGGCGCGGGATGCGGCCCGTCGGCCGCGCCGTTCCGGCCGCCGAGCGGCCGGCCCGCGTCCCGCCCGAGCCGAGCCGGGTCGGTACGAGGCGGGTGCTTCCCGTACCGCCGCCCAAAGTGATCCGGCCGACACAATGTGGGAGCGCGAGCGGGCGGCAACCCATATACGAGTCCTCGCATTACCCTGAGTCCGTGCGGACTTCGTTGCTGGATGTGCTGTCAGACCGGATCCTCGTCGCCGACGGCGCGATGGGGACGATGCTCCAAGCGGCCGACCTGACCCTGGACGACTTCGAGGGCCACGAGGGCTGCAACGAGATCCTCAACGTGACCCGCCCGGACGTGGTCCGGGGGGTGCACGAGGCCTACCTGGCTGCCGGGGCGGACTGCGTCGAGACGAACACCTTCGGCGCCAACCTGAGCAACCTGGGCGAGTACGACATCTCGCACCGGATCTGGGAGCTGGCCGAGGCCGGCGCGCGGATCGCCCGGGAGGCCGCCGACGCGTGGAGCACCCCGGACCGGCCCCGGTTCGTGCTCGGCTCGATCGGCCCGGGCACCAAGCTGCCCACCCTCGGGCACACCGCGTACGCGACGCTGCGCGACGCGTACCAGGAGAACGCGGCCGGGCTGATCGCGGGCGGCGCGGACGCACTGATCGTGGAGACCTGCCAGGACCTGCTCCAGGTTAAGGCGGTGGTGGTCGGGTCGCGTCGGGCGATGGCCGCGGCCGGGCGGACGGTGCCGCTGATCTGCCACGTCACGGTGGAGACCACCGGCACGATGCTGCTGGGCAGTGAGATCGGCGCGGCGCTGACCGCGCTGGAGCCGCTGGGCATCGACCTGATCGGGTTGAACTGCGCGACCGGGCCGGCGGAGATGAGTGAGCACCTGCGCTACCTGTCCCAGCACGCCCGGGTTCCGCTGTCGGTGATGCCGAACGCCGGGCTGCCGCAGCTCACCGCCGACGGGGCGGTCTACCCGCTGACCCCGGTGGAGCTGGCCGACGCGCTGGAGCGGTTCGTCGCCGAGTACGGTGTCTCGCTGATCGGCGGCTGCTGCGGAACGACCCCGGAGCACATCCGGGTGGTCGCCGAGCGGCTGCACGGCATGCGGCCGGGTCCGCGTCGACCGCAGGCCGACGCCGGCGTCTCCTCGATCTACCACCACGTGCCGTTCGCCCAGGACGCCAGCGTGCTGATGGTGGGGGAGCGGACCAACGCCAACGGGTCGAAGGCGTTCCGGGAGGCGATGCTCGCCGCCGACTGGCAGGCGTGCGTGGAGATCGCCCGCAGCCAGGCCCGGGACGGTTCGCACCTGCTCGACCTGTGCGTGGACTACGTGGGCCGCGACGGCACGGTGGACATGCGGGAGCTGGCCGGCCGGTTCGCGACCGCGTCCACGCTGCCGATCATGCTCGACTCGACGGAGCCGCAGGTGATCGAGGCCGGGCTGGAGATGCTCGGCGGCCGGTGCGTGGTCAACTCGGTCAACTTCGAGGACGGCGACGGGCCGGGCTCCCGATACGCCCGGGTGATGCCGATCATCGCCGAGCACGGCGCGGCGGTGGTGGCGCTGCTCATCGACGAGGAGGGGCAGGCCCGCACCGCCGAGTGGAAGGTGCGGGTCGCGGGGCGGCTGATCGAGGACCTGACCGGGCGGTGGGGGCTGCGCCGGGCCGACATCCTGATCGACGCGCTGACCTTCCCGATCGCCACCGGCCAGGAGGAGACCCGGCGCGACGGCATTGAGACCATCGAGGCGATCCGGGAGATCGCCCGCCGCTGGCCGGGGGTGAACTTCACCCTGGGCATCTCCAACGTGTCGTTCGGGCTGAACCCGGCGGCCCGGCAGGTGCTCAACTCCGTGTTCCTGAACGAGTGCGTGCAGGCCGGGTTGACCTCGGCGATCGTGCATGCCAGCAAGATCCTGCCGATGTCGAAGATCGCGGACGAGCAGCGCGAGATCGCGCTGGACCTGATCTACGACCGGCGCCGGGAGGGGCACGACCCGGTTCATCGCTTCATCGAGATCTTCGAGGGGGTGGACGCCTCCTCGGCACGGGCCACCCGGGCGGAGGAACTGGCGGCGCTGCCGCTGGAGGAGCGGCTCAAGCGGCGGATCATCGACGGCGAGCGCAACGGTCTGGAGGCCGACCTCGACACGGCGATGGCCGAGGGCCGGTCCCCGTTGTCGATCATCAACGACCTGTTGCTGGACGGGATGAAGGTGGTCGGCGAGCTGTTCGGCTCGGGCCAGATGCAGCTGCCGTTCGTGCTCCAGTCGGCCGAGGTGATGAAGACCGCGGTGGCGTACCTGGAGCCGCACATGGAGAAGGCCGACGACGGCGGCAAGGGCCGGATCGTGCTGGCCACGGTCAAGGGCGACGTGCACGACATCGGCAAGAACCTGGTCGACATCATCCTGTCCAACAACGGCTACGAGGTCGTCAACATCGGGATCAAGCAGCCGATCACCGCGATCCTCGACGCGGCGGAGCAACACCGGGCCGACGCGATCGGGATGTCCGGGCTGCTGGTGAAGAGCACGGTGATCATGAAGGAGAACCTGGCCGAGATGGCCACGCGCGGGGTCGCCGAGCGGTGGCCGGTGCTGCTCGGCGGTGCGGCGCTGACCCGGGCGTACGTGGAGGACGACCTGCAGGCGTTGTTCCCGGGCCAGGTGCACTACGCCCGGGACGCGTTCGAGGGATTGTCCCTGATGGACCGGGTGATGACGGCGAAACGGGGCGGGGCGCCGGTGGTGGACCCGGAGCGGGAGGCGACCCTGGCGGCGCGTCGGGCGCGTCGGGAGCGGCAGCGGGCGATGGTGACCGAGGCGCTGCCGGAGCTCGACGACGCGTCGGTGCGTTCCGACGTGGCGCGCGACGCGGAGGTGCCGACCCCGCCGTTCCTGGGTACCCGGGTGGTGAAGGGCCTGCCGCTGGCGGAGTACTCGGCGCTGCTGGACGAGCGGGCGACGTTCCTGGGGCAGTGGGGGCTGCGGGGCGCCCGGGGCGGCAAGGGCCCGTCGTACGAGGAACTGGTGGAGACCGAGGGCCGGCCCCGGCTGCGGTACTGGCTGGACCGGCTGACCGCCGACAAGGTCCTTGAGGCGGCGGTGGTGTACGGGTACTTCCCGGCGTACTCGGAGGGCAACGACCTGGTGGTGCTGGACGAGAACGGGCACACCGAGCGGGCCCGGTTCTCGTTCCCGAGGCAGCGTCAGGAGCGGCGGTTGTGCCTGGCTGACTTCTTCCGGCCCAAGGGCGACCAGCTCGACGTGGTGGCGTTGCAACTGGTGACCGTGGGACAGCCGGTCAGCGAGTACACGGCGAAGATGTTCGCCGGCAACGAGTACCGCGACTACCTGGAGGTGCACGGACTGTCGGTGCAGCTCACGGAGGCCCTGGCGGAGTACTGGCACCGGCGGATCCGGGCCGAGCTGACGCTGCCGGGCGGTCGTACGGTGGCCGACGCCGACCCGGCGGACCTGGCGGGCCTGCTGGGCAACGACTACCGGGGCTGCCGGTACGCGTTCGGCTACCCGGCCTGCCCGGACCTGGAGGACCGCGCGAAGATCGTGGACCTGCTGGGCGCGGAGCGGATCGGGGTGCAGCTCTCGGAGGAGTTCCAGCTGATGCCGGAGCAGGCGACCGACGCGATCGTGGTGCACCACCCGGAGGCGAACTACTTCAACGCCAAGTGACGCCGTCGCTCTTGTCGAGGTGCAGCCTCGTGACCGGAGACTCGCCCAAGGGTGGTGTGTCGATGCGGACCGTGAAGCGTGTGCGGACCAACGTGTCATCCGGGCCCTCGTCATCGATCTCGACGAGGGTGGGAGGCGTACCAGGGGTGCCACTGCCCGACACTGCCCACGTGTATCGGAGCTCAAGCGCACCCTCTTGGGGACAACTCCAGATGAGTTGACTTATTGAGGCACCGCCGGCAGCGTTGGCCCATGCGGTCCACCCGGTGCCGTCGCGTCGAAGGTAAACCCAAGCATGATCTCAGTTGCCCATTCGGTGATGGTGGCGGTGACGGTTGCGGGACTGCTGGTACTCGCCACCCTCATGGTGTATTCACGCGTCATCGTCGGCTGGGCGCTCGCGTTGGTCTACTCAGTAATCAATGCCGGTTGAGTCACCGTGAACGCAATGACCCTGCCCGTACACCGGGCAGTCGGGCGTCGACCTGACGAATGCCCCCTACCCAGTCGGGGACCTGCCCTTCGCTCCTATGGAGCTGCCCCGTCCACGCTCCCACTTCAACGACCGCACAAACGGGGCAGCTCCATAGGGGCCAACGCAGGGCAGGCCGACCCGGCAGGGCCGATGGTGTCGGCGGCGCGCATCCCCAGGGGCCTGCCAAGCCGGAGACCCTCACGACTGTTTCGGGGCCCTGCCGTCCGCGAGTACAGCCGAACCGGCCGGATCTGCGGCGTGGCGCCGCTCCACGGCAGGTATGCCTCCCGGTCCCCGGACCAACCAGGGACCGCACCCGCGACAACGCAACGACCCTGGGAACAGGGGGGCTCAGGCGGTCACCGGGCTGTGGAAGGATTTGCTGATGACGCGGCGGCGGTGCCGGGCAGGTTCGCCTCGCGGAGTGTCGGTGCTGACCGCGTCGGGGCGAGGGGAAGGCGGGGCGTGCCGGCGGGCTGGGTCTGGGACGAGTCGCTGTTCGAGGGTGCCGCCGTGCACTACGAGCGGGGGCGGCTGCCGTACGCGGAGGGTTTCGTGGCGGCGCTGGCGGAGGCCCTCGGCCTGGACGGGTCGGGTCGGTTGCTGGACGTGGGTTGCGGCCCCGGGACGGTGACGCTGCCGCTGGCCGGGTGGTTCGCGGAGACGGTGGGGATCGACCCGGACCCCGGGATGCTGGCGCGGGCGCGGCAGCGGACCGCCGCCGCGGGCGTGAACGACGTCCGGTGGGTGCGGGCGCGGGCGGAGGACCTGCCGGCCGGGCTGGGGGTCTTCCGGGTGGCGGTGTTCGGGCAGTCCTTCCACTGGACGGAGCAGGACCGGGTCGCGGCGACGGTGCGCCGGATGCTGCTGCCGGGCGGGGCGTTCGTGCACATCAGCGACGCCAAGGAGTCATTGTCGACGACCGGGCTGCCCTGTCCGGCGCCCCCGTACGCGGCAGTGGCCGAGCTGGTGCGCGGCTATCTGGGCCCGGTGCGGCGGGCCGGCCGGGGGTTCCTGCCGCACGGGACGCCGGGCGGCGAGGATGCGGTGCTGGCCGCGGCGGGTTTTGTCGGCCCGCGGCGGTTGCGGGTGCCGTCCGGGGCGGTGGTGCGGCGGTCGGTCGACGACGTGGTGGCGTGGGTGCACTCGCGGTCGGACGCGGTGCCGCATCTGTTCGGGCCGCGGCTTGCGGAGTTCGACGACGACCTGCGGGGCCTGCTCTCGGCGGCGGCCCGGGACGGGTGGTTCGCCGAGCGGGTGCCGGACACGGAGCTGGTGCTCTGGCGAATTCCCGATGTCGGCATCGTCGGGCGTGACTGAGGTGGCCCCCGGTTTCGTCGCGGTCGGACCCCTTCCCACCTGCGGGGGCGTGCCGTAGTTCAGGTGGGCGATGATCACGATTTCTGGCAGGGTTGGCGCCATGCCCGCCCTCCTGCGTTCCCGTGTCACCGACTGGACCGTCGTCGTTCCGCTGCTCGCCGTCGTGGTCCTGGCCCTGACCTGGGGCAGGGAGTTACCCCCGGTGGTCGTGGTGATCGTGGCGGTGTTCCTGGCCGGGGCGGTGCTGGCGGCCGTGCACCACGCGGAGGTGGTCGCCCACCGGGTGGGTGAACCCTTCGGTTCGCTGGTGCTCGCCGTCGCGGTCACGGTCATCGAGGTGGCCCTCATCGTCACCCTGATGATCAGCGGTGGCGACAAGACGCAGGCGCTGGCCCGGGACACCGTCTTCGCCGCTGTCATGATCACCTGCAACGGCATACTCGGCCTGTCCCTGCTGCTCGGTGCGCTGCGCCGCCGGGTGGCGGTGTTCAACCCCGAGGGCACCGGTGGGGCGCTGGCCACCGTGGCCACCCTGGCGACCCTGAGCCTGGTGGTGCCGACCTTCACCACGAGCCGGCCCGGCCCGGAGTTCTCCCCGGCCCAGCTCACCTTCGCCGCCGTGGCCTCGCTGGCCCTGTACGGGCTGTTCGTGCTGGTGCAGACCGGCCGGCACCGCGACTACTTCCTGCCGGTGTCCGCCGACGGGTCCGTGGTCGACGCCGACGGGGACGGGCACGCCGATCCGCCGCCGCCCCGGGCCGCCCTGGTCAGCCTCGCCCTGTTGCTGGTGGCGCTGATCGCCGTGGTGGGTCTGGCGAAGATGGTGTCGCCGGCCATCGAGGCCGGGGTGTCCGCCGCCAACCTGCCGCAGGCGTTCGTCGGCGTGGTCATCGCACTGCTGGTGCTGGCGCCGGAGACCCTGGCCGCGGCCCGCGCCGCCCGCCGCGATCGGGTGCAGATCAGCCTCAATCTGGCCCTCGGCTCGGCCATGGCCAGCATCGGCCTGACCATCCCGGCGATCGCCATCGCCTCGATCTGGCTCGACGGGCCGCTGATGCTCGGGCTGGGCGGCACCCAGTTGGCTCTGCTGGCGTTGACCGTCGTCACCGGTGTGCTGACCGTGGTGCCGGGCCGGGCCACCTTGCTCCAGGGTGGCGTGCACCTGGTCCTGCTGGCCGCGTTCGTCTTCCTCGCCGCCAGCCCCTGACGCGGCCGGGCGCGGCTGCCCGATCCCGCCGGCCGCGCCCCGGACCGCGTGTCGCCCCGCCCGCGCGACGACGGCGAGCCCGGGCGGGGTGGCGACGACGCGAGCCGATCGGAGGGTCACCGGGGGCCCTCACCGGCGGCATGATCGAAGTGGGACCGGGGTACTGCACCGGCGAGGGCGAACCGGGGAGGCGCTGTGACAGCACGCGCGGGACGTCGGCCGCGAGGGCCGCTGGCAGGTCTGTTGGTCGCGCTGGTGCTGGCCGGCGGCTGCGTGGTCGGCGGGGTGGACGAGGGTGCGCCGCAGCAGCCCGGCCCGGAGCGGCCCCGACAGTCCGCGGCACCGGGTGCGGAGCGCACCCGCGCCGACGGCACCACCAGCGTCGCCGAGTTCAAGGAGGACCTCGCCGCCGCGGTGGACAAGGCCGAGGTGTACTGGACCGCACAGTTCCGGGAGTCCGGCCGGCGGTTCGAGCCGATCCGGCGGGTGGTGGCGTACCAGCGGGAGGGCGAGGTGTCCTGCGGCGGGCAGGCGCTGCCGCGCAACAACGCCGTGTACTGCTCGGCGGGCGACTTCATCGCCTACGACGTCAACTGGTCGGTCTCGGCGTTCCGGCAGGTCGGCGACGCGTTCCTGTACTACCTGCTCGGCCACGAGTACGCCCACGGCGTGCAGGTACGCCTGGGCATCCGCTACGAATTCACCATCCAGCAGGAGTTGCAGGCCGACTGCATGGCCGGGGCGTACGTCGGCGGCTCGATCCGGGCTGAGCAGCTGACGCTGGAGGAGGGCGACCTGGAGGAGTTCCGGGAGGGGCTGCTCGCCGTCGGCGACGACCCCGACCAGCCATGGTTCGCCGAGGGCGCGCACGGCACCGCCGAGCAGCGCACCGACTCCTTCTTCCGCGGGTACGAGTCCGGCCTGTCGGCCTGCAAACTGGGCTGACTGCCCCCCGGAAGGGTCGCCGAGGTCACCCCCGAGCGGGTCCGGCGTCGCAGGGCCGGGCCGGCTGAGAGGATCGCGTGAAACGTGCGACCACTGGAGGACCCGCTGAGCAGCCACCATCCCGCCGCCGTGCTCTTCGACATGGACGGCACCCTGGTCGACAGTGAGAAGCTGTGGGACGTCGCGCTGCGTGAGCTGGCGGCCGAGTACGGGGGCGTCCTGTCCGCCGCCGCCCGCAGATCGATGGTCGGCACCAACATGGCCGACTCGATGCGCATCCTGCACGAGGACCTCGGTCAGCCGCACCGCGACCCGCTGGTCAGCGGGGCGTGGATCGACGTGCGGATCCTGGAGCTGTTCCGCACCGGGCTGCGCTGGCGGCCCGGCGCGCTGGCGCTGCTGGGCGCGGTCCGCGCGGCGGGCGTTCCGACCGCCCTGGTCACCTCCAGCACCCGGCCCTTGGTGGAGGTGGCGCTGGACACCCTGGGGCGGGACAGCTTCGACGTGGTGGTCTGCGGCGACGAGGTGGATGCGACCAAGCCGCACCCGGAGCCGTACCTGACCGCCGCCCGGCTGCTCGGCGTGCCGATCGCCCGGTGTGTGGCGATCGAGGACTCCCCGACCGGGGTGGCCAGCGCCCTGGCCGCCGGCGCGGCGGTGCTGGCCGTGCCGGCGGAGGTGCCGATCGCGCCGGCCGACGGCGTACACCAGTTGGAAAGCCTGACCGGGGCGGACCTGGAGCTGCTGGCCGCCCTGCTCGGCGAACCGCCGGCCTGACCTGCCGGCCGGGGTCAGGACCGGGGCCGGGGGTCAAGGGGGCGGCGAGGACCGGTGGGCCGGCCCCGCCGACGGCGAGGTGCCCCTACCACCTTTCGAGGTGGCAGGGGCACCCGCGGCTCAGTCGTGGGCGATCGCTCCCAGGATGTTGATCCGGGCGGCGCGGATCGCCGGCAGCGCCGCCGCGACCACCCCGATCAGCGCGGCCAGGCCGAGGAAGATCCCGATCTGGGACCAGGGCAGCACCAGGTCGGTGATCCCCTCGTCCTGGAGCGCCCGGACCACCGCCGCGCCGAGGCCGGTGCCGACGACGACGCCGAGCAGCGCGCCGAAGACGGAGATCACCACCGCCTCCACGGTGATCATCCGCATGGTCTGCGCCCGGCGCAGCCCGATCGCCCGCAGCAGGCCCAGCTCCCGGGTCCGTTCCAGCACCGACAGGGCCAGGGTGTTGATGATACCCAGCACGGCGATCACGATGGCCAGCGCCAGCAGGATCTGGATCATCGTGAGCAGCGTGTCGAAGCCGCTGGTCTGCTGCTCGATGAAGCTGGCCCGGTCGGCCACCGACACCTCGGGGCTGTCCGCGACCAGCGCCTCCAACTGCGGCTGCACCTGGGACACGGCCGTGCCCGGGGTGAGCTGCACCAGCGCCGTGAACGGCTGCGGGCTGGTGAACTCCGCCCCCGCCTCCTTCGGCAGCATGATCGACCCGATGGCCCGGTCGTCGGGCAGGACCGCCGTCACCGTGTACGCGTGCGGGCCCTCGCCCCGGACGAACTGGGCGGTCAGCCGGTCACCCACCGACTTGCCCAACTCCTTCGCGCCGGAGACGCTCAGCGCCACCTGGTCCGGCCGTAGCGTGGCGATCGTGCCCGCCTGCGCGGTGGTGTGGTAGATCTGCCCCATCGCGGCCAGGTCGGTCAGCGCCACCACGTACGTCCGGTCGCCGTCGACGACCGCGTTGTCGTTGTAGACGCCCACCACCGCGTGCACCCCCGGCACCGCCGCCGCCCGGTCGACCACCGCCGGGTCGAACGTCGGCGGCCGGGGCCCGGTCTGCGCCCCGGCGATCACCAGCTGCGCGTCGACGGTGCTCTCCGCCGCGCCGGCGATGCTGGACTTGGCCGAGTCGAGGATCACCGTCACCCCGGTGACCAGGGCGATGCCGACCATCAGGGCGGCGGCGGTGATGGCCGTTCGGCGCGGGTTGCGCCCCGAGTTGAGCCGGCCCAGCCGGCCCGGCACCGACCAGGCGAACAGCCCGCCGAGCAGGTACACCACCGGCCGGCTGAGCAGCGGGGTCAGCAGCGCCACCCCGATGAACGTGAACAGCACCCCGGCCAGGATCACCGGCAGCGTGGTGCCGCCGGCGTTGCCGGTCAGCCCCACCGCCAGCAGCGTGCCGCCGACGGCGGTGACCACCGCTCCGGAGACCGTGATCTTGGTCAGCGGCCGGTCCGGGGTGGCCACGTCCTGCATCGCCGCGATCGGCGGAATGCGGGCGGCCCGCAGCGCCGGCAGCAGCGCCGCCACCACGGTGATCAGCATGCCGACCGCGAAGGCGCTGATCACGGCGGCCGGCGGCACGCCCAGCCCGGCCAGGGTCAGCCCGCCGGCGAACGTGCTGAACGCCCAGGCCAGCAGCGCTCCCACCCCGATGCCCGCGCCGAGGCCGAGGACCGAGGCGATCAGCCCGACCGCGAGGGCCTCCAGCACCACCGAGCCGATGATCTGCCGCCCGCTGGCCCCGATGGCCCGCATCAGGGCAAGCTCCCGGGTCCGCTGCGCCACGATGATCGAGAACGTGTTGAGGATCAGGAACGTGCCGACCAGCAGCGCCACCGCGGCGAAGCCGAGCAGCACCTTGTTGAAGAAGGACAGCCCCTCCTTGAGGCTGGCCGCGGCGTCGGCGGAGAGCTGCTCGCCGGTCTTGACCTCGTAGCCGGTGCCGAGCGCCCGGGTCAGGTCGTCGCGCAGCGCCTCCGGGGTCACCCCGCCGGCGGCTTGCACCGTCACGCTGTTGAACGTGTCGGGCTTGCCGAGCATCAGCCGCTGCGCGGCCGGGGTGGTGAACGCGATCTCGTTCGCCCCGCCGACGGAGTCCCGCCCGCCGCTGTAGCCGAACACGCCGACCAGGGTGAAGTCGCGGCGCTTGGACTCGAACGCGGTCAGCGCGCCGACCCGGTCGCCCACCTTGACCTTGGCGGCCGTCGCGAGGGCCGCGTTGACCACGATCTCGTCGTCGGCCTGCGGCGCGCGCCCCTCCCGCAGCTTCACCAGGTCGCTCTCGCCGATCCAGTTCTGCCCGAGCTGGGGCGGCCCGAACGAGGTGACCACCTTGCCGTTGCTGCCGATCAGCCGCGCGCCGTCGGCGCTGACCACGCCGGTGGCCTCGGCCACGCCGGGCACCGCCCGGACCCGGCCCACCACGTCGGCCGGGAACGCGGGGGAGACCTGTTCGCCCTCCGCCTCGCCCACCGCGATCTTCGGCTTGGCGGCGACGTTGACGTCGATGCCGGCGTACGCGTCGGCGAAGACCGCGTCGAAGGACCGGCCGAGGGTGTCGGTGAGCACGAACGCGCCGGAGACGAACATGACGCCGAGCACCACGGCCAGGCCGGAGAGGATCAGCCGCACCTTGCGCGCCAGCAGGCTCTTGAGGGTGGCCCGGAACATCAGTTTCCCACCTCGGTGGCGGTGGGGACGTCCAGCTTCTTCATGGTGTCCAGCACCGTGTCGGCGGTCGGCTCGATCAGCTCCGAGACGATCTCCCCGTCGGCGAGGAACACCACCCGGTCGGCGTACGCGGCGGCGGTCGGGTCGTGGGTCACCATGACGATGGTCTGGCCGTGCTCGCGCACCGAGTTGCGCAGGAAGTTCAGCACCTCCGCGCCGGAGCGGGAGTCGAGGTTGCCGGTCGGCTCGTCGGCGAAGATCACCTCGGGGCGGGCCACCAGCGCCCGGGCGCACGCCACCCGCTGCTGCTGACCACCGGAGAGCTGCGCCGGGCGGTGGTCGAGCCGGTCGCGCAGCCCGACCGTGTCGATCACGGTGTCGTACCAGGCCGGGTCCGGCCGGCGGCCGGCGATCGACATCGGCAGCAGGATGTTCTCCTTCGCCGTCAGCGTGGGCAGCAGGTTGAACTGCTGGAAGATGAAGCCCACCTTGTCCCGGCGCAGCTTCGTCAGCCCGGCGTCGCCGAGGCCGGTCACCGTGGTCTCGCCGATCGACACCGTGCCCCGGGTGACCGAGTCCAGGCCGGCCAGGCAGTGCATCAGCGTCGACTTCCCCGACCCGGACGGGCCCATGATCGCGGTGAACCGGCCTCGCTCGAACTCGGCGCTCACCCCCCGCAGCGCGGCGACCCGCGCCTCGCCGCTGCCGTACACCTTCCACACGTCGCTTGCCCGGGCTGCGGCCCGCGCCTGGCGGCCTACCGTGGCGGTCACGTCATCTACCTCTTCCGTCTGGCTGCTTCCGCACCGCCCCCGCTGGTCGGTGCGGCATGTCCCCATCCTCGGCGACCGGTGCCGCCGATCCGTCCGACTCCGGAGGGAGCGATGGCGGATTTCCCGCTGCGGGTCGGCCCGGAGGGCGACTCAGGGTTCACCCTGACCGTTTCCGACCACGTTGGGCGGCGTTCCCCGGACCCGGACGCCAGAACCTGGCAACACTCAGGGTCAAACCCCACCAGCTCACCGTCGGTCGCGGTAGGTGACGATCACAACACCTCGGTACGCGTGCCGGCGTGCCCGGCGCGGCCAACGGCTACGCCCGGGGGCGCACCAGACCCGACTCGTACGCCAGCACCACGGCCTGCACCCGGTCGCGCAGCCCCAGCTTGGTCAGCACGTGCCCGACGTGCGTCTTGATGGTGGTCTCGCTGACCGACAACGCCCGGGCGATCTCCGCGTTGGACAGCCCCCGGGCCACCTGCACGAGGACCTCCCGCTCGCGCTCGGTGAGGGCGTTGAGCGCCTTCGGCGGGGCGGCGGCCGGATCGGGCAGCACGTCCGCGAAGCGGTCCAGCAGCCGCTTGAGGATCCGCGGCGCCACCACCGCCTCCCCGGCGGCGACCGTGCGGATAGCCGTCACCAGGTCCTCCGCCGGCACGTCCTTGGCGAGGAACCCGCTGGCCCCGGCGCGCAGCGCCCCCACCACGTACTCGTCGAGGTCGAACGTGGTCAGGATCAGCACCCGCACCGGCAACCGGGCGTCGACGATGGCCCGGGTCGCGGCGACCCCGTCCATCCGGGGCATCCGGATGTCCATCAGCACCACGTCGGGCAGCAGCCGGCGGGACAGCTCCACCGCTTCCAGGCCGTCGCCGGCCTCGGCAACGATGTCCAGGTCGTCCTCGATGCCCAGCACCATCCGGAAGCCGGTGCGCAGCAGCGGCTGGTCGTCGGCGAGCAGGATCCGCACCGGACGCGCCGCCGTCACGCCGTCGCTCATCGCCTGTCCTCCCGTCGCGCCGGGCCCGTCGCGGGCCCGCTGATCGTGGCACGGGCCGCGGTCACGCCGGCACCGCCCCGAACCGTTCCACGGGAATCCTCGCGTACACCCGGTAGCCGCCGCCCGGGCGGGCCCCGGTGCGCAGCGTCCCGCCGTAGAGGCCGACCCGCTCCCGCATGCCCACCATGCCGTGTCCGATCCGGTCCGGGGCCGGCCCCGGACCTCGGCCGGTGTCGGTCACCTCGACGGCCAGGAACGCCGCGCCGAAGGTCAGCCGGACCACTGCGGTGGCGTCCCCGGCATGCTTGAGTGCGTTGGTCAGCGCCTCCTGCACGATCCGGTAGACGGTCAGCGCCACCCCCTCCTCCAGGGGCCCGGGAGTGCCCTCGGTGCGCAGCGTCACCGGCAGGCCGGCCTCGCGCACCTGCTCCACCAGGGCCTCGATGCCGGCCAGGCCGGGCTGCGGGGCCAGGTCGGCGGCCGGTTCGGCGTCGGTGCGCAGCACGTCGAGCAGCCGGCGCATCTCCCGCAGGGTCGCCCGGCTGGTGTCCTCGATCGTGGCGATCGCCTCGTCGGCGGCGTCCGGGTCCCGGTGCAGCACCCGCCGGGCGCCGGTGGCCAACACGCCCATCACGCTCACGTGGTGCGCCACCACGTCGTGCAACTCCCGGGCGATGCGACGCCGCTCGTCGGCGACGGCCTGCTCGGCCAGGGACCGCTGGTTCTGCTCGGCGGAGAGGGCCCGCTCCCGCAGGGCCTCCGTCGAGGTGCGCCGGGCATGCACCGCCCGCCCCACCGCGTACGCCACCACGGCGGTGAGCAGGTTGTTGAGCACCAGGTACGCCGGGCCGACCCCGAGCATCGCGTCGTCGGCGGGGGTGAGGACGTTGACCGCCGCCACCGGCAGCCACAGCACGACCGTGGCCGCCGCGGCGGTCCGCACCGGCCGGTGCGCCGCCATCGTGTAGGTGAGCACCACGAAGGTGAGGCTCTGCGCGGTGGGGGCGGGCCCGAGCAGCGCCGGCAGGGCGAGGGTGGCCACGGCGAAGACGACCGCCGGCCACGGGGCGACCCGGCGCAGCGCCACCGGAGCGGCGCACAGCACACTCCAGGCGACCGCGACGGGCAACGGGCCGAGCTGGAACTCCTGCGGGGAGAGCAGGACGAACACGACGTCCACCAGCACCACGGCGACGGCGGACAGCGCGTCGGCGGCGAGCGGGTGGCGGCGCAGCAACGCCCTCGGCCCTCCGGTCATACCGGAACGCTAGCCGCCGCCCCGCGCGATCGATCGTCGCCGGCGACGAACCCCGTCTCCTCCTCAGGGAGGAGGCTCACTCGTCCGCCCCGGGCGGGGCGGGCCGGGACCGGGCGTCGACCAGCGGGTCCGCGCTGCCGGCGGCGGCCGGGAACGGCGGCGGGGTGCCGCCGAAGCTCGGGCACAGCGCCTGGTGGTTGCACCAGTCGCAGAGCCGGCTCGGGCGGGGCCGGAAGTCCTGCCGGGCGGTGGCCGCCTCGATCGCCTGCCACAGCGCCACCACGGTCCGCTCGAAGCGCAGCAGCTCGTCGGCGTCGGGGGCGTAGTCGCAGACCTCGGCGTCCTTGAGGTAGAGCAGCCGCAGCACCCGGGGCACCACGCCGCGGGTGCGCCACAGCACCAGCGCGTAGAACTTGAGCTGGAACAGCGCCCGGGCCTCGAACGCCTCCCGGGGGGCACCGCCGGTCTTGTAGTCGACCACCCGCAGCGCCCCGTCCGGGGCCACGTCCAGCCGGTCGAGGTAGCCCCGGATCAGCAGCTGGTCGTCGACCACCGCGGAGATCAGCGCCTCCCGCTCGGCCGGCTCCAGCCGGCGCGGGTCCTCCACCGCGAAGTAGCCCTCCAGCAGCCCCGACGCCGCGCGCAGGAACTCGGCCGTGCCGGCCGGATCGCCGGCGTCGAACAGGCCGGCCAGCTCCGGCTGCTCGGTGACCAGCCGGTCCCACTGCGGGCCCACCAGGTCGCCGGCCGCCTCCGGGGTGCGCGCGGCCGCCGGCAGGTCGAACAGCCGCTCCAGCACCGCGTGCACCAGCGTGCCCCGGGCCTGCTCCACGCTGGGCCGTTCGGGCAGCCGGTCGATGCTGCGGAACCGGTAGAGCAGCGGGCAGGTCTTGAAGTCGGCCGCCCGTGACGGCGACAGCGACGCCCGGACCGTGGCCGGCACCTCCGCCGTGGTCGGCATCCCCGCCGTGGCCCGCGCCTGCTGCTGGTCGATCACCGGTTCCGCCGTCATGCCCGGAAGGTTAGGCCACCGGTCCGACAAGCCCGTTCCGCCGCTCCGAACGGTGGGCGTCGGCGGTGGGTACGTAGCATCGGGGCGATGGAGCAGCAGACGACCCGGCCGCGGCGGCGGCCACAGCGGTCCGCCGGATTCACCGTCGGCCGGGTGTTCGGGGTGCCGCTGCACCTCAACGGGTCGATGCTGCTGCTGACCCTGCTGGTCACCGTCATGTACGCCGAGTTCGCCCGCAGCCGGCTCGACCTGTCCCAGCTCGGCGGCTACCTGATCGGCTTCGGGTTCGTCGTGTCACTGCTCGGCTCGGTGCTGCTGCACGAGCTGGGCCACGCCCTGACCGCCCGCCGGTACGGGATCGGTGTGCGGGGGATCACCCTGGAGCTGCTCGGCGGGTACACCGAGATGGACCGCGACGCCCCCACCCCCCGGGTGGACCTGCTGGTGTCGCTGGCCGGTCCGGCGGTCTCCGCGGCGCTCGGCGCCGCCGCCGTGGCCGCCACCCTGGCCCTGCCCGACGGCACCCTGGCCGACCAGCTCGCCTTCCAGCTCGCGGTGAGCAACGTCATCGTCGCCGTGTTCAACCTGCTGCCCGGGCTGCCCCTGGACGGCGGGCGGGCGCTGCGCGCCGCCGTGTGGGCGCTGACCCGGGACCGGCACACCGGCACCGAGGTCGCCGGCTGGGTCGGCCGGGCCGTCGCCGTCGGCACCGCCGCGCTGGTCGTCGTCCTCGCGGTGAACCGGCTGCTGGTGCCGCTGGCGCTGCCGCTGATGCTGCTGGTCGCGTTCACCCTGTGGCGTGGCGCGGGGCAGTCCGTGCGGTTGGCCCGGATCAGCCGCCGGTTCCCCCTGATCGACCTGCGCCGGCTGGCCCACCCGATCTTCCCGGTGCCCACCGGCACCCCGCTGGCCGAGGCGCAGCGCCGTCGGGCCGAGGGCCCCCGGCCCGACGCGGCCCTCGTCGTCACCGACGGCACCGGCCGGCCGGTGGCCCTGCTCGACCCGGTCGCCACCGCCGCGGTGCCGCCGGAGCGGCAGCCGTGGATCGCCGTCGACGCGGTGTCCCGCTCCCTGGCCACCCTGCCCGCCCTGCCGGTCGGCCTGGACGGCGAAGCGGTGATGGAGGCCGTGCAGACCCACCCGGGCGCGCAGTACGTCGTGACGGCAGGCGAAGATGTCGTCGGCGTTCTGCACATCGCGGATCTGGCGCAGCTCCTGGAACCCAAACGGAAGATGAACACGTGACCGCACATCCCTCCGCCCTGCCGGCCGACCCCGGCACACCGGTGCCCGCCGACCCCCCGGCGCCGCCGTCCGTGCCGATGACTCCAGGTCGCGACGCGGCGTCAGAGGCACCGAGCCGGAACCATCGCAGGGGGCCGTTCCGCCCCGGCGACCGGGTGCAGCTGACCGACCCGAAGGGGCGGATGCACACGGTCACCCTGGAGCCCGGCAAGGCGTTCCACACCCACCGGGGCATCCTGGACCACGACACCCTGATCGGGCTGCCCGACGGCAGCGTCGTGACCACCTCCGGCGGCGGGACCGCGTTCCTCGCCCTGCGCCCGCTGCTGTCGGACTACGTGCTGTCCATGCCGCGCGGCGCCCAGGTGATCTACCCGAAGGACTCGGCGCAGATCGTCGCCATGGGCGACATCTTCCCCGGCGCGAAGGTGCTGGAGGCCGGCGCCGGCTCCGGGGCGCTGAGCTGCTCGCTGCTGCGGGCCGTCGGCACCACCGGCGAGCTGCACTCCTATGAGGTACGCGACGACTTCGCCCAGATCGCCCGGCGCAACGTCGAGGCGTTCTTCGACGGCCCGCACCCGGCGTGGCGCCTGCACGTCGGCGACGTGGCCGGGTGCGCCGAGACCGGCTTCGACCGGATCATCCTGGACATGCTGACGCCGTGGGAGACCCTCGACATGGTCGAGCGGGCGCTGCTGCCCGGCGGCGTGTTCATCGGGTACGTGGCCACCACCCCGCAGTTGTCCGAGCTGGTGGAGGCGCTGCGCGAGCGCGGCGGCTGGACCGAGCCTCGGGCCTGGGAGTCGCTGGTGCGTGACTGGCACGCCGAGGGCCTGGCCGTGCGCCCCGACCACCGGATGATCGCGCACACCGCGTTCCTGGTCTCCGCCCGCAAGCTCGCCCCGGGGGTGACCGCCCCGCCTCGGCGGCGCAAACCCAGCAAGGGCGCCGAGGCGTACGCCGAGCGGCGGCAGGTGCTGCGGGAGGCCGAAGCGGCCCGGCAGGCCGCCGCGGCCTCGGCCGCCGTGGCGCCTCCCGAGGCGACGGAGGAGCGGGACACGCCGTGACCAGCCAGCGAAACGGTCGGGCGTGAGCGGTCGGGCGACCGGGCCGGGCGGGACGCGACCCGCCGGCCCGGCCCGGCCGGCGGGAGGCGGCATGGGCGAGCGGACGGGCCGGCCCGGCACGGGCGGGTACGGCGACGGCGGTGAACGGGGGGAGGCGTCGTGAGTCAGCCCGGCTTCGGCGGTCAGGACGTGCCGGCGGTCTTCCCCGACTGGTCGCCCTACACCGACCTGGAATCGGCGGCCCGGGCCTATCTGCGGGACCCGGACGTCGCCCTGGAGGCCCTCGGCGGGGTGCTGCGCGGCGCCTCGGTGCTCGGCTTCACCCTGGAACGCTTCGTCAACGAGGTCAACGGGGTGTGGCAGGAGGTGGTGGTCTGCGACGGCAGCCGCCTCGTGCTGTGGCACGGCGAGGACGTGCCGCCGGGCGAGGGGCCGCCCGGGGCGATGACCTCGTCGCTGCGGGTGGTGCCGGTGTCCACCGTCACCGAGGTGGGCTGCCGGCGGCGGCTCACCCGGGCCGACGACGGCGGGATACGGGTCGACAGCATCGACGTCTACCTGCTGCTCACCTCGCTGGACGAGGCGCCGCCGGGCGACGAGGCAGGCGGGGCACCCAGGCACGACGCGCTGCGGTTCGGCAAGACTCTCGACGACGGCGGGGCGGGGCAGATCGCCCGGTTGGAGGAGTTCTCCCGGCTGGTCGCCTCGGTGGTCGGCCGCCCGGTGCTCTGAGACGCGGGCCGCCCCGGCCGGGGCGGCCCGGCGCGGTCAGTCGTCCTCGGCCTCCGGGCCGGCGACCTCGACGCCGTCGCTGCCGCGCACCACATGGATGCACTCGCCCGGGCACTCCTTCGCCGAGTCGATCACTTCCAGGCGCAGGTGTGCGGGCACGTCCACCCGGCTCGCCGGGGCCAGTCGGAGCTCGCCGTCGGGGCCCTTGACGTACGCCAGGCCGTCGACGTCGAACTCGAAGACCTCCGGCGCGTACTGCACGCACAGGCCGTCACCCGTGCAGAGGTCCTGATCTACCCAGACCTGCAACGTGTCGGTCGCGACCTCGGCCATCGGTGCACCCCCCCATGTTCTCCCGTCCCACGTCACGACGGTACCCGAACGCCCGGACCTGCCCCTGCGGCCACCCTGGCGATCAAGGTTCGGTGACGAGGGCGTTGCGTGGGACCGAATCGGCCTCATAGCGGCTAGTGTTAGGGCAGAACGTTCAAGCCCCCCGGGGAGGTGGGACGTGGCACGCAGCGACGACGCGGACTCGCGCGCCGCACGGTGGGAGAAGGAGGCCCACGATCTCTCCACGCAGGTCGCGTTCCTTCAAGAGGAACTCGCCCTGGTGCGGCGCAAGTTGACCGAAAGCCCCCGACACGTCCGGCAGCTCGAAGAGCGGCTGGCGGCCACCCAGGCACAGTTGGCGCGGCTGACCGAGAACAACGAACGGCTCGTCGGCACTCTCAAGGAGGCCCGGGCGCAGATCGTGACGCTCAAGGAGGAGATCGACCGCCTCGCGCAACCGCCGAGTGGCTACGGTGTCTTCCTGGCGGCGCACGAGGACGGCACGGTGGACGTGTTCACCGGGGGGCGCAAGCTCCGGGTCGCCGTCTCACCCTCGCTGGACGTCGCGGAATTGCGGCGTGGCCAGGAGGTCCTGCTCAACGACGCGCTCAACATCGTCGACGCGTTCGGCTTCGAGCGGGTCGGCGAGGTGGTGATGCTCAAGGAGATCCTCGTGGGTCCCGACGGCGCACCGGGCGACCGGGCGCTGGTGGTGTCCCACTCCGACGAGGAGCGGATCGTGCACCTCGCCGACACCCTGATCGGTTCGCCGATCCGGGCCGGTGACTCGCTCATGATCGAGCCCCGCTCGGCGTACGCGTACGAGCGGATCCCGAAGAGCGAGGTCGAGGAGCTGGTCCTGGAGGAGGTGCCCGACGTCGACTACACCGACATCGGCGGCCTCCAGTCACAGATCGAGCAGATCCGCGACGCGGTGGAGCTGCCGTTCCTGCACGCCGACCTGTTCCGCGAGCACCAGCTCCGCCCGCCCAAGGGCATCCTGCTCTACGGGCCGCCAGGCTGCGGCAAGACGCTCATCGCCAAGGCGGTGGCGAACTCCCTGGCCAAGAAGATCGCCGAGCGACTGGGTAAGGAGAGGCACACCAGCTTCTTCCTCAACATCAAGGGCCCGGAGCTGCTCAACAAGTACGTCGGCGAGACCGAGCGGCACATCCGGCTGATCTTCCAGCGTGCCCGGGAGAAGGCCGGCGAGGGCACCCCGGTGATCGTGTTCTTCGACGAGATGGACTCGATCTTCCGGACCCGTGGCTCCGGCGTCTCCTCGGACGTGGAGAACACCATCGTCCCCCAGCTGCTCAGCGAGATCGACGGCGTGGAGGGCCTGGAGAACGTCATCGTCATCGGCGCCTCCAACCGGGAGGACATGATCGACCCGGCCATCCTTCGCCCCGGCCGGCTCGACGTGAAGATCAAGATCGAGCGGCCGGACGCCGAGGCGGCCAAGGACATCTTCTCGAAGTACATCCTCGCCGGGCTGCCGCTGCACGGCGACGACCTGGCCGAGCACGGCGGCGATTCCCAGGCCACCGTCGCGGCGATGATCGACGCGGTCGTGCTACGGATGTACTCCGAGACCGAGGACAACCGCTTCCTCGAGGTGACCTACGCCAACGGTGACAAGGAAGTCCTCTACTTCAAGGACTTCAACTCCGGCGCGATGATCCAGAACATCGTCGACCGGGGCAAGAAGATGGCCATCAAGGAGTTCCTCAGCTCCGGTCGCAAGGGCCTGCGCCTGCAGCACCTCCTCGACGCCTGCGTCGACGAGTTCCGGGAGAACGAGGACCTGCCCAACACCACCAACCCGGACGACTGGGCCCGGATCTCCGGCAAGAAGGGCGAGCGGATCGTCTACATCCGCACGCTCGTCTCCGGCGGCAAGGGCACGGAGGCCGGCCGGGCGATCGAGACCGCCAGCAACACCGGTCAGTACCTGTAGGCCGACCAGCACGCTGCGGGGCCCGCGACACCACTGTCGCGGGCCCCGTCGCGTCCCGCCGCCCGGGACCGTCCTCGGGCGACACCCGACCCGGCCCGCCCGCCACACCCCCGCACCGCTCGGCGCGGACTACGCTCGACGTGATGGGGGACCGGGTCGGCGAGTGGAGCGGGTAGGTCGATGAGCGTAAGACGGATCATGGGCACCGAGGTCGAGTACGGCATCTCCGTGCCCGGCCAGGCAGGCGCCAACCCGATGGTCACCTCGTCCCAGGTGGTCAACGCCTACGGGGCACGCCCCGAACTCAACCGGGGCGGCCGGGCGCGCTGGGACTACGAGGAGGAGTCGCCGCTGCGCGACGCCCGAGGCTTCACCTACTCCGGTGCCGTGTACGACCCCGCCGAGGCCCTCGCCGACGAGGATCTGGGACTCGCCAACGTGATACTCACCAACGGTGCGCGGCTCTACGTCGACCACGCCCACCCGGAGTACTCCACACCGGAGGTGACCAACCCCCTGGACGTGGTGCGGTGGGACAAGGCCGGGGAGCGGGTGATGGCCGAGGCGTCCCGCCGGGCGGCCACCATCCCGGGCACCCAGCCCATCCACCTGTACAAGAACAACACCGACAACAAGGGCGCCAGCTACGGCACCCACGAGAACTACCTGATGCGCCGGCAGACGCCGTTCTCCGACATCGTGGCGTACCTGACGCCGTTCTTCGTCACCCGGCAGATCGTCTGCGGTGCGGGCCGGGTCGGCATCGGCCAGGACGGCGGCGCCAGCGGCTTCCAGATCTCCCAGCGCGCCGACTTCTTCGAGGTCGAGGTCGGGCTGGAGACCACCCTCAAACGGCCGATCATCAACACCCGGGACGAGCCGCACGCCGACGCCGACAAGTACCGCCGGCTGCACGTCATCATCGGCGACGCGAACCTGTCGGAGATCTCCACGTACCTGAAGGTCGGCACCACGGCCCTGATCCTCACCATGATCGAGGAGAAGGCGCTCGGGCCGGACCTGGGCATCGCCGACCCGGTCTCGGAGCTGCGTGCGGTCAGCCATGACCCGTCGCTGAATCACCGGATGCGGCTGCGCGACGGGCGCCGGCTGACCGCCCTGGACGTGCAGTGGGCGTACTTCGAGCGGGTGCGGTCCTTCGTGGACGACCGTTACGGCGCGGACGCCGACGCGCAGACCAACGACGTGCTGGACCGTTGGGAGAGCGTGTTGGACCGGCTCGGCCGCGACGCGTTCCTGTGCGCCGACGAGCTGGACTGGGTGGCGAAGCTGCGACTGCTGGAGGGCTACCGGGAGCGGGAGAAGCTCGGCTGGGGTGCGCACAAGCTCCAGCTGGTCGACCTGCAGTACTCCGACGTGCGGCCGGAGAAGGGGCTCTACCACCGGCTGGTGCAGCGCGGCTCGATGAAGACGCTGCTGACCGACGAGCAGACCCGTACCGCGATGACCGAGCCGCCGGAGGACACCCGGGCCTATTTCCGGGGCCGTTGCCTGGCGCAGTACGCCTCGGAGGTGGTGGCCGCGAGCTGGGACTCGGTCATCTTCGACGTGGGCCGGGAGTCGCTGGTGCGGGTGCCGATGATGGAGCCGGAGCGGGGCACCCGCGCGCACGTGGGCGCGCTGTTCGACCGGTGCGTCAGCGCCAAGGACCTGCTGGAGACGCTGACCGGCGGCTGACCCGCCGGGACAAAAGCTCGTCGCGCGTCGGAGAAGCCGGCGCGCGACGGGCTTTTCGTCATTCCCGCGAGGTAAGTTCATCGGAGACGATCGTGGAGGAGGCGGCAATGGCCACTCATGACAGCGGCGGGCAGTCGCAGTCGGGCAAGGCCCGGCAGGGCGAGGAGATCGAGGACGTCACCACCGAGGCGAACCCGGAGGTCGCCGAGCGGCACGCCGAGATCACCGAGGACGTCGACGACCTGCTCGACGAGATCGACTCCGTCCTGGAGGAGAACGCCGAGGAATTTGTCAGGGGCTATGTGCAGAAAGGGGGCGAATAGGGCGTAGAGGGTAAATTCGGATATGCCGCTTCCCTTGGATGACCGGGACGGGCGGCGGCGTTGCCGCGACTGCGGAGAGTGGAAACCGCTCGACCAGTTCTGCGCCAACAGCCGGCGTCCTGACGGCCGTGGCAGTTACTGTAAGCCCTGCTTCAACCTGCGGTCGAAGGCGAGCTACGCCAGACGAGTGAGGGAGCAGCAGGGGCGGGAGGTTCGCCCGGTGCTCTCGACGCCAGAGGGCTACCGCTGCTGCCCGGCATGCGGGGAGACGAAGGTTCTTGAGAACTTCCCGCGCAACCGCGCCGCGCGCTCCGGCTACGGCCGATACTGCAAGCCTTGCCACAACGCCAAAGGCCAAGAGACGAAGCAGCGGCTCTACGGCGGCACGAGGGAGTACCACCTGCGCAGGCGGTACGGGATCGGGCAGAAGGAGTCCGACGAGCTGCTCGACGAGCAGGGCGGGGCCTGCGCGATCTGTGGCGGCGCGGACCCGCAACATCTGGACCACGACCATCGCACCGGATGGGTGCGCGGGATACTCTGCTTCAACTGCAACGGTGGTCTTGGCCAGTTCCGTGACAGTCCCACGAGGCTGGCCAGGGCGATCACGTACCTGAGAGGAACCACGTGGCAGCGGGCTTTGATCCATCCGGGCGTCTACCAGATGTGTTCACCAACGCGGGGACGTCCTCCTTCACCACATTCCTGAGCAGGGCCGCTCCCGAGATGCTGCCCGGCCGCCGGCCGCTGCCCCCGGGCATGGCCGCCGACCTGGCGCCGCACGCGACCACCATCGTGGCCATCTCGGCCGCCGGCGGCGTGGTGATGGCCGGCGACCGCCGGGCCACCATGGGCAACCTGATCGCCCAGCGCGACATCGAGAAGGTGCACCCGGCCGACGCCTACTCGCTGGTCGGCATCGCGGGCACCGCAGGCATCGGCATCGAGCTGATGCGACTGTTCCAAGTGGAGCTCGAGCACTACGAGAAGATCGAGGGCGCGATGCTCTCGCTCGACGGCAAGGCCAACCGGCTGGCCTCCATGATCCGCGGCAACCTGGGCGCGGCCATGCAGGGCCTCGCGGTCATCCCGTTGTTCGCCGGCTTCGACCTGGCCGCGAACGACCCGGCGCGGGCCGGCCGGATCTTCAGCTTCGACGTCACCGGTGGCCCCTACGAGGAGACCGGCTACGACGCGATCGGCTCCGGCTCGATCTTCGCCCGGTCCGCCCTGAAGAAGCGCTTCCGAGCCGGCCTGTCGATCGACGACGCGGCGCGGCTCGCGGTCGAGGCGCTCTACGACGCGGCCGACGACGACACGGCGACCGGCGGGCCGGACCTGACCCGTCGGATCTACCCGGTGGTGATGACCGCGACGGCGGAGGGCACCCACCGGCTCACCGACGCCGAGACGGCCGCCGTCGCCGAGGCAGTGGTCGCCGGCCGGATGGAGAACCCGGGCGGCTGAGCCCGCCCCCGCCCCCTCCCAGTCAGCAGTCGTCAGCACAGCGCCCAGAAGGAGAACCGCCGCCGTGGCCATGCAGTTCTACGCCTCGCCCGAGCAGATCATGCGCGACCGCTCCGAGCTGGCCCGCAAGGGCATCGCCCGGGGCCGCAGCGCGGTCGTGCTGAGCTACTCCGGCGGGGTGCTCTTCGTCGCGGAGAACCTCTCCAGCACCCTGCACAAGGTCAGCGAGATCTACGACCGGATCGGCTTCGCCGCCGTCGGCCGGTACAACGAGTTCGAGAACCTGCGCCGTGCCGGGGTCCGGATGGCCGACCTCAACGGCCTGAGCTACGACCGGCGTGACGTCACCGGCCTGGCGCTGGCCAACGCGTACGCGCAGACCCTCGGCGCCATCTTCACCGAGCAGTCGAAGCCGTTCGAGGTGGAGATCTGCGTGGCCGAGGTGGGCGCGACGCCGCAGGACGACGCGCTCTACCGGCTGACCTACGACGGTTCGGTCAACGACGAGCCGGGCCGGATGGCGATGGGCGGGCAGGCCGACGCGATCTCCGGTTCGCTCAAGTCGCAGCACCGTCCGGACATGTCGCTCGGCGAGGCGGTCCGGCTGGCCCTGGCGGCGCTGAGCAGCGTCGGCGGCGAGGGCGGCGCGGCCCGCACGATCGCGGCCAATCAGCTTGAGGTGGCGGTCCTGGACCGGCACCGGGTGGGCCGGACGTTCCGGCGGATCACCGGGGCGGCCCTGACCACCCTGCTGGACGCCGGCGCCGACGCGGCGAACGACTCGGCGTCGACCGAGGAGCGCCCGGAGCACCCGGCCACGCCGACCGAGGAGGCGAAGAAGCCGACCACCTCGGCCGGCTCGGCGGACCTGGAGGGTCAGCGGGCGGACGACACGCCCGAGGCGTAGCCCGCCCGGCCCGGCCGACGGCACCGTCACGCGACCGGCCGTCCCCTGAGGGGACGGCCGGTCGCGTGTGTCCGGACACCACCCCAGCGGCCCGGCCGCCCGCCGACGCCCCGGTGGGTGGCCGGTCGGGCCGACGCCGTACACGCCGGGCGGTCGGACGCCGGAGCGGTCAGCCCTGCCCATCGGGGGCCTGAGAGGGCTAATGTCACATCATGGAGCGGCGAATCTTCGGCCTCGAGACCGAGTACGGCGTCACCTGTACCTACCGCGGGCAGCGGCGGCTGTCCCCTGACGAGGTCGCGCGATACCTGTTCCGTCGGGTGGTGTCGTGGGGCAGGTCGAGCAACGTGTTCCTGCGCAACGGCGCCCGCCTCTACCTGGACGTCGGCTCCCACCCGGAGTACGCGACCCCGGAGTGCGACTCGGTGGTGGACCTGGTGGCCCACGACCGGGCGGGGGAGCGGATCCTGGAGGGGTTGCTCATCGACGCGGAGAAGCGGCTGCACGACGAGGGCATCGCCGGCGAGATCTACCTGTTCAAGAACAACACCGACTCGGCCGGGAACTCCTACGGCTGCCACGAGAACTACCTGGTCTCCCGGCACGGCGAGTTCGGCCGGCTGGCGGACGTGCTGATCCCGTTCCTGGTCACCCGGCAGTTGATCTGCGGCGCGGGCAAGGTGCTGCAGACGCCCCGCGGCGCGGTGTACTGCCTGTCCCAGCGCGCCGAGCACATCTGGGAGGGCGTGTCGTCGGCGACCACCCGGAGCCGGCCGATCATCAACACCCGCGACGAGCCGCACGCGGACGCGGAGCGGTACCGGCGGCTGCACGTCATCGTCGGCGACTCGAACATGAACGAGGTCACCACGCTGCTGAAGGTCGGCTCCGCGGACATCGTGCTGCGGATGATCGAGGCGGGGGTGGTGATGCGGGACCTGACGCTGGAGAACCCGATCCGGGCGATCCGCGAGGTGTCGCACGACATCACCGGCCGGCGTAAGGTGCGGCTGTCCTCCGGCAAGGAGGTCAGTGCCCTGGATATCCAGCAGGAGTACCTGGCGAAGGCGACCGAGTTCGTGGAGCGACGCGGCGGGGACCAGACGGCCAAGCGGGTGGTGGAACTGTGGGGCCGGGTGCTGAGCGCGGTGGAGACCGGTGACCTGGAGCCGGTGTCCCGGGAGATCGACTGGGTGTCGAAGCTGCGGCTGATCGAGCGGTACCAGCGCAAGCACGACCTGCCGCTGTCGCATCCCCGGGTGGCGCAGATGGACCTCGCGTACCACGACGTGCGACGCGGGCGAGGCCTGTACGGGCTGCTGGAGCGGCGCGGGGAGGTGGACCGGGTGGCCACGGACCCGGAGATCTTCGAGGCCAAGGAGACGCCTCCGCAGACCACCCGCGCCCGGCTGCGGGGCGAGTTCATCCGGCACGCGCAGGAGAAGCGGCGGGACTTCACCGTCGACTGGGTGCACCTGAAGCTCAACGACCAGGCGCAACGCACCGTGCTGTGCAAGGACCCGTTCCGGGCGTACGACGAGCGGGTGGAACGCCTGATCGCCAGCATGTGACCGGCCGGGCCCCCGTCCGCGGCGCTGGCCGCGGCGGGCGGGGGCCCGCCGGGTAGGCTGGCCCGGCCATGACGATGTCTGAACCTCCCGAGCGCGAGCGCGGCGCCGAGAAGCTGAACTGGGTCGAGCGCCGGCGCGAGAAGATCCGGGCCGAGGTCGAGCGCAACCGGCGCGGCGATCACAAGGTGCCGACCTGGGTGCTGGCGGTCGCGCTGGCGGTGATCGTCGGCGGCTGGCTGGCGCTGATCTTCCTGGTCTGAAGATCTTCCTGGCCTGACGGCCGTCCGCCCTGCCACGGCCCGCCGCCCTGCCCTCCCGCCGCCCTGCCAGCCCTGCCGCCCTGACCGACTCAGCGGGCGAGCGCGGCGGCGTGCCGTCCGGCGGCGGCGGCGGCCAGGAAGTAGGCGTGGTCGGCGTCCAGGCCACGGCCCATCGTGGACAGTGGCACGGCGCTGGCGCGCAGCGCGGCGTCGAGCCCGTCGGTGGGCACCCGGACGATCCGGTGCCGCCCGGCGAGCGGGGCCAGCGCGGCGTCCACGTCCCGCGCCAGGTTCGGGGCCAGGCCGTCGGGCACCACCAGGTCCGCCGGGGCGAGCGCCACCCTGCCGTACGCGGTGAGGCTGTGGTGGGACACCCCGCGGTGCCGGGGGCGGGGATCGGCGTCGGAGATCCGCAGCGAGCCGACCGGCCGCCCGCCGAGGGCGACGATCGCGTTGACCGCCTCGCCGACGGCCACCCCCGAGTACCCCCATCGGGTGCCGGTGCCGAGGTTGCCGGGGCCCTGGGCGAGGATGACCACGTCGGCGGCGAGGACGTGCCGGGCGGCGAGCAGGCCGCTGTGCACGGTGGTGGCCTCCAGGTCGCCGCCGAACGCCTGCCCGACGCTGACCGTGCCGACGAGTTGGTCGCGCAGCCCGTCGAGGGTGCGGGAGAACCACGCCGGCAGCGCCCCGCCGTCGGTGAGCACGTATGCCACCCGGGCGGCGGGGGCGTCGGCGCGGACCCCGGCGAGGATCGCCGGCAGGGCGGAGTGCAGGTCGGCGGTGACCACCGGCAGCCCGGCGACGTCCTCGGCGGTCTCCAGCGCCGCCCGGTGCGGGCTGGCCTCCTCGTCGACGCCGAGCAGGATCGGTTGCAGCGGGGTGTAGCGGGCCTTGACCAGGTGCCCGGCGTCGCGGGTGTCGCCCGCCTCGGCCGGATCCGCCGGCAGCCGGTCGGGCAGCGCCACGACCAGTGCGTAGCCGCCGGTGCCGAGGCCCATCAGCAGCGCGCCCGCGTTGAGCAGCACCCGGTCGCCGGGTACGGGCCGGCCGACCAGCTCCGGGTAGGCCAGGGCCCGCATGGTGCCGCCGTCGGTCAGCTCGACGTCCAGTTCCACCGCGCCGGTCCACTCCCGCCGCAGCGCCGTCACGGTTCCCGCCCGCCATCGCACCATGCCCGGCACGCTAGCGACCCCCGGGTGCGTGCCGCCACGGCGGGGTCAGGGGGAGGGGTCCTCCTGGGTGTGCCGGGCGCGGCGGGTTCGGGCCCCGGGGCGGGAGGGGGTGGGGTCGAGGAAGACGTAGCCGATCTCGGGGTAGCGCTCGGTGAGGCGCCGCTCGGCCTCCTCGGCGGCGGCCTCGATGACGGCGCCGGTGGCCTCGTCCCGGAAGTCGACCTTCGCGGCGACCAGGATGTCGTCCGGGCCGAGCTGCATGGTGAGCAGGGTGTCGATGCGCTCGACGGCGGGCAGCCCGTTGAGCTCCTGCTCGATCTCCAGGCGCAGCCGTTCGGGGATGGCCCGGCCGACCAGCAGGGAGATGTTGGCCTTGGCGAGGGTGCCGGCCACGATCAGCAGGAGCACGCCGATGGCGATGGAGGCGAGGCCGTCGTAGAGCTCTTCGCCGGTCCAGTGCGACAGGGTCAGGCCGGCCGCGGCCAGCAGCAGGCCGACGAGGGCGGCGCTGTCCTCCAGGAAGACGGCCTTGACGGTGGTGTCGGCGGTGAGCCGCAGGAACCGCCGGGGGGTGGTGCGCCAGCGCCGGGACTCGCGGCGGATCTGTCGTACCGCCCGGGCCAGGGAGACCGACTCGATGGCGAACGAGACCGCCAGCACGACGTACGAGACGAGGTAGTTGCCGCTGTGCTCGTGCACCAGGATGGTGGTGACGCCGTGGGTGATGGCGAAGCCCGCGCCGGCGACGAAGGTGAACAGCGCGGCGAGGAAGGCCCAGACGTAGCTCTCCTTGCCGTACCCGAAGGGGTGCCGGACGTCGGCGGGGCGCGCTCCCCGGCGCAGCGCCAGGTAGAGCAGCGCCTCGGTGGTGGTGTCGGCGACCGAGTGGGCGGCCTCGGAGAGCATGGCCGCGGAGCCGGAGATCAGGCCGGCCGCCAGCTTCGCCACGGCGATGGCGAGGTTCGCCGCGCCCGCCACCACCACGGTGCCGACGCTCTCGGCCCTGACGTCCGCTTCCGACATGGGGTCACCATATGACCGCGTCGAGGTCCTCGCCCGGATACGGAGGGTCACCGTCGGAGGCGTAGGCGCGACGCGCCCGCGCGGGTGCACGGGCGTGCCGCGCGGGCTGCTAGCGTTCACCCTGTGTCGCGGACCCGCACCGAACGCCTGGTCAACTTGGTGATCTGCCTGTTGTCGACGCGACGGTTCCTGACCGCCGCGCAGATCGCCGCGACCGTGCCCGGCTACGAGCACGATCCGGACGACGCGAAGGACCACGAAGCGTTCCAGCGCAAGTTCGAGCGGGACAAGGCCGAGCTGCGGGAGCTCGGGGTGCCGCTGGAGACCGGCACGGCGAGCGTCTTCGACGCCGAGCCCGGCTACCGGATCGCCCACCGGGAATACGCGCTGCCGGACATCCCGCTGGAGCCCGACGAGGCCGCCGCGGTGGGCATCGCCGCGCGGCTGTGGCAGCACGCCGGGCTGGCCGCCGCGGCGTCGTCCGGGCTGGCGAAGCTGCGTGCCGCCGGGGTGGACGTGGACCCGCAGGCCACTCTGGGCCTGGAGCCGATGGTCACGGTCGACCCGGCGTTCGCGCCGCTGACCGCCGCCGCCCGGGACCGCCGTGAGGTGAGCTTCGACTACCGGGTGCCCGACCGGGACGCCCCGACCCGCCGCCGGTTGCAGCCGTGGGGGGTGGTCTGCTGGCGCGGCCGGTGGTATGTGGTGGGCCACGACCTGGACCGGGCGGCGACCCGCTGCTTCCGGCTCTCCCGGGTCGTCGGCACGGTCCGGGTGGCCGGCGCGCCGGGCGGCTACCAGCCGCCGGCGGGGGTGGACCTGATCAGCCACGTGGCCCGCTGGTCGGGGCCGGTGGAGCGCACCGGGCGGGCGACCGTGCTGGTCGCGTCGGGGCGCGCGGCGGGGCTGCGCCGCTGGGCGGTGGAGGCCGCGTCCGGGCCGGACGGCGACCGGCTGGTCCTGCCGTACGCCGACCCGGAGTCCCTGGCCCGGCAGCTCGTGGGGTACGGCCCGGACGTGCGGGTGGTGGATCCGCCGGAGGTGCGCGAGGCGGTCATCCAGCGGCTCAAGGAGATCGCCGCCCGGCACGAGGAGCTGACCGTGACCGGAGGTGCCCGATGACCCGTCCCGCCGCCCGCTCGGCGGCTGCGCGCCCCGGCGGCAACCGGGCCTCGGCCGACCGGCTGGCCCGGCTGCTGAACCTGGTGCCCTACCTGCTGGCCCGCCCGGGGATCGAGATCGCCGAGGCGGCCGGGGACCTGGGGGTCACCGAGCGGCAGCTGCGGGAGGACCTGGAGCTGCTGTGGGTGTGCGGCCTGCCCGGGTACGGCCCGGGTGACCTGATCGACATGGCCTTCGACGGCGACCGGGTGACCATCACCTACGACGCCGGGATCGACCGGCCGCTGCGGCTGACCCCGGACGAGGCCCTCGCCCTGGTGGTGGCGCTGCGGATGCTGGCGGAGACCCCGGGGGTGACCAACCGGGAGGCCGTGGAGCGGGCCCTCGCCAAGATCGAGGACGCGGCCGGTGACCTGGTCGCCGCCCCGGTCGAGGTGCGTCTCCCCGTCGACAGCCGGCGGGTCGAGGAACTGCGCGCCGCCGTGGCGCGGGGCCGGGCGCTGCGGATCACCTACTACACCGCCGCCCGGGACGAGACCACCGAGCGGGTGATCGACCCACTGCGCATGCTGATGGTGGGCGGCCGGGCGTACGCGGAGGCGTGGTGCCGCCGCGCGGAGGCGGTGCGGCTGTTCCGGGTCGACCGGATCGACGCGGTGACCGAGCTGGACGAGCCCGCGGCGGCACCGCCGCAGGCCCGCCCGTACGACCTCTCCGAGGGAGTGTTCCGACCCTCGCCGGACCTGCCGCTGATCACCCTGCGGATCGGCCGGGGCGAGCGGTGGATCACCGAGTACTACCCGTGCGAGCGGGTCGAGGCCGGCGACGGCGACCAGTGGCTGGTGTCGCTGCGAGTGACCGACCTCGGCTGGGCCCGGCGGTTCGTGCTGGGGCTGGGCCCGGACGTCACCGTGGCGGCCCCGGGGGAGCTGGCCGAGCAGGTCCGTGCCCAGGCGGTCGCCGCCCTGGAGGCGTACGCCACTCCCGACGCCGTGCCGTCGGCCACCCCGGCGGGGTCGGTGGGCTCCCGGTAGGCTGGCCGCCGTGGTGACGTGGATCGTGGTGGCGGTGGTGCTGTTCGCGCTCGTGGTGCTGGCGTTGGCCGTGCGGCCGGTGGTGGCGCGGCTGCCCCGGCTGCGGCGGGCCGCGGTGGCGTTGCAGAGGCGCCAGGCCGAGGCGGAGGCTTTGCAGGTCAGCGCGGAGGCGCTCCAGGAGCGCGCGGAGGCCCTCCAGGGTCAGGTCACCGTCACCCAGCAGCGGGTCGCGGTGATCAAGGCCAAGCGCGGCCACTGATCGGCGGCTGTCGGTCCGGTGCGCGATTGCCGCGCGTTTGGGGCGGCAGCGCGCAGAAACGGTCGGCCGCCGGTGGTTGACGGGACGAGCGGGGTTGGTCAAGACTTCACCGACCGGCCGTGACCACCAGCGGCCCGGCGGGTGGCAACGGGCCCTCACGCACGTACGATGGGCTCCGGTACACCCCTCAGAGACGACACAGAGCGACTGGAGCTTCCCATGGGTGCCCTCAAGCCGTGGCACATCGCCGTACTCGTGGTCGTGCTGATCCTGCTGTTCGGCGCGAAGCGGCTCCCGGACGCGGCCCGTTCGCTGGGCCGCTCGCTGCGGATCATCAAGGCCGAGACGAAGAGCCTGCACGACGACGACCGTGACCTGGCGGAGAAGGCCGACGCCCAGGCCGCCTACCAGCCGCTGCCGCCGCAGGCCGCCGGGCAGCAGCCCCAGCAGCCGTACGCGCAGCAGCCCCACGTCCAGCCGCAGCAGCAGCCCTACGCCCCGCCGCAGGCACCGCAGCAGCCGGTCATCGACCCGGTGCAGCGCGTCCGCGACAACTGACCGAAGGGCCCACCACCGTGGCCTTCGCCCTGCGTAAACGTGGTCCGAGCACCTTCGAACGGGCCTCCGACGGCTCGATGACCCTCATCGAGCACGTCCGTGAGCTGCGCAACCGGCTGTTCCGGGCGTCCCTGGCCCTGCTCGTCGGCTTCGGCTTCGGCATCTGGCTGGCGGAGCCGGTGCGGAAGCTGCTGTCGAAGCCGTACTGCGACCTTCCTGCGTCGATCGACCCGGTCACGGGCAAGTGCAACTTCGTGCAGCTCGGCGTCGCCGACGTCTTCCTGCTCAACCTGAAGATCGGCCTGTGGGTCGGGTTGATCATCGCCGCCCCGGTCTGGCTCTACCAGCTGTGGGCGTTCATCGCCCCGGGCCTGCACCGGCACGAGCGCCGGTACGCGTACATCTTCACGTCGCTCGCGGCGCCGCTGTTCGCCGCAGGCGCGGTGCTGGCCTTCTTCGTCACCACGAAGGGGCTGGAGTTCCTGCTCAACATCTCCGGCGACGACATCGCGACGACCCTTGAGGTGACCCGGTACATCTCGTTCGTCACCAACCTGATCCTGCTCTTCGGGGTGGCGTTCGAGTTCCCGCTCATCGTGCTGATGCTCAACTTCGTCGGGCTGGCCAGCGCGAAGCGGCTGCTCAGCTGGTGGCGGATCGCGGTCTTCGTGTTCTTCGCCTTCTCCGCCGTGGTCACCCCGACGCCGGACCCGTTCGGCATGACGGCCCTGGCCCTCTGCCTGACCGCGCTGTACTTCGGCGCGGTCGGCGTGGCGTTCCTCAACGACCGGCGGCGTGGGCGGGGCAAGGAGGCCTACGCCGGGATCGACGACGACGAGGTGTCGCCGTTGGAGCTCGACGACGACCCGGTCGCCCCCGGCCAGCGGGTCGAGGCCGCCGACCCGATCGGCACGCCGGAACCGGTCGCCGCCCCGACGCCGATCGACCGCCGCTACGACGAGATGACCTGACCGGCGTACACCCGCCCGGACCCACGACGACGGGTCGCTCCCCCCGGGAGCGGCCCGTCGTCGCGTCGATGGGAGTCGGTTAGGGTGCGAAGCCATGAGGCCGATGACGATCCTGCCGCCGCCCGTCCGCTAGCGGGCGGCACCATCTGACGCACTCCACACCGGACGGCCCACCCGCCCGGTCGATGGACGCCGCCCGCGTACCCGCGGACCGTCTCTTTCCGGCTTCCATCACGGAGTTGTCCCCATGACCACACGTACCGTCGCGCCGTACCGGCGCGACCTCGTCCTCATCTCGTCCGCCGCCGTCGCCTGGGGCGCGGGCGGCGCCGCGGCGGCGGTGCTGTTCCGGACCAGCGGGCTGGGCCCGCTGGCCGTGTCCTTCTGGCGGGTCACCGTCGCCGCGCTCGTGCTCGCCCTGGCCTGCGCCTGCCGCCCGGGCCCAGCCCGGTCCACCACGCCCCGCCGGACGGCGGTGGTGCTCGGGGTCGGCATGGCCGGCTACCAGGGCGCGTACTTCGCCGCCGTGGACCACGCCGGGCTGGCGCTCGGCACCCTGGTCACGCTCGGGACCGGGCCGGTGTTCGTCGCCGTCGGCGCCCGGGTGCTGCTCGGTGAGCGGCCCGGCCGGCGCGGCGTGCTCGTGATCGTCATCGCCCTCGCCGGGCTGGCCCTGCTCGTCGGTGGGCCGGTGAACACCGGGCCGGGGCAGGCGTGGGGCGTCGGCGCGGCGCTGCTGTCCGCGCTCGGCTACAGCGGGGTCACCCTGTACACCAGGGCCGTCGGCGGTGGGCAGGCCGACGCCGTCTCGTTCGCCGCCGGCCTGCTGGTCCTGTTGCCGTTCGCCCTGGCCGAGGGCGTCTGGCCGCGTACCGGCGCGGCGCTGCCGGTGCTCGGCTGGCTGGTGTTCCTCGGCGTGGTGCCCACCCTGCTGGCGTACCGGTGGTACTTCGCCGGCCTGGCCACCGTCCCGGCCGGGACCGCAGCGGTGGTCGTGCTGCTGGAGCCGCTGGCCGCCGCCGTGCTGGCGGTCGCGCTGCTCGGTGAGCGGCTCACGGTGAACCTGGTCGTCGGCTCGGCCGTGCTGCTCACCGCCGTGGCGCTGCTGCCGCGCGAGGGCGGCCTGCCGGTGGCGGCCGACCGCTGACCGTCGTGGGCGTCCGCGCCGGGCCGCGGCGCGGACGCCCACCCGGCGCGTCCTGTCCGGAACCGGTCGGCGGGGGAGGTGACCGGGGCCACCAGGCGCTGCTAGGCCCGCGTTTCGGGACTCGCGATATGGTGACTGCGCCCCTGATCGGCACCGATCGTCCCTTCGGCAGGAGAAGCCCTGATGGCAGAGACGCCCCTAACCGTTACCGTCACCGGCGCAGCCGGACAGATCGGCTACGCGCTGCTGTTCCGGATCGCGTCCGGGCAACTGCTCGGTGGCGGGAGGCGGGTGAAGCTCCGGCTGCTGGAGATCCCGGCCGCGGTGCGCGCGGCCGAGGGCACCGCACTGGAGCTGGACGACTGCGCGTTCCCGCTGCTGGCCGGCGTGGACGTCTTCGACGACCCGAAGCAGGCGTTCGAGGGCGCCAACGTGGCGCTGCTGGTCGGCGCGCGGCCCCGTACCAAGGGGATGGAGCGCGGGGACCTGCTGGCGGCCAACGGCGGCATCTTCAAGCCCCAGGGTGAGGCGATCAACGCCGGCGCCGCACCGGACATCAAGGTGCTCGTGGTGGGCAACCCGGCCAACACCAACGCCCTCATCGCCCAGGCGCACGCCCCCGACGTGCCCGCGGACCGCTTCACCGCGATGACCCGGCTGGACCACAACCGGGCGATCGCGCAGCTCGCCCGCAAGCTCCAGGTCACCGTCGCGCAGGTGAAGAAGCTGACGATCTGGGGCAACCACTCGGCCACCCAGTACCCGGACGTCTTCCACGCCGAGGTCGACGGCCGCCCGGTGGCCGAGCTGATCGACGACCGGTCCTGGCTGGCCGACGAGTTCATCCCCCGCGTCGCCAAGCGCGGTGCCGAGATCATCGAGGTACGGGGGGCGTCGTCGGCCGCGTCGGCCGCGTCCGCCGCGATCGACCACGTGCACGACTGGATCAACGGCACGCCGGAGGGCGACTGGACCTCGGCCGCGATCGTCTCCGACGGCTCCTACGGAGTGCCGGCGGGCCTGATCTCGTCGTTCCCGGTGGTCGCCCGCGACGGCCGGTTCGAGATCGTGCAGGGCCTGGACGTCGACGAGTTCTCCCGGCAGCGCATCGACGCTTCCGTGGCCGAGCTCCAGGAGGAGCGCGCGGCCGTGCAGGGGCTCGGCCTGCTCTGACCCTGACGGCGTACCGATCGTGACGGTGGCCCGCGGAGCGATGTGCTCCGCGGGCCACCTTTGTCCCGGCCGGTTCGGCGGTCAGGCCAGCACGCTGCGGTGGGCGCGGATCAGGTCGGCGTACCGGCGACCGCTGGCCTTGACGGTGCGTCGCTGGCTGGCGTAGTCGACGTGGACCAGGCCGAACCGCTTGTCGTAGCCGTACGCCCACTCGAAGTTGTCCAGCAGCGACCAGGCGAAGTAGCCGGCCACGTCCACGCCCCGCCGGGCCGCCGCGGCGCACGCCGCGAGGTGCTCCTCCAGGTAGCGGGTGCGCTCCGGGTCGTCGACCGTGCCGTCCGGATTGACCCGGTCCGGCCAGGCGGAGCCGCTCTCCGTGACGTGCACCGGCCCGGCGCCGTACTCCTCGGCGAGGCGTACCAGCAGCTGCTCCAGGCCCGCCGCGTGGGTCTCCCAGCCCATCGCCGTCTCGACCGCCCCGGGCACCGGCACCTGGCGGGCGTACGGCGGGGGACCGTCCGGGTCTGCGACGACCCGCTGCCGGAAGTAGTAGTTGAGCCCGAAGAACTCCAGCGGGGTGGCGATCGTCTCCAGGTCGCCGGGGCGGACCGGCGGCGCGGTGCGGTACACCTCCAGCATGTCGGCGGGGTACCCGCGGCCGAAGATCGGGTCCAGCCACCACCGGTTGACGTGCCCGTCGGCGCGGGCGGCGGCGGCGACGTCCTCGGGGCGGTCGCTGGCCGGTTCGATCGGGCTGAGGTTGCACACCACGCCGACCGAGGCGGGCTCGACGGCGTTCGCGCGGATCGCCGCGGTGGCCAGGCCGTGTCCGAGCAGCAGATGGTGGGCGGCGGGGACGGCCAGCGCCAGGTCGGCGTCGCCGGGGGCCATCCGGCCCTCCAGATGGCCGATCCAGGCCGAGCAGAGCGGCTCGTTGATCGTCGTCCAGTCGCGGACCCGGTCGCCGAGCGCGCCGGCCACCACGGCCGCGTAGTCGGCCAGGGCGTACGCGGTGTCCCGGGCCGGCCAGCCGCCCCGGTCCTGCAGGGCCTGCGGCAGGTCCCAGTGGTAGAGCGTGACGAACGGCCGGATGCCGGCCTCCAGCAGGGCGTCGACCAGCCGGTCGTAGAAGGCCAGCCCGGCCTGGTTGACCCGGCCGGTGCCCTCGGGCAGGACCCGGGGCCAGGCCACCGAGAACCGGTACGCGTCGACGCCGAGCCCGCGCATGAGGGCGACGTCCTCGGGCCAGCGTCGGTAGTGGTCGCAGGCGACGTCGCCGGTGTCGCCGTTGTCGATCGCGCCGGGCACTCGGCAGAAGGTGTCCCAGATGGAGGGTGCGCGGCCGTCGGCGTCGACGGCGCCCTCGATCTGGTACGCGGAGGTCGCCACGCCCCAGCGGAAGTGGGCGGGCAGGGCGGTCAGGTCGGCCACGGGCGTGCTCCTTGGGTTCCGGTTGGGGTGGCGCGGGACGGCAGGAGGTGGGTGGGTCGGGGTGGTCGCGGCGGCGCGCGTCGGGCGGGTGCCGGCCGGGCGGAGCCGGCGCGCCGGCCGGTCCGCAGCATACTTCAAACCTTAGTTCATGGCATTAATCGTGGTGCTGAGGCATTCTGGTGGGGGTGCCGGTCGTTGGCGCCCCAGGGGGAGGACCGGACCGATGGACGCCAGACGCACCACCGTGCGCGACATGCGTCGCGCCAACCGCGCGGTGCTGCTCACCCGGATCTGGTTGGACGGCCCGCTGAGTCGGCACGAGCTGGGGCAGGCCACCGCGCTGAGCCTGGCCAGCGTGAGCAACCTGGTCGGCGAGGTGATCGACGAAGGGCTGGTCGAGGAGGCCGGCTCGGTCGAGTCCGACGGCGGCCGACCCCGGGTGCTGCTACGGGTGACCCCCAGCTACGGCTACCTGGTCGGCGCCGACGTGGGGGAGACCCGGATCCAGGTCGAGCTGTTCGACCTGACGATGACCGCCCTGGCCAAGGCGGAGTACCCGATCGCCGCCGCCGAGCCCGACCCCGGCGCGGTGGTGGCCCACCTGCTGCACGGGCTGACCGCCGTGACCGAGCAGGCCGGCGTCGACCCCGCCGCGGTGCTCGGGCTCGGGGTGGCGGTCTCCGGGACGGTGGAGCGCACCGCCGACGCCGTCGTGCACGCCCAGTCGCTCGGCTGGGAGGGAGTGCCGCTGGGCGCCATGCTCCGCGCCGGCACCGACATCCCCGTGCACGTCGACAACGGGGCGAAGACGCTCGGCCAGGCCGAGATGTGGTTCGGCGCCGGCCGGGGCACCCGGCACGCCGTCGTCGCGCTGGTCGGCTCCGGGGTGGGCGCCGCCGTGATCACCGACGGGGTGAGCTACCGGGGTGCGCACAGCAGCGCCGGCGAGTGGGGGCACACCACCATCGCGTACGGCGGTCGCCGGTGCCGCTGCGGCAACCTGGGCTGCCTGGAGGCGTACGTCGGGGCGGAGGGCATCCTCGACCGCTACCGGCAGGCCAACCGGGGCCGGCCGGCGGCCGGCGGCGACGAGGAGAGCGCGCTGGGCGAGTTGCTGCGCTCCTCGACGAAGACCGCCGAGGCGGTGCTCGACGAGACCGTGGGCTACCTCGGCGCCGGGGTGGCGACCCTGATCAACCTGTTCAACCCCGAGCGGGTGGTGCTCGGCGGGTGGGCCGGGCTGGCCCTCGGCGAGCGGTTCCTGCCCCAGATCCGGGAGGCCACCGCACGGCACGCGCTGCGCCAGCCGTACGCCCAGGCCTCGATCGAGCTGTGCCAGCTCGGGCCCGACGCGGTCGCGATGGGCGCGGCCACCCTGCCGATGGCCCGGCTGCTGCGCGACGGCGGCGTGCCCCGCTCGGCCGCCGCCCGCCCCGCGGCGTCCACGCGCCCGGCCCGCCGCCCACGCGCCCGCTGACCCCGCGCGACCGCCCCCCGGGCACGCTTCCTGTGCGTCACCACCGCCCGGCAGCCACGACCTCACGGGCGTCGTGCCGGCCCCGCCGTCGGTTCTGCCGGACGGTGACGCCGACCGTCACCACGGCGGCCAGGCCGAGCGCGATCCACAGCAGCGGGCTGGTCCGCACCGCGTCGGGAAGCTGCTGGGCGAGGACGAAGACGCCCATCACCACGACGAACCAGCCGAACGCCTTGCGGAGCATGTCCTCGGGTATCCGGCCGGCGACCCGGCCGCCGAGCAGGCTGCCGACGACGGCCGCGGCGGTCACCGCGGCGGCCAGGCCCCAGTCGATGCTGACGCTGGACAGGTAGCCGGCCAGGCCGGCGAAGGACTTCATCGCGATGACGACCAGCGAGGTGCCCACGGCGACGGGCATCGGCAGGCCGCCGAGCAGGGCGAGGGCGGGGACCACCAGGAAGCCGCCGCCGGCGCCGACCAGACCGGTGACCAGGCCGACCACGACACCGTCGAGGACGACCCGCCCGACGGGAAGTTCGTGCGGCACGGGCCGGCGCTCGGCGCCGCGCCGGCCGCGGATCATCGCGACGGCGGTGGCGAGCATCATCAGGGCGAAACCGGTGAGCAGCACCCCGGCCGGGATGAACTCGGCCAGGCGACCGCCGGCGTACGCGCCGGTCATGCCGGCCACGCCGAAGATCAGCCCGGTGCGCCACCGGATGTGCCCGGCCCGCGCGTGCGGCAGCACGCCGACCGCGCTGGTTACCCCGACGACGAGCAGCGAGGTGGCGATGGCCTCCTTTGCCGGCAGATCGGCGACGTAGACCAGCAGCGGCACGGCGAGGATCGAGCCGCCGCCGCCGAGCAGGCCGAGGCTGACCCCGACCAGCACGGCCAGCCCGACGGTCAGCGCGAGGCCGCCGGTCATGCCCGCCGCCCGGCCGCCGACCCCCCACGGAGCTGGCCGACGACGGTGTCCAGGTCGCAGCTGGCGCCCCGGTTGTAGGGGAGCTTGCCGAGCAGCATGCCCATCGCACAGGTGTTGGTCACCGCGGCGAAGGTGAGGCCGGCGCCGATGAACCCGGCGACCCACTTCAGCTGCGGCACGAACACCGAGCCGAGGACGCTGGCCAGGACGATGGACCCGGCGACCAGGCGGACCTGGCGCTCCAGGTCCCACCGGGGCTTGCCCTGGGCGATCGGCGCGTGGGCGGCCTGCCAGGCCATGATGCCGCCGTTGAGCACCTTCAGGTTGGGCAGGCCGGCCCCGGCGAGGGTCTGCTCGGCCTGGGCGGCACGGGCCCCGGAGCGGCAGATCAGCACGACGTCCTCGTCGAGGTGGCGGCGCAGCTCCTCGCGGTGCTCCTTGAGCAGGTCAAGCGGCACGTTGTAGGAACCGGGGATGTGCGAGGTCTCGAACTCGCCGGGCGTGCGCACGTCGAGCAGCCGGGGCGTCCGCCCGGCGGCGATCAGCTCGCGCAGGGTGGCCGCGTCGAGCGTCGAGGGGGTGGTCGGGGTCGTGGTCATGTTTCTTCCTCCGTCGAAAGTCGCTTCGGTACGAGCCGCGGGGCCGCTGGTAGGGGCTGTGTGGTGATGGGGCGCTCCCGTGTCGGGCCGGCATCGGCCGACCCGCCACGAGGCGGCGTTCATCAGGCGGTGGCGGTCATCCGGACGCCGGCCTGCTCGGCGTGGCCGAACATGTCGTCGATCAGGACGACCTCGCGGCCGGCGTTGGCCAGCAGCGACGCGGCGGCGGTGGCGCGGTAGCCGGAGCCGCAGTGCACCCACACGGTGCCGGCCGGTACGTCGCCGAGCCGCCTGGGCAGGTCGGGCAGCGGCACGTGCACCGCGCCGTCGACGTGGCCCGCCCTCCACTCGTTGGTCATCCGCACGTCGAGCACGACCTGCGGGGCGGGCAGGCCCTCGGGGGTGTTCCCGGCCTGCGCGTCCGCGAGGGCCGGGAAGTCGGCGACGGTCAGCTCCCGCAGGTCGGCCGGGCCGGTCGCCCACTGCTCCGGGGCTCCGGTGGACTGGCCGGCCGGGCGGTCGATGCCGATGCGGGCCAGTTCCCGTTGGGCAGCGGCGACCTGCTCCGGCGTCTCCGCCAGGAGGGTGATCGGCACTCCCCAGTCGATCAGCCAGCCGAGCCAGGTCGACATCGGCCCGTCGAGGCCGAGGCTGACCGTGCCGGCGAGGTGCGAGCCCGCGTACGCCTTGCGGTGGCGCAGGTCGACCACCCACTCCCCGGCGGCGATCCGCTCCCGCAACTGCGTGGCGTCGGCCCGGGTCACCGGGCTGAGGTCGACCGGGGCGGGCCCGGCGGCGTTGGCCACTCCCATGTGGGCGTAGTACGCGGGGTAGGCGTCCAGCCCGGCGAGGGTCTCGGTGACGAACTGGTCGGCGGCCAGCCGCAGCGCGGGGTTGGCCTGCTTCTCCCGGCCGATGGTCGACTCCGGGGCATCGGCCTGGCTGGCCGAGCAGAAGCTGCCGAAGCCGTGGGTGGGCCACACCTGGGCGCCGTCGGGAAGCAGGTCGGCCAGCTTCCGCGCCGAGTCGTGCTGGTGGTGGGCCAGGGTGTGGGCGTGCTGCTGGCCGAGCAGGTCGGTACGCCCGGTCGTGCCGAACAGCAGCGACCCGCCGGTGAACACCCCCACCGGGGACCAGCCGCCGTCGACGGCCTCGTCCAGCACGTACGACAGGTGGTGGAAGGTGTGCCCGGGTGTGCCGACCACCCGCAGCCGCAGCAGGTCGGACACGGCCACCTCGTCGCCGTCGGTGACCGGCGTCCGGTCGAAGCCCATCTCGTCGGCGGCGGAGACGAGGTACTGCGCGCCGGTCAGCCGGGCCAGTTGCAGGCCACCGGAGACGTAGTCGTTGTGGACGTGCGTCTCCACCACGTGAGTGATCCGCACACCCTTCTCACCCGCGAGATACATGACCCGGTCGATGTCCCGCTGCGGGTCCACCACCACCGCCACCCGGCCGTCCGTCGCCAGGTAGCTGCGGTCCCCCAGGGACGAGGTCGCGAGGACCGACACCTGCACCGTCATCCGTCTACTCCTTTCACCACCCTGCATACCCCCGGGGGTATGCAGGGGACAGTCGTCACCCTTGGCCGAACTCGAACACGCGCTTACCCGCCCCGGCGGCGAACATGCCGCCGGGGGGCGTCAGCCCCGGCGGATCACGCCAGCGCCAGGAACAGCTTCTCCAGCTCCTCCTCGGTCATCTCCGGCTGCTCGCCGCGATCGCGGGCGCCGGAGCAGTGCCGCATGCCGGAGGCGATGATCTTGTAACCCGCCCGGTCGATCGCCTTCGACACCGCGGCGAGCTGGGTCAGCGCCTCGCGGCAGTCCTGACCGCTCTCCATCATCTCGATGACCGCGTTGAGCTGCCCGCGCGCTCGCTTCAGGCGGGTCAGCGCCTCGCCGGTCATCTCGGGACGCAACTTCATCTCAATCACCTCCGCTCCTACCGTACACCTACCCCGGGGGGTATCCGGTCGGCCTCGGTCTCGACCCTTGCCGAAGGCGAGAGGCCCGGGGGTTTCCGCCGGCCCGACCGTCACAACATACCCCCTGGGGTATCCATTCCCGCCAGCGAAGCCCCGGTTGGATGGCCGGCAGCCACCGGCGGCGGGGCGTCGGCCCGCCTGCCGGTGGTCTGTCCGGCCCCATCGGATCAGGGCAACTTGGCAACGGTCAGCAGGACCGCCGAATCCTCCAACGCCTCAAGACTGTGCCGTGCGTCGGGCACGATGAGCAGGTCTCCGGTGCGCCCCTCCCACGACTGCTCACCAGCGATCATGCGGACCCGGCCGTGGAGCACCTGCACCGTGGCCTCGCCCGGGTTCTCGTGCTCGGCGAGGCGTGCGCCCCCGCTCATGCCGATGACCGTCTGGCGTAGCACCTTCTCATGGCCGCCGTAGACGGTATCGGCGGTGTGCCGGCCACCGGCGTCGGCTGCGCGATCGACCTGTTGGCGGGCGAGGGCTGCGAGCGAGATCTTCTGCATGCCGTCATTGTCCCAGTCCGACCGTTGTCGCCGCTGTTCGGCCTGGACGCAGCGCGTCCGTCCTGGCCTGTCGTCGGCGCTCCCGCGGCGGGACAGTCAGGCGCGGCGTACGTCCATGACCATCACCGGGTACGGCCCGGCGGGCATCTCCGCCGTGGCTTGGTCGGCGGGGATCAGGTTGTCCATCCGCATTCGCAGGACCTCGGTGTCGGTGGCGTCGAACACGATCCCCCAGCCCCAGCCGCCGCCGTAGTCGCCCTTGAACGCGAACGTCTCGCCTGCTCCTGGTGCTCCGGACAACGACATCGGCGCCGGCTTCTGATGCCAGGAATCGCCCCATACGGCTACGAGCGAGCCGTCCTCGCCGGCAGGGCCGATGACGAGCAGGCCGTCCTGGGGTCCGTCGTCCGGGTGCTCCCAGGAGTAGGTGACCGAGGTCAGGTGGCCGCCGGCGGCCATCGTCACGGTCCCGGCGGCGGGCAACACGGCGAGAGGGTGACCGGGCATGAGCCGGAACCCGTTGGTGCCGACCCAGGACCCGGCGAAGTCGGAGAGGATCATTCGTCAACCGTAGGCACCCAGGGCGGCGATCTCAACGAGTACGTCGGCCGAATCGGCTGTCCGGGATGGTCGGACGAAGACTCGGACGAGCCGCTCTGAGCTGCCCGGACACCGCGTCGTCCCGACCACGGGATTGTCCTCGCCGACCCGCTTGTCTAGCGTCGATTACCGGTGACAGCACCGCTGACCGGTGCACGGCCGACGGGCTCGGCCCGGCACCGGGCCGAGCCCGACCACATCAACGACGCGGGGAGATCTGATGGATCACGCTGCCCGGGACCCGGTGCCACAGGCCGCCACGGCGGGGGAGTACGTCGTGCTGCTCGCAAAGGTGCGACGGTGTTCCGGCCTGACCTACCGGGAGATCTCCCGGCGATCCTCGGCCGCCGGGCACTGGCTGCCGCCGAGCACCCTCGCCACGATGCTGGGGCGGACCACCCTGCCCCGGGAGCGGGCCGTCGTGGCGCTGCTGGCCGGGTGCGGCATGTCGGCAAGGGACATCGAGCGGTGGGTCGGGTTGCGGCGCGACATCGAGGCGCGACTGGGCGAGCCGGCGCGAGGGGACAGCCAGCCGCCACCCCCCGACCCGACCTCTCCCGACCCGGGGCTCGCAGCCGTCGACCCGGTCGAGCCGCAGCGGGCACCAGCCGAGGCGGACCGGGCCGGCCGGCCGGCCCGTCGACGGCTGCGGCTCGGGGTGCTCGTGCTGGCGGGTGTGCTGGCCGTCGGCGCGTCCGGGGCGCTGCTGTCGCGAGCCGGCGGGGACGGCAAGAACGCCGCATCGACCGATGGCTGCCCGCTTGTCCTGCGGCAGGGCATGTACGGCCCCTGCGTGCTGGATCTCCAGGAGCGGCTGGTGGCCCGCGGGCTGCGCGTACCGGTGGACGGCTGGTTCGGCCCGGATACCGCCGGCCGGGTGATGGCCTTCCAGGCGCTGGCTGGCCTGCCGGTCAGCGGCACGGCGGACGGGCGGGTGCTCGACGAGATGTCGGGCGATCCGGTGGTGCCGGCAAGTTGGCCGGAGGACCGGATCAGCAAGCGACTGCGGGGAACCTTTCCGGAGGACCCGGCTGGGGCGGTGCGGTTGGCGCGGTGCCTGTCCGGGCTGGACCCGTACCGTATCGAGGTTCTTGCGGACGGGTCGCGGCGCTGGGGGCTGTTCCAGTTCAGCGACATGGAGTTGTCCCGGCTCGGCGTCGACCGGCGGACCGCGTTGGACCCGGACTGGAACATCAAGGCCGCGCGGGATGTCTGGTCGCGCACCGGCGACCTCGGTCACTGGCGCTGCGCACCGTCGTAGTGAAACGCGCCCTGCCGTGCCCGGCGCGGCGGCGAACCCCCGCGCCGGGCAGGCGATCAGCACCAGCCGTTGATCGTGCCGTTCACCCCGGTCCAGAGGTACGCGTCGGAGACCCAGCTACCGTCGCTGAGCCGGTTCCAGAGCGCCGTGGTGCCGTACCGCCCGGCGTGTGAGGTTCCGTTCGCGGAGCAGGAGATGGTGACGGTGGCCCCGTCGCCGACCGATCCGAGCGCGGCGTAGCCGGTGCCGGGCCCGGCACGCCGGGTGAGGCTCCCGCCGCCGTTGGCGTCGACCACTCCCTGGTTGAAGCCGAGCGCGCCGTAGTTGTAGACGGCGCTGCCGGCCCCGGCCCAGGCCGATCCGTGCCGCGCGCCACCCTGGTAGGCCGCGGCGCCGTTCTCGAACGCCCACTTGCCGATGCCGTGACCGGCGATGGGGACGTACGCGCTGTTCTGCCGCAGCCCGAAGTGGACATGCCGGCCGTAGGCGGCCCCACCGCAGGTGACGTCGGTGCCGGTGTAGCCCAGGTAGGCGCCCGCGCCGACCGCCGCCCCGTTGACCGAGATGCTGCTCCACAGGTGGTAGTAGTCGGTCGAGTAGCCCCGGTCGTGGATCACCCGGATCCAGCCCTGGCACATCGTGTACGCCGTGCCGCCCCGGGCGGCGCGGACGACCTGGTCGCCGCCGGCGAGGTCCACGGAACTGTACGGCGACTCGCTGCCGCCCCAGCCGTGCGGGCCGCTGGTGAGCGTCCAGGTCTGGCCGACCGCGAACGGCAGGGTCATCCCGGTCCGGTAGTCGCCGCCGGCGTACGCGGGGGCCGGCGTGGTCTTGAAGACCTGCCGCTCCCGCTCCGACACGAGGGGTGACTCGCCGGCCAGCTCGCTGAAGTCGGCCTCGCCGTCGAACGCGACCCGCCAGCGTCCGCCGTCGGCGCGCGCGATGAACACCGAGCCGGTCGGGTGGGCGTCCTCCTTGCGGGGGGCGACCGCGACGGCGGTGCCGAACGCCCACCGCCCGTTCTGCCGGCTGATCGTGACGCGGGTTTCCGGTGCCGCGACATCTCCCGTGCTGGAACGCTCGGCCTGACCGAGCAGCTTGTTGGTCACGGCCTCGGTGACGGTCGGGGGCACCGGCTTCGGCGCCGCCCCGGCGCTCACCGGGTCACCGCCGATCAGGATCCCCGCCGCCAACAGAGCCATCGGAACGCCGGCCCACCGCCGCAACTGTCCCATCGACACACTCCTCAATCGATCTGCCTCTATGTGCGATGCGGTGACGATAAGCGGCGGCAAGAATATTGTCTACGTCCTGGAACCGCGGCCGCGAAATTTTCCTTCGATGACGGGTCGGGCCGATGGCTGGCTGCGGTCGACGTCGAGCCCGTCCGCGCCCGGCACGATGAGCGATCTGCCGGCGGTCGACGCGGAGGGCGGACGGCGATGAACGGTGATCGACTCGGTGAACGTGCTCGCCGGACCGCCCGCCCCGGTCGGCGGCGCCCTGTCCCGGGCGCCGCCGACCGTAGGGGCCGTCAGGCCGGCAGGTTCCACTTCTGGTTGGCCCCGCCGGTGCACGACCAGATCTGCGTCTTCGTGCCGTCGGCGGAGGTGTTGCCGGTGATGTCGAGGCACTTGTTCGCCTGCGGGTTCACCAGGTCCCGTCCGGAGGTCCACGTCCACTGCTGCGCCGGGCTGCCGTTGCAGGCCCACAGCTGCACCTTCGTGCCGTCGGCGGTGCCGCCGCCGGAGACGTCGAGGCACTTGCCCAGCGACCGTAGCGTCCCGTCGGAGGCGCGGGTCCAGGTCTGGTTGGCGCTGCCGGCGCAGCTCCAGATCTGCGCCGCGGCACCGTCGGCGCTGCTGTTGTCGGTGACGTCCAGGCACTTGCCGCCGAGGCCGGTGATCGGCCCGGTGGGCGTCCCGGGCCCGGACGGGGTGCCCGACCAGGTGAACGTGGCGGTGGTGCGGGCCGGCAGGGTGTAGGTGAACGACTGCCCGCCCCAGACCACCTTCACCGACTGGGCGGACGTGCCGCCGTTGTGGGCCAGCAACGCCTTGGTGCCGTCGGGGTTGCGGTAGGCGACGTTCTGCACGGTGCCGTTGGCGGTGGAGGCGATCCGCTGCGCCCCGGGCCGGACGAACTTGGTCAGGTGCCCGGTGGTGTAGTACTCGATCGTGTAGTCGACCTGGCCGGCGCGGGAGCCGCCCTCCTGCACGGTGATCAGGCCGGTGCAGGTGCCGCAGCCGCCGTTGTGCGGGCCCATGTTCTGGTTGAGCGCCAGGCTCCACTTGACGATGCTCCGGCTCCAGTTCCGGGCGTAGTTGACGATGTCGACCATGTCCTCGTTGTGCTGGTTGCCGATCCAGGTGCCGCCGGAGTGCTCGGTGCTGAACTGCGGCACCGACGGGTACTGGCCCTGCACCTGGCTGCCGACCGCCGGGTCACCGAAGTAGCCGTGCCAGGCGATCCCGCCGAAGAGCGGGTCGTTGCGGACGGCGGCGTCGCCGAGCACCCCGGCGCCCATGGTGGCGTAGTCGCCGTAGTTCCAGTCGTGCACCAGCACCTTCGTGGTGATGCCGGCGGCCCGGAACGCCGGGTAGACGAAGTTCTTGGTCAGCTCGGCCAGACCGGAGGAGTTCCAGCTCATCCCGGGGTAGTCCATCGCCGTCGGGTTGCCCGACTGGCAGCAGTTCGGCTCGTTCTGTACCGAGAGATAGTCGACCTTCACGCCGCGCGCCGCGTACGCCTGGACGGTCTTGACGAAGTACTGGGCGTAGGTGGCGTAGTACTGGGACTTCAGCCAGCCCATCTGGTCCATCCGGCCGTTGTCCTTCATCCAGCCGGGCGCGCTCCACGGCACGACCTTGACCCGCAGGGCGGGGTTGAGCTGCTTGGCCTGGGCGGTGAGCAGCTCGACGTTGGTGTCGTAGCCGTTGGCGCCGAAGTCGGTGAGGTCGCAGCAGGTGTCGTCGAGGGAGACGTGCCCCGGGCGGGACAGGTCGGAGGCCCCGATCGGGTTGCGGACGAAGGACAGCCCGATGCCGTCGGTGGGGCTGAACAGCTTGCGCATCACCTCGTCGCGGGTGGCCGCGCTGACCGGGCCGCCGCGCAGCAGGTACGCGGTGGTGTCCGTGATCGACGCTCCGGCGCCCTCGAACGGCTGGTAGCGGGTGTTCTCGTCGACGGTGACGGTGTGCGTGGCCCCGCCGCTGGACGCCGCGAAGCTCACCGGGGCCTGCTGTTGCAGCCCGCGGGTGACGGCACGTCCGCCGGCGTCGGAGGTGGTGGTGAGCCAGACGTTCACGCTCTCACCGGCGGCCTGCGCGGTCGAGGCCGTGAGGGTCAGGATGCCGGTTGTCAGGCAGAGTGTGAGGGCTCCCGCCAGCGCGGCGCGGGCCGGCGAGCGGTGGGTGGTGGGTGGGGTGAGGGACACGGAGTGCTCCCTTCGACGGGCGGCGGTGTCCGGCGGTACGCCCGTGCGGGGCGTGGACCTGTCTGCCGGCACCGGGACGGGGTGGGCGGTGCGGCCGGCGTGCCGCGACCGTCGCCAGAGTTGCCGTCGCCCGGCCCTGCCCGGCAATTCATCGACGGCCATGACTGAGGAAACACTGTCGTAACTCTTATGTCAAGCATTGAAAAAAGCAGCGGGCCGGCATGGACAGGGGCGGGGCGGCGGCGTCGTCTACGCATGGTGGGGGAACCTCCGGGGCGGGCGGGGAGCCCAGGAAATCGCATGTGAAAGCGCTTTCCTGGGCGCACCGTAACCCCCGGACTCATGCATGTCAATGAACGTCGACCGGGGCGCCGCCCGCGCCCCGGCCCCCGGCCGCTCAGCCCCGCCCGCGCACCCGCCGGACGGTGTCGCGGAACCACAGCGCGCTGCGCTTCGGGACGCGTTCCTGGGTGTGGTAGTCGACCCGGACGATGCCGAACCGCTTGTCGTAGCCGTACGCCCACTCGAAGTTGTCCAGCAGCGACCAGGCGAAGTAGCCGCGCACGTCCGCGCCGGCCCGCCGGGCCCGGGCCACCGCGCGCAGGTGCTCGGCGAGGTAGTCCACCCGGTCGTCGTCGGCGACGAAGCCGCGCGCGTCCGGACGGTCGTCGAACGCCGCCCCGTTCTCGGTGATGACCATCGGCAGGCCGGGGTAGTCGCGGCTGATCCGCAGCAGCAGGTCGGTGAAGCACTCCGGGACGATCTCCCAGCCCATCGCCGTGCGGGGCCGGCCCCGGGGCACCACCCGGCGCACCGGCCGGCCGTCGACGTCCCGGTCCCGGCCGTCGGCGTCCACCCCGGAGAAGACCTGCCCGAAGTAGTAGTTGACCCCGAGCACGTCGAGCGGTGCGGCGATGACCGCCAGGTCGTCGTCGCACACCGGGACCGTCACCCCGTCGGCCGCCAGGTCGGCCAGCACGTCGTCGGGGTACCGGCCGTGCACGAGCGGGTCCAGGTAGAGCCGCGCGCCCAGCCCGTCGGCGGCCCGTGCGGCGTCGCGGTCGGCGGCGCTGTCGGTGGCCGGTTCGGCGGTGCCCAGGTTCAGCGTGATGCCCACCTCGACCGGCCCGGTGGCCGCCGCCCTGATCCGCCGGGTCGCCAGCCCGTGGCCGAGCAGCAGGTGGTGCGCCGCCGCGATGGCGTCGCCGAGGTCGCGGCGGCCCGGGGCGTGCTCGCCGTACGCGTAGCCGAGCATCGCCGAGCACCACGGCTCGTTCAGCGTCGTCCAGGTCCGTACCCGGTCGCCGAGGGCGTCGAAGACCAGCATCGCGTAGTCGGCGAACCGGTAGGCGGTGTCCCGCGCCGGCCAGCCGCCGGCGTCCTCCAGCTCCTGCGGCAGGTCCCAGTGGTAGAGCGTGACCCACGGGTCGACGCCCCGGCCGAGCAGCTCGTCGACCAGCCGGTCGTAGAAGGCCAGGCCCGCCGGGTTGGCCGGGCCGCGCCCGCCCGGCTGCACCCGGGGCCAGGCCGCCGAGAACCGGTACGTGTCCACGCCCAGGTCCGCGATCAGGGCCACGTCCTGCGGCATCCGGTGGTAGTGGTCGCAGGCCACGTCGCCGGTGTCGCCGCCGGCCACCGCCCCGGGGGCCCGGCAGAAGGTGTCCCAGATCGACGGCGACCGCCCGTCCTCGGCGACCGCGCCCTCGATCTGGTACGCCGACGTGGCCACCCCCCAGCGGAAGGAAGTTGGGAGGGTGTCGATCGGGTCGAACGCCGGCACGGCGGCGGTGGACTCCCCGCTGCTCCTCGGTGCGACGGTGGGTCGGTACGCGGGAACGGGCCCGGGGAGGTGCCCGGTCACCGGGCGACCGCCTCGTCGGCCGGGTGCAGCCAGCAGGCGACCGCCCGGCCCGGGTCGCCGGCCGGCGGGCCGAGCGTCGGCAGCCGGCTGTCGCACGGCTCGACCGCCCGGGGGCAGCGCGGGTGGAACGCGCACCCCTCGGGCATCGCGCGCAGGTCCGGCGGGGAGCCGGGGATGCCCGTCAGCTCCCGGCGCGGCCCGCGCAGGGCGGGGAAGGAGTGCAGCAGCCCGTCGGTGTACGGGTGCAGCGCCGCGCCGTACAGCTGCGCGGCCGGGGCCTGCTCGACGATCCGGCCGCCGTACATGATGGCGATGCGGTCGGAGAACTCCACCAGCAGCGACAGGTCGTGGGTGATGAACAGCACCGCGAAGCCGAGCCGTTCGCGCAGCTCGGCGAGCTGGCTGAGGATCTGCCGCTGCATCACCACGTCCAGGGCGGTGGTCGGCTCGTCCATGATGACGACCTGCGGCTCCAGGGCCAGCGCCATGCCGATCATCACCCGCTGCCGCATGCCGCCGGAGAGCTGGTGCGGGTAGCTGTCCAGCCGGTCGGCGGAGATGCCGACCAGCCGCAGCAGCTCCCGGGCCCGGGCCAGCCGGGCCGGGCGGCTCAGCGCCGGCTGGTGCGCCCTGATCACGTCGACGAGCTGGGTGGAGACCTTGTGCACCGGGTTGAGGGAGTTCATCGCCCCCTGGAACACGATCGACGTCTCCGCCCAGCGGAACGCCCGCAGCTGCGCGGGGGACAGGGTGAGCACGTCGACCGGGGGCCCGTCGACGGGGTGGTAGACCACCTCGCCGCCGCTGATCACCCCGGGTGGCGGGAGGAGCCGGGTCAGCCCGTACGCCAGGGTGGACTTGCCGCTGCCGCTCTCCCCGGCCAGGCCGAGCACCTCGCCCCGGTGCAGGGTGAGGTCGACCTCGCGGACGGCGCGCACGGCCGAGTCGCCGAGGCCGTAGTCGACGCTGAGCCGACGGATCTCCAGCACCGGTTCGCTCATCGACCGGCCTCCTTTCGCTGTCCGGGCGGCGACGCCGGCCGGGGCGCCAGCACCGGGGTGAAGCCCACCCGCATCCGCACGGTGCGCCCGTCGGCCGTGCGGATCCGGGACCGCCCGGCGCTGCGCAGGCGGGGGCTGACGAACTCGTCGATGCCGAAGTTGATCAGCGCCAGGGCGGTGCCGAGCAGCGCGATGGCCAGCCCGGCCGGCACGAACCACCACCAGGCGCCCTGCGCCAGGGCCTGCTGGCTCTGCGCCCAGAACAGGATGGTGCCCCAGTTCCACGACGAGACCGACGAGATGCCGATGAAGGCCAGGGTGATCTCCGACATGACCGCGAAGATCACCGTGCCGACGAAGCCCGAGGCGATGATCGCGGTGAGGTTCGGCAGGATCTCGAAGCCGATGATCCGCCAGGTGTGCTCGCCGGTGGCCCGCGCGGCCTCCACGTAGTCGCGCCGGCGTAGCGACAGCGTCTGGGCGCGCAGCACCCGGGCGCCCCAGGCCCACGAGGTGAGCCCGATGACCAGGGCGACGACCAGGTCGCCGGCCCCCTCGACCGTGGACGTGACGATGATGATCAGCGGCAGCGCCGGGATCACCAGGAACACGTTGGACAACGCGGACAGGCCGTCGTCGGCGAGCCCGCCGAGGTAACCGGCGGTCACCCCGACCAGGACGGACAGCACGGTGGCCACCACGCCCGCGGTCAGGCCGACCAGCATCACCCCGCGGGTGCCGACCAGGATCTGGCTGAACACGTCCTGTCCGAGGTGGGTGGTGCCGAACCAGTGCGCCGCCGACGGCGGCTGGAGCAGGTCGGCGCTGCGGGCGTCCGGGTCGTACGGTGCGATCCACGGGCCGATCACCGCGAGCAGCAGGTACCCGGCGACCACGGCCAGCCCGGTGGCGGCCTTGCCGCCGCTGACGAACCGCAGCCGACGACGGCGGCCCGGCCGGACGCTGGGCTGCGCCATCGCGCCCTGCTCCGGGATGACCTGCTCCACGCTGGAGGTGGGAATGCTCACGGCTCAGCCCTCCTTGCGGGTACGCGGGTCGAGGAACAGGTACACCACGTCGGCGAGCAGGTTGGCCACCAGCACCGACAGCGTGATGACCAGGAAGATGCCCTGCATCAGCGGGTAGTCCTTGGCGCTGACGGCCCGGAAGAGCAGGAATCCGAGCCCGGGGTACGAGAAGACGATCTCCACGAGCAGGGTGCCGCCGACGATCAGCCCGAGCGACAGGGCGAACCCGGCGACGTTGGGCAGCAGCGCGTTGCGCGCCGCGTAGCTCATCGCGACCCGCCGCTCGGGCAGGCCCTTGGCGTGCGCCACCGTGATGTAGTCCTCGGCGGCGACGGTGACCATCATGTTGCGCATGCTGAGGATCCAGCCGCTCATCGAGGAGATCAGGATGGTGGCGGCGGGCAGCAGGCTGTGCTGCACCGCGCTGCCCAGGAAGATGCTGTCCAGGGCGGGGACCAGGCCCGGCTCGTAGCCGCCGGAGGACGGGAAGAAACTGCCCGGCCCGGCCAGCACCGCGATCGCCACCAGGCCCAGCCAGAAGTACGGCACCGAGGACAGGAACGTGGTGACCGGCAGCAGCCCGTCCACCCAGGAGCCGCGCCGCCAGCCGGCCAGCACCCCGAGCCCGGTGCCGAGCACGAAGCTGACCGCGGTGGTGACGCCGACCAGGATGAGGGTCCAGGGCAGCGCGTCGCCGATGACCTCCGACACCGGCGACGGGAACGCCGTGAACGACAGCCCCAGGTCGCCGTGGGCGAGCTGTCGCCAGTAGTCGACGTACTGGTCCCACAGGCTGTCGTCGGAGTCGAGGCCGAACAGCACGTACAGCGAGTGGATGGCGTCGGTGCTGAGCTGCCCCTGGAAGCGGGAGACCAGCGACTTCACCGGGTCGCCGGGGATCATCCGGGGGATGAAGAAGTTGATGGTCAGCGCCGCCCAGGCGGTGAACAGGTAGAAGGCGACGCGCCGCAGCAGGAAGATCATCGGCTGGCCTCCCTGCCCACCGTCGCCGCCGCCGCGCCGGCCCCGGTGACGTCGGGGTGGTAGAGCCAGCAGGCCGTCCAGTGCCCGTCGTGGTCGCCGACGGTCAGCCTCGGGGGCAGCTCCTCGGCGCAGCGCGGCAGGGCCACCGGGCAGCGCGGGTGGAACCGGCAGCCGGCGGGCGGCCGGATCAGGCTGGGCGGCTCGCCGTCGCCGCGCTCGGCCACGTCCGCCCCGCCGTCGCCGGTGATCCGGTCCGGGTCAGGCGCCGAGCCGATCAGCAGCCGGGTGTACGGGTGCGCCGGGCGCTGGGTGACCGTCTCGCTGTCCCCGCCCTCGACCAGGCGGCCGGCGTACATCACCAGCGTCTCGTCGGCGAAGTAGCGGGCCGAGGCGATGTCGTGGGTGATGTAGAGGATCGCCAGGTCGAACCGCTCCTTGAGCTCGCGCAGCAGGTTGAGCACGCCGAGCCGGATCGACACGTCGAGCATGGACACCGGCTCGTCGGCGAGCAGCACCTCCGGGTCGGCCCCGAGCGCACGGGCGATGGCGACCCGCTGCCGCTGCCCGCCGGACAGCTCGTGCGGGAACGAGTCCAGGTAGCGCTCGGCCGGGGTGAGCCGGACCCGTTCGAGCAGCCGCCGCAGCGCGGCGTCGAGGTCGGCTTCGGTGCGGCCGGCGTTGCCGTGCACACGCAGCGCCCGGGTCAGGTGGTAGCGCACGGTGTGCACCGGGTTCAGCGACGCGAACGGGTCCTGGAAGATCAGCTGGACCCGCCGGGCATACGCCCGGAACGGCCGCCCACCTCGGACGGTGACCGGCTCGCCGTGCAGCGCGATGGTGCCCGCCGTGCGCGGATAGAGCTGCGCGAGCAGCCGGGCGACGGTCGACTTGCCGGAGCCGGACTCGCCGACCAGGGCGGTGACCCGGCCGCGGCGCAGGGTCAGCTGCACGTCGTCGACCGCGTGCACGGCCGTTCGGGTACGGGAGAACAGGCCGCGCAGCCGCCTGCGGACGGGGAAGTGCTTGGTCAGGCCGATCGCCTCCAGCACCTCCTCGCCGGCGGCCGGGGCCGACGGGGTGGGCGTCGTCATGCCGGGTTCCTGTCTGTTCAGGGATGGTCGCGGCGTGGCCGCCGGTGGCCCGGGCGGAGGGTGGACCGCCCGGGCCACCGGCGCCCGGCTCAGGATCCGGCGGGCCGCAGGTGCTGCACGACGTCCGCCGCGTTGGGCTGGGTCGGCTGCCCCGCGCCGTAGGCGTTCGCGTCGTCCGGCCAGCCGGTCCAGTTCTTCGTGCTGTACGCGGCCCCGACGTTGTCCGCGCCGACCGGGATGATCGGCGTCTGCTCGACGAAGACCTTCTGGAGCGTGGCCAGGGCCGCGGTGCGGGCGGCGTCGTCGGTGGCGTTGGCGTACGCGGCGAGCGCGGCGGTGGCCTGCGGGTTGTCGAAGCGGCCGAAGTTGCCGGCGGGGGAGGCCTTGCCGATCGGCTTGAGCAGCCGGCCGTCCATCACCGTCTGGTAGATGTCGTACGGGGTCGCGCCGCCGTTGGTCCACCGGAAGGTCGCGTCGAACCGGCCCTCCTCGACGTTGCGGAACCAGGCGTCCTGGTTGGCCTTCTCCACGGTGGCGGTGATGCCGATGGTGGACAGGTTGTCCTTCACGATCTCCAGGCTCGTCTGGTAGTCCGACCAGCCGGACGGGTCGGTCAGGGTGAGGGTGACCGGCTTGCCGCTCGGGTCGACCAGCTTCTCGCCGGCGTACCGGAAGCCCGCCTCGGTGAGCACCTTCTTCGCGCCGTCGACGTCGATCCGCTGCTGCTGGCCCTTGAACTCGGCGGCGACGTAGGCGTCGCCGGCCGGGCTCGGCAGCCCGGTCACGCTGGTCACCACCGGGTGGAAGTACCCGGCCGAGGCCTGCTGGAAGATGTCCTCCCGGTTGACCACCATGTTCATCGCCCGGCGCAGGGCGGGGTTGTCGAACGGCTTACGGGTGGTGTTGATGTACAGGCCGTGGATGCCGAGCACCGGCGGCGCCCAGACCTTGTGGTTGGCCGGGTCCTTGCCGACGAACACCGTCTTGACGTTGGGGATGAAGACGAAGCTCCACTCGGACTCGCCGTTGGCCAGTGCCGTGGTCTGCGCGTTGTTGTCGGTGAACGAGGTGTAGCGCAGCTCCTTGACCTTCGGCAGTTCCTGCCAGTAGCCGCTGGTGCGCACGGTCAGGGTGGTGGTCTGCGGGGTGAACGACGTGAGCGTGTACGCGCCGCTGCCCACCGGGTTCTTGTTGACGTTGGTGCCCGGGTCCTTGATCGCCGACCAGATGTGCTGCGGAACGATCGGCACCTGGGCGATGATCTTCTGCTGGTTGACGAACTGCGGCGAGGCGAAGCCGAGGGTCACCTGGTTGCCGGCGGTGGTGATCGAGGTGTACGGGGTGGCCGCGATGTTGAGCGCCTCGTTGGCCTTGAGCAGGTTGTAGGTGAACGCGACGTCGGCGGCGGTGACCGGCTTGCCGTCGGACCAGGTGGCGTTGTCCCGGAGGGTGACGGTGACCGAGCGGTAGTCCGCGGTCCACTCGGCCTTCGTGGCCAGCCACGGCTTGAACGGATCGGCGGGCTTGACCGGGTTCCACATCATCAGCGGCTCGTAGATCTGCCACCGGTAGCCCAGCGACGCCGCCGACGAGGTGGTCAGGAACGGGTTGTGGTTCTCCGTCTGCGGGCCGTTGGGCATGCCGACGTTGAGCACGGTCGCGCCGCTGCCGGCCTTGTCCCGGTTCCGGGTGTTCGCGGTCTCGCTGCACGCGGTCCCGGTGGCGGCGATCGCGCCGGCCAGCGCGACGGCGACGAACTGGCGTCTTCTCATGGTGGTCTCCCTCGATGCTCCCCGCTGCGGGCGCGGGGTCGGTGGTGGGGGCAAGGGTGTGCGGTGTCGCGCCCGGTCGGCTCGAAGCCCCGACCGGTGGCGTGGATGGTGTGTCTCTCGGGTTGCGGGTGGTGCGGCCGGCTCAGGACCCGGTGGTCGAGCCACGGACGGTGAACGTGGTGGGTATGACGGTCGGTGCGTCGGGCAGCGGGGTGCCGTCGAAGTGGGCGATGAGGGCGCGGGCGGCGGCCTCGCCCATCTGGCGCAACGGCTGGTGCACGGAGGTCAGCGGGGGGTGGGTGTGCGCCGCCAGGGGCAGGTCGTCGAAGCCGACGACCGCCACGTCCTCGGGGACGCGGCGGCCGGCGGCGCGCAGCGCCTGGAGTGCCCCGGCGGCGGACAGGTCGTTGTGGGCGAAGACGGCGTCGAAGGGCGTACCGGCCGCCAGCAGCCGCTGCGCCGCAGCCCGCCCGCAGTCGAGGGTGAAGTCGCCCTCGACCACCAGGCTCGGGTCCAGCGGCAGGCCGGCCCGGGCGTAGCCCTCGGCGAAGCCGTCCAGTCGCTCGCCGGTGCAGCCGAACCGGTGCAGGCCGGTGACGACCAGGGGGCGGTGCCGGCCGAGGGCGAGCAGGTGCTCGGCCGCGGCCAGGGCGCCGGCCCGGTTGGTGGTCCGGACGGAGGGGAACTGCGGCTGGTGTCCCCGGTCGTCGATGAGGATCACCGGCAGTCCCCGGTCGTGCAGCGCGGTGATGTAGTCCAGGGTGCCCTCCGGCTCGACCACCAGCAGGCCGTCGAAGGACTTCGCGGAGACCTGGGAGGCGAACCGCCGCATCGACTCGTCCCCCCGGTTGCAGGTGAACAGCAGCAGGCCGTAGCCCTCGCTCTCCACCACGTCGACCGCTCCCTGGAGCACCTCGCCCATCCATGGCCAGGTGAGGGAGGGGACCAGCATGCCGACCACCCGGGCCCGGCCCCGGGCCAGCCCGACGGCGCGGTCGCTGGGCACGTAGCCCAGTTCCTTGATCACGGCGCGGACCCGGGCCGCCGTGGCCTGGCCGAGCTCGCCCTTGCCGTTGAGGACCCGAGAGACGGTCGTCTTGCTCACCCCCGCCCGGATGGCGACGTCGGCGATGGTGATCGGCACGTGACGCTCCCGGGTCGGAGGTGTTGAGGGAGTGTTTCGGAACCGGTTGCGGAAGCGGTTCCGGTCGCAGTCAACCGGAGTGACGCGGGCCACGTCAATAACGCCCAGGTAACGAAACATGGCTAATTTCAAGATCTTAAAGAAGCGGTACGTCGATGCCTGGCCTACGCCGGACGGGGCGGTCGACGCCCGGCCGGGCGCTGCGGCCTCAGCCCCACCACGGCAACGACTGGTCGGAGTCGAACAGCCCGGCGATGACGACCCGCGGCATCCCGCTGCTGCTGACCACGATCAGCAGGCCGAACCGCGCGGTCGTGCCGGCGGCCGGCACCAGCCCGGCGACCCGCGGCCGGGCGGCGCCGGGCGTCGTCGTCAACCCTGGTCGCCGCCGACCGCGTCGCCCGGACCGAGCCGTCCCTGTCCCCCGTGCTCGGGCGACGCCAGCACCAGCCTGGCGAGCACCGCGTCGGCGACCGCCGCCGCCCGTTCCCTCTCCAGACCCTGCCGGACGCCCACCTCGATCACCTGTTGATGCACCTCGGCGAGCTGTGCCGGGGTCAGCGCGGGGACGACCACGGCCGGGGAGCCGCGGCGGAACAACCTGCGCCAGAGGGCACCCACGCCCCTGCCCGCGCGGTCCGCCACCGAGCCCGCCGCCTGCTGTGCCGCCTGGTCCAGCACCAGCCACACCACCGCGGTCACCAGCGGCACGATCTCGCCCAGACCGAACCCCAGCGGCTCACGCCGCCGGGACCGCCGGCCCAACCGGCGCACCACCACGGCGTCGTCGAAGGCCGCCAGCCCCGTCACGACCGGCAACTCGGACGGGGCGACCTCCGTGACGACATCGCGAACCACGTCCCGAACCCTGACATCCCCCGCACGATCGTCGTGCTCCAGCCACACCATGCCTCTATATTGGTCGATCGGCACACGTGACGCCGCAACGGTTTCCCGACACCACCGGCCCGTCGGTCAGGCCCTCCGTGCGGCACCGCTCACCGGCAGATGTCCGACCGCGCTCCGTCCGTGTCCGGACAGGCGGGAAGACGCGCCTCGCGGTCCGTCCGCGTTGACCGGCGCGGGTGGCTGGAGTTCGAACGCTCTCGATGCTGCCGGCCGGGTGGTGCTCAGCGGGCCTGGGCGGGCAGCCGCAGGCACCCGTCGTCCACCTCGGCGACCTGTTCCACGGCGGTGAGCAGGGTGCGGTCGTGGGTGACCAGGACGGTGGCGGTGGCCTGCCGGTGGGTGAGACGGGTGATCAGGTCGATGACGGCCGCTCCGCGTTCGTGGTCGAGGGCGCTGGTGGGTTCGTCGACCAGCAGGACGGTGGGGTCGTTCATCAGGGCGCGGGCGATGTTGACCCGCTGGCGCTGGCCGCCGGAGAGCTGGTGGGGGCGGCGGTCGGCCTGGGCGGCCAGGCCGACGGCGTCGAGCAGTTCCATGGCGCGACCGCGCGCCCGGGTGGGGGAGCGGCCGTCGAGGTGGGCGATCACCTGGAGCTGTTCGGCGGCGGTGAGGGAGGGCAGCAGGTTGGGCTGCTGGAAGACGATGCCGATCTTGTGGCGGCGCAGGTCGGTGAGTTCGCCGCGGGTCATGCCGGTCGTGGTGGTGCCGTCGACGGTGACGGTGCCGGAGTCGGGGGTGATCAGGGTGGCGGCGACGGCGAGCAGGCTGGACTTCCCGGAGCCGGAGGGGCCGATGACGGCGGTCAGGGTGCCCTTGGGGACGTCCAGCGTGACGTGGTCCAGGGCCGTGAGGCGGCTGTCCCCGTCCGGGTAGGTGAGGGTGATGTCGGTCAGGTTGAGGCTCATCGGGCGCTCCCCAGGGCGGTCAGCGGGTCGACGGAGGTGATCCGTCGGATGGACAGGGCGGCCCCGAGCGCGCCGAGGACGATCATCACCGCGGCGGGGGTGAGGACGGTGGCGGGGGTGAGCAGGAACGGCACGGCGGTGCCGCCGAGGAGGGCCCCCAGCGCGACGGCGACGAGCGTGCCGACGAGGGTGCCGCCGGTGAGCAGGACGACGGCCTGGCCGAGCGCGTCGCGCAGCAGGTTGGCGGTGGAGGCGCCCAGGGCCTTGAGGACCGCGACATCGGCGCTGCGCTGGATCGTCCACACGGTGAAGAAGGCACCGATGACCAGGGCGGAGATGGCGAACAGGAAGCCGCGCATCAGCTGCAGCGAGCCGTTCTCGGAGGAGTAGGAGCCGATGGCGGACAGCGAACTGCTCGTGGAGACCGTCCTGGTGCCCGCGGCCTCGTCGGTGGCCTTCACGTCGACGCCGGAGGTGGTGTCCAGGGCGATGACGGTGGCGCTGGGGCTGTGGTCGTCGCCGACGGCGGGCGTGATCTTCCGCCAGGCGTCGAGGCTGATCCAGATCACCGGGGTGTGGCTGAAGGAGGCGTCACCGCTGACGGCCGCGACGGTCAGCGGGTGGCCGGCGACGCTGAGGGCGTCGCCGGGCCCGAGCCCGAGTTCGTCGGCGGCGTTGCGGGACAGCACCGCCGAGTCATCATCGATTTTGTCGCTGTCCGGGGCCAACGAGGCGCCGGGCCGGACGCCGAAGGCGGACACGCCGGCGCTCCTGTTCCCGGCGGTGGCCTTGGTCGTGGTGATCCCGAGCGGTTCGGCGCTCGTGACGCCGGGGGCTCCGGCCCACTGCCGCCACTGCTCCTCGGTGACCGTCGAGTTGGCGTAGGACAGGTCCTGCCCGCCGCTCGGAGGCTCGAAGGCGATCCTGTTCGCGGGCAGGCCGGTGATCGCGGAGACGTTCTGCTGGCCCAGTCCGGCGGTCAGCCCGGACAGCAGCCCGACCAGCAGGGTGATCAGCACGATGACGGCCCCGACCAGGGCGAACCGCCCCTTGGCGAACCTGAGGTCCCTCCAGGCGACAAACATGCTCTGACCTGCACTTTCATTTGATGGAAGCGGTACCCGTCCACCGTCGCAGCCGGTCCCCGGTCAGGACATCTGGCGCAGGGGGCCAGTTCTCGGGTCGGAAGGTGGCAGGCGGTCTCTAACTTTCGATCGACGCGCCGGCGGGTCGCCGTCTCCTAGGCTGGAAGGACCGTGAACACGACCGCCCCCGCGCCGATCCCCACCACCCGCACCCTGGCGTGGTGCCTGCACCTGCTGATCGTCGGCCTGCTCGCCCTGGCCGCGGCCCGGTCCGTGGCCGACGGGGCGCCGCGGTCCACGGCCGTCGTCGTGACGGCCGCCGCGACGGCGGTGGTGTACGCGGCCGGCCGACTGCTGCCGCGCGTCCGCGCCGACCGCGGCGCCGCCGCAGTGTGGCTGGCCGCCGTCGGCGCGTTGTGGCTGGTGCTGCTGGCCCTGTCGCCCGACGGGATCTGGGTCGCCTTTCCGCTGTACTTCCTCCAGCTCCACCTCCTGCCGCGCCGCGTCGGCCTGGTCGCGGTCGTCGCCACCGCCGCTGCGGCCGTCGTGGCCTTCGCCGCCCACGCCGGCGCCTTCACCCTGGCCATCGCGGTCGGCCCGACCCTCGGGGCGGCCGTGGCAGTGGCGGTGGTCTGGGGGTACCAGGCGCTGTACCGGGAGAGCGAGCAGCGCCGGAAGCTGATCGAGGAACTCACCACCACCCGCGCCGACCTGGCCGAGGCCCAGCACGCCGCCGGTGTGCTCGCCGAACGCGAACGCCTGGCCCGCGAGATCCACGACACCCTCGCCCAGGGGCTGTCCAGCATCCAACTGCTGCTGCGGGCCGCCGAACGCGCCCTGCCCGGCCGGCCCGACGCCGCCGCCCGCCACGTGGACCAGGCCCGTCAGGCAGCCGTGGACAACCTCGCCGAGGCCCGCCGTTTCGTCGCGGCGCTCACCCCGCCCACCCTGCAGGGCACCACCCTGGCCGGCGCCCTGGAACGCCTGTGCGCCACCACCTCCACCCGCCACCCGCTCACCGCCCGCTTCCACCTCACCGGTGATCCCGTGCCACTGCCCACCGCGCACGAGGTCGCCCTGCTGCGCATCGCCCAGTCCGCCCTGTCCAACACCGTCCGGCACGCCCACGCCGTCCACGCCGAGGTCACCCTCAGCTATCTCGGCGACCGCGTCGCCGTCGACGTCGTCGACGACGGAGCCGGCTTCGCCCACGACCTGCCGTCCACCGCAGGCCCGCCCCACGGCGGCTTCGGTCTGGCCGCCATGCGCGCCCGCGTGGACGCCCTGGGTGGCTCCCTCACCATCGAGTCCGCGACCGGCCGCGGCACCGCCCTGGCCGCCCAACTCCCGCTCACCGCCGCCGGGACCGCCCGTGACCGGGACTGAGTCGCTCATCCGGCTGCTCCTGGCCGACGACCACCCGGTGGTGCGGGCCGGGCTGCGCGCGGTGCTGGAGACCGAGCCCGGCTTCACCATCGTGGCCGAGGCGGCCACCGCCGAGGCCGCCGTCACCCGCGCCGCCGAGGGTGACATCGACGTCGTCCTGATGGATCTGCAGTTCGGCAGGGGGATGAACGGGGCCGAGGCCACCGCCGCGATCACCGCCCGGCCCGGAGCCCCCCGGGTCCTGATCGTCACCACCTACGGCACGGACGCCGACGTCGTGCCCGCCATCGAGGCCGGCGCCACCGGCTATCTCCTCAAGGACGCCCCGCCCGAGGACCTGGCCGCCGCCGTGCGCACCGCCGCCGCCGGCCGCAGCACCCTGGCTCCCACCGTCGCCGACCGGCTCATGAACCGGCTGCGCGCCCCCAGGGCCGCCCTGACCAGACGCGAGATCGAGGTTCTCGCCCTGGTCGCCGAGGGGCTGTCCAACCAGGCCGTCGGCCAGCGGCTGCACCTCACCGAGGGCACCGTCAAGTCCCACCTGGCCCACGTCTACGCCAAGCTCGGCGTCGACTCCCGTACCGCCGCCGTCGCGGCGGCGACGGATCTCGGCCTCATCCGTCGCTGAGCCGGTGGGGCCCGAGCCCCGACCGTGCTCCCTGCCGGTCCCGGGCCGGTGGGCCGTCGGCGGCCACCTGGCCCGGTGCGGGCCGGTCGGTAAGCTGCATCCTCCAGCGCGCGTACTGTCGGCGGGTGAGCACGCGCCGGCGGACCGGTCGCCGATCGTCGTCCGGCCGGCCCGGTCGGCCCCGGGAGACCCGGCGGTGACGCCGGGCGTGGTGGGTCGTGACGCGGGCGGACGAGCCGGGGTGGGAGTGGTCGTGACAGTGGACTGGCAGGCAGGAGGGGGTGCCGGCGCCGCCGGGTCGGGGCTGGCGCTGGTGGCCCTGCAGGGCCGGCTGAGCCTGCGCGAGGAGGTGGCCCAGGCGCTCCGCGCCGCGATCGTGGCGGGCCAGATCCGGCCCGGCACCATCTACTCGGCGCCGACCCTGGCGGTCCAGTTCGGCGTCTCCCCGACGCCGGTGCGGGAGGCGATTCTCGATCTGGCCAAGGAGGGTCTGATCACGATCGTCAAGAACAAGGGCTTCCGGATCAAGTCCCTCTCCGATCGGGAGCTCGACGAGATCACCGAGATCCGCGAGCTGCTGGAGATCCCGGTGGTGGCCGACCAGGTGGGCCGGCTCGGCGAGGAGCAACTCCGGGAACTGCGGGCCCTGGCGGAGGCCGTGGTGACCGCCGCGAGCCGGAGCGACGTCGTCGCGTACATCGAGGCGGACAGCGCGTTCCATCTGACCCTGCTGCGCGCCGGTGGCAACCTGCGGCTGGTGGAGACCGTGGCCGACCTGCGTAACCGCACCCGGCTGTACGGGCTGGACGGGCTGGTCAAGAACGGCCAGCTGGTCGGCTCGGCGGACGAGCACGTCCAGCTCGTGGACCTGCTGGAGGCGGCGGACCGGCCGGCGGTCGTCGCGTTGATGCGCCGGCACCTGCAACACGTACGGGGAATCTGGGCCGCCCGGCCCGAGCAGTAGCGGCGTGGCGGCTCCGCGCCGCCCTCGCCCAGCACCACCCGCGAGCCGGGGCGGCGTGCCTGCGCCTGGCGGAGGAGCCATTCATGGCTATTGGTCGGCCTCGTCGACCGTGCTACGGTGCCATGTAACATACTACTGGAGGTTCGGTGGAACAGATTCCGTGGCGGGGCGTCCTGGTGGCCACCGCACTGCCGTTCCGGCTTCCCGACCTGGTCGTCGACCACGAGGCCTACGCCACGCACGTGCGGTGGCTCGCCGAGAACGGCTGCCAGGGCGTCGTGCCGAACGGCTCGCTCGGCGAGTATCAGGCGCTCACCGCGGCCGAACGCACGGAGGTCGTGCGCACCGCGGTCGCGGCGGCCCCGCCCGGCTTCTCGGTGGTTCCCGGCGTGTCGGCGTACGGCGCGGACGAGGCGCGGCGCTGGGCCGACCAGGCCGCCGAGGCGGGCTGTCCGGCCGTCATGCTGCTGCCGCCCACCGCCTACCGGGCGGACGACGACGCCGTGGTGGCGCACTACCGCGAGGTGGCCAAGGCGGGCCTGCCGGTGGTGGCCTACAACAACCCGCTGGACACCCGGGTCGACCTCACCCCGGCCCTGTTGCGCCGGCTGTACGACGAGGGCCTGATCGTCGCGGTCAAGGAGTTCAGCGGCGACGTGCGCCGGGCGTACGAGTTGGCCGAGCTCGCCCCCGGCCTCGACCTGCTGGCCGGTGCCGACGACGTGTCCCTCGAACTCCTGCTCGGCGGGGCGGTCGGTTGGATCGGCGGCTACCAGAACGCCGTCCCGGCCAGCTGCGTCCGCCTCTACCAGGCTGCCGTCGCCGGGGACCTGGCAACCGCACTGCCGCTCTACCGCACGCTGCACCCGTTGCTGCGCTGGGACTCCCGCCCCGACTTCGTCCAGGCGATCAAGCTCTCCATGGACGTCGCCGGCCGTCCGGGCGGGCCCACCCGCCAGCCGCGCCGGCCGCTGTCGCCGACGGTCGCCACGGCCATCCGGGAGACCACCGAACGGCTGCTCGCGGCGGGTCACCGCTGATGCGCAGCAGCCGGGTGATCCACGTGGTCGACTCACACACCGAGGGGATGCCCACCCGGGTCGTGACCGGCGGCGTCCCGGTGATTCCGGGGGCCACCATGGCCCAGCGCCGGGAACACCTGATCGCGCACCTCGACCACCTGCGGACCTTCCTGATGTACGAACCCCGGGGCCACTCGGCGATGTCGGGGGCGATCCTGCAACCCCCGACCCGGCCGGACGCCGACGTCGGCGTGGTCTACATCGAGGTGTCCGGCTGCCTGCCGATGTGTGGCCACGGCACGATCGGGGTGGCGACCGTGCTGGTCGAGACCGGGATGGTCGAGGTCACCGAGCCGGTCACCACCGTACGGCTGGACACCCCGTCCGGGCTGGTGGTGGCGTCGGTGGCCGTGACCGGCGGTCGCGCCACCGCGGTGACCATCCGCAACGTGCCCTCCTTCGTGGTGGCGCTGGACGCCTCGGTGCAGGTGCCCGGCCTGGGCCGGGTCCGCTACGACCTGGCCTACGGTGGCAACTTCTACGCCATCGTGGACCTCGCCGAGGTGGGACTGCGGCTGGACCGGGGCGACCGGCAGCGGCTGCTCGACGCGGGCCTGGCCATCATGACGGCGATCAACGACGCCGACCGGCCGGTGCACCCCGAGCAGCCGGAGATCTCCGGCTGCCGCCACGTGTACCTGGCCGGGGAGGGCTCCGACGCGCAGCACTCCCGGCACGCCATGGTGATCCATCCGGGCTGGTTCGACCGGTCGCCCTGCGGCACCGGCACCTCGGCCCGGATGGCGCAGTTGCACGCCAGGGGGCTGCTCCCGCTGGAGCGGGACTTCACCAACGAGTCGCTGCTCGGCACCCGGTTCGTCGGCCGCCTGGTCGACACCGCCACGGTCGCGGGCACTGCGGCGGTGGTGCCTACGGTGACCGGGCGGGCCTGGCTGACCGGCACGGCACAGTTCTTCCTCGACCCCGATGACCCCTTCCCGGCAGGATTCCAGCTGTGAGCGAACTGATCCGTAGCTGCTCCCCGCAGCGCCCCACCGAACTGGTCGCCGAGCGGGCGGCGGTCGCCCCGGACCAGGTCCGGGCGCTGGCCGCGCGGGCCCGTACCGCGCAGGCCGGCTGGTGCCGGGAGCCGGCGGCCGGCCGCGTCGCCGCCCTGCGGGCCGCCGCCGACCGGCTGCGGGAGCGGGCCGACGTGCTCGCCGACCTGATCGTCCGCGAGGTGGGCAAGCCGGTCGGCGAGGCCCGCGCCGAGGTGGCCCGGGGCGCGGCGATCCTGGACTACTACGCGCAGGCGTGCCTCGCCGCCACCGGCGAGCTGCTGCCACCGTCCCTGCCGCCGGACCAGCCCGGCCTGCTCTACACCGAACGCCGGCCACGTGGCGTCGCCGGGCTGCTCACCCCGTGGAACTTCCCCCTGGCCATCCCGCTGTGGAAGGCCGCCCCGGCCCTTGCCACCGGCAACGCGGTGCTGCTCAAGCCCTCCCCCGACGCAGTGGCCTGCGGCGAGGCCGTGCAGCGGCTGTTCGACGGGCTGCTGCCGGACGGGCTGCTTCAGGTCGTGCAGGGTGGGCCGGAGACCGGGCGCGCGGTCGTCGCGGCGAGCGACGTCGTCTCGTTCACCGGCTCCGCCTCGGTCGGCGCGGAGGTCGCGGTCGCCGCCGCCCGCGCCGGCCTGCCGGTGCAGGCGGAGATGGGCGGCCAGAACGCCGCCGTGGTGCTGCCCGACGCCGACCCCGGCCCGACCGCCGCGCTGCTGGCCGGCGCCGCCATGGGGTACGCCGGGCAGAAGTGCACCGCGACCCGGCGGATCGTGGTCGTGGGTGACCCCGTGGAGTTCACCGAGGCGCTGGTGGCGGCGGTCGAGGCGGTCCGGGTCGGTGATCCCGCCGACCCGGCGGTCGCCGCCGGCCCGGTGATCAGCGCCGCCGCCCGGACCCGGATGCGCGACGCCGTCACGGCGGCGCGGGAGGCCGGGGCGCGGGTGCTCACCGGGGGCGGGCCCGGGACCGGGGACGGCTTCTTCGTCGCACCGGTGCTGCTGGACCGCGTCGACCCGACCCACCCGGTGGCCCAGGAGGAGACCTTCGGCCCGCTGGCGACCGTGCTGTCCGCGCCGGACCTGGCCCGCGCCGTCGAGTTGGCCAACGGCGTGCGCCACGGCCTGGTCACCTCGGTGCACGGCCGGGACGTCGGGGCGCTGCTGCACGCCGTACGTGGCCTCGACACCGGCCTGGTCCGGGTCAACGCGCCGACCACCGGGGTGGACTTCCACGCGCCCTTCGGCGGCGAGAAGGCGTCCAGCTACGGCCCGCGCGAGCAGGGCACCGCCGCCCTGGACTTCTACACCGCCACCCGCACCGTCACCTTCGCGGCCCCGTCGGAGCCGTGACCGGGCCACCGCCCCCACCCGACAGCCCCCACCCCGTCCTGTGAAGGAGTCGCTGTGACCCGTACCGACCTGCGTACCGGCAGCCACGACCTGCCGGTCAGCTCCGCGCTCGAGGAGTTCATGCTGACCGGCTGGGCGGACACCGAGCACCGTGACCTGCCGGTCGACGAGGTGGCCGACTGGGCTGCCGCGCGCCGCGCCCGGCTGCACCGGATGTTCCCCGGTGAGCGGCTGGTGGTGCCGGCCGGCAGCTACCAGCGGCGCGCCAACGACCAGAACCACCGGTTCCGGCCGCACTCGGCCTACGCCTGGCTGACCGGTGACCAGTCCTCCGACGGGGTGCTGGTGGTCGAGCCGGACGGGGAGGCGACGCTCTTCCTGCGTCCCCGCTCCGGCCGCGCCGACGGCGAGTTCTTCCGGGACCGGGTCTACGGCGAGCTGTGGGCCGGTCGGCGCCCGACGCTGGGGGAGAGCAGCCGGCGGCTGGGGCTGCCGACCCGGCACGTCGCCGAGCTGGCCGAGGCGGTGGCCGTGGCCGCGCCGACCCGGGTGCTGCGCGGCGTCGACGGGCACGTCGAGACCCTGGTGCCCGGCCGAGCCGGGGGCGCTGATGCGGAGTTCGCCTCCGTGCTGGCCGAGCTCCGCCTGGTCAAGGACGAGTGGGAGATCGCCCAGTTGGAGGAGGCGGTGGCGATCACGACCCGGGGCTTCGAGGACGTGGTCCGGGCGCTGCCGACGGCGATGCGCACCTCCGAGCGCCACCTGGAGGGGGTGTTCTGGCAGCGGGCCCGACTGGAGGGCAACGACGTCGGCTACCACTCGATCGTGGCGGCGGGCGCGCACGCGGCGACCCTGCACTGGACCGACAACGACGGGCCGGTCCGCGACGGGGACCTGCTGCTGCTCGACGCCGGGGTGGAGACGCGGACGCTCTACACCGCCGACATCACCCGGGTGCTGCCGGTCTCCGGCCGGTTCAGCCCCCTGCAACGGGACCTGTACGAGCTGTGTCGGCGGGCGAACGACGCCGCGCTGGACTGCCTGCGGCCGGGCGTGGAGTTCCGGGCGTTCCACCGGGCGGCGATGACGGTGCTGGCGCACGGGCTGGCGGACCTCGGGGTGCTGCCCTGCCCGCCGGAGCAGGCGCTGGCGGAGGAGTCCGGCCTGTACCGGCGGTGGACCCTGTGCGGGTCGGGCCACATGCTCGGTCTGGACGTGCACGACTGCGCCGCCGCCCGGGCCGACGCCTACCTGGACGGTCGGCTCGCGGCCGGGCAGGTGCTCACCGTGGAACCGGGGTTGTACTTCCAGCCGGACGACGAGCTGATCCCGGTCGAACTGCGCGGCCTGGGCTTCCGCATCGAGGAGGACATCCTGATCACCGACGACGGCTACCGGGTGCTCTCCGACGGCCTGCCCCGCCGGGCCGACGACGTCGAGGCGTGGATGCACCGGATCGGGTCATGAGCGTCACCGGCGCGGACGTCGTCGTCATCGGGGCGGGAATGGTCGGCGCGGCCTGCGCCTACTACGCGGCGCGGGCCGGGCTGGCGGTGACGGTGGTCGACCGGGCCGGGGTGTCCGGCGGCACCACCGGGGCCGGGGAGGGCAACATCCTGCTCTCGGACAAGCCGCCCGGGCCGGAGCTGACGCTGGCCCGGCACTCCGTGCGGCTCTGGCACGAGCTGGGCGACGCCCTGGGTGGCGAGCGGATCGAGCTGGAACGCAAGGGCGGGCTGGTGGTGGCCGCCTCGGCGGCGGAGCACACCGCGCTGCGGGCGTTCGCCGCCGGCCAGCGCGCCGCCGGGGTCGAGGTGGCGGAGGTGCCCGCCGACGCGCTGCCCGAGCACGAACCGCACCTGGCCCGGGACCTCGCCGGTGGTCTGCACTACCCGCAGGACATGCAGGTCCAGCCGATGCTGGCCGCCGCGCACCTGCTACGCGCGGCCGGGGTGCCGGTGCTGACCGGGACTACCGTGACCGGCCTGCGGCGCGACGCGTCCGGCGCGATCCGGGGCGTGGTCACCGACCGGGGATCGCTGCCCACCCCGGCGGTGGTCAACGCCGCCGGGGTGTGGGCCGCCGGGATCGCCGGCCTGGCCGGGGTGGGGCTGCCGGTCCTGCCCCGACGCGGGTTCGTCCTGGTCACCGAGGCGCTGCCGCCGCTGATCCGGCACAAGGTGTACGCGGCCGGCTACGTCGCAGGCGTCGGGCGCGGCTCCGAAGGGCTGGAGGTCTCCCCGGTGGTCGAGGGAACCCGGGCGGGCACCGTCCTGATCGGCTCCACCCGGGAGCGGGTGGGCTTCGACCGGACCGTCCCGCTGTCGGCCCTGCGCCGGCTCGCGGCCGGGGCGGTGCGTCTCTTCCCGGTCCTCGCCTCGGTGTCGGTGATCCGCGCGTACCGGGGGTTCCGGCCGTACAGCCCCGACCACCTGCCGATGATCGGGGCCGACCCCCGGGTGCCGGGCCTGTTCCACGCCTGCGGCCACGAGGGCGCCGGGATCGGGCTCGCCCCGGCGACGGGGCACGCCGTCGCGGCCCTGCTGACCGGGCGTCACCCACAGGTGGACCTCCGACCGTTCGCCCCGGAGCGCCACGATGTTCACGTTTGACGGCCGGCCGGTGCCCAGCGACGGGGAGCGGAGCATCGCCGCCGCGTTGCTCGCCGCCGGGATCAACTCCTGGCGGCGCAGCCGGGTCGAGGGCCGCCCCCGGGGCGTCTTCTGCGGCATCGGGGTCTGCTTCGACTGCCTGGTCAGGGTCAACGGGGTGCCGGCGCAGCGGGCCTGCCTGGTGGTGGCCCGCCCGGGCGACGTGGTCGACAGCCAGGACGACGGCGAGGAGCGGGAATGACCGGGTACGACGTGGTGGTGGTCGGCGCCGGCCCGGCCGGGCTGGCCGCGGCGGCCGGCGCGGCGCGGGCCGGCTGCCTGGTGGTGGTGCTGGACGCCGCGGCGCGGCCGGGCGGGCAGTTCTGGCGGCACCGCCCCGGGGCCGACGGGTCCGGCCACCCCGACTGGCAGACGTTCACCCGGCTGCGCGACCAGCTCGGCCGGGTCACCTACCGGGCCGACGCCGCCGTCTGGTTCGTGGAGGCCGACACCACCGCCGGTGAGCCGGGTTTCGCGGTGCACACCCGCGCCGGGACGGTGTACGGGCGGCGGCTGGTCGTGGCCACCGGCGCGCACGACCGGGTGGTGCCCTTCCCGGGCTGGGACCTGCCCGGGGTGGTCACGGCCGGCGGCGCCCAGGCCCTGCTCAAGGGGCAGGGGGTGAGCTTCGCGCGCCGGGTCGTGGTGGCCGGCACCGGCCCGTTCCTGCTGCCCGTCGCGACCGGCCTGGCCGCCGCCGGCAGCGTCGTGGTCGGCGTCTGCGAGGCGAACGACCCGCTCGGGTACGCCCGCCAACTCCGCCCGGTCGCCGGTGCGGCGGGCAAGCTCGCCGAGGCGGGGCGGTACGGCTGGCGGATGCTGCGGCACCGGGTGCCGTACCGGCGTCGGACCGTGGTGGTGGCCGCGCACGGCACCGACCGGCTGACCGGGGTCACCCTCGCCTCCGTCGACGCCGGCGGCGCGGTGCTGGCCGGCACCGAGTCCGAGCTGGAGTGCGACGGGCTCGCGGTGGGCTTCGGCTTCACCCCGCAGGTGGAGCTGGGCCTGGCCCTGGGGTGCGCGACCCGGCTCGACGGGGACGGGAGCCTGGTGCTCACCGTCGACGCGGCGCAGGCGACCTCGGTGCCCGGGGTGTACGCCGCCGGTGAGGTGACCGGGGTGGGCGGGGCCGGGCTCGCGCTGGTGGAGGGGGAGCTGGCCGGTGCCGGCGCGGCGCTGTCCCTCGGCCGCCCGCTGCCCTGGTCGGGCCGGCGGCACGGCCGGCTGCTGCGGACCCGGCGCCGGCTGCGCCGGTTCGCCTCGGCGCTGCACGCGGTGCACCCGGTGCCGGCCGGCTGGCCGGACCGGTGCGCCGACGACACGCTGGTCTGCCGCTGCGAGGACGTGCCGGTCGGGGCGGTACGGCAGGCGGTGCGGGAGTTGTCCGCCGCCGACGCGCGGGGCGCGAAGCTGATGACCCGGGCCGGCATGGGCTGGTGCCAGGGGCGCACGTGTGGTTACGCCACCGCCTGCCTGACCGCGCGGGCGGCCGGCCGCGCCGTCACCGGGGCGGATCTGGCCGGGTTCGCCACCCGCCCGGTCGCGCAGCCGGTCACGCTCGGCCACCTGGCCGCCGGCGACTGACCGCTCCTGCCCGGGAACTGACCGCTGCGGCCCGCCCGGGGACACCCGCACGGACCGCGCCGCCCTCGCGGAGGCGGTGGTCCCGCCGGGGCGGGAGTCCACCGGCTCCGAGGAGGACGGCGCGGCGGCGCTGCGGCGTGCTCAGTACTGCGAGGTCACCGTGACCCCGGTGAACGCCTGCCGGGCGTGCAGGCTCACGTAGTGGTAACCGGCCGCCGGGTTGCTGACCGTGATCGACTCGCCGTTGCCGGTGTTGACCGAGCGGCGGGTGTAGCTGGTCGTGGTGGCCCAGCCGGTGGAGCTGTAGTACAGGTCCGCGTCGCCGGTGCCCCCGGACGACGTGAGCTTCAGGCTGGTGGTGCCGGCCGGGACGTAGACGTAGAGGTGGTAGAGGTTCCCGGCGGTGGCCTGGAGGCCGCCGCGCTGGCAGTTCTTGCCCAGCGTCCGGATGTCGCTCCCGGTGCACTCCGGCAACGGCGTGGTGCCACCGCTGACGGTGACGGTGCGTGAGGTGGTGCCGGTCGCGCCCTTGTTGTCGGTGACCGTCAGCGTGACCGGGTAGGTGCCGGCGGCGGCGTACGTCCTGGTGGGGTTGGCCGCCGTCGACGTGGTGCCGTCGCCGAAGGTCCAGGCCCGGGAGGCGATGCTGCCGTCGCCGTCCGTCGACTGGTCGGTGAAGGTGGCGGTCAGGCCGCTGGTGACCGCCGTGAACGCGGCGACCGGGGCCTGGTTGGCGGGCGGGTTGGTGCCGCCGCCGCAGTCGCCGGCCGCGCAGGTGCCCAGCCACGCGTGCCAGTCGGTGTCGTAGCGGCTGCCGATGGTGCTGGTCAGCAGCGTCCGGGCGGCGTTCCAGTTGCCGGCGCGGTAGTGGCCGAGCAGCGTGGTCAGGTCGGCGCGGTGCGACTGGAGCATGTACCGCACGGCCAGGTAGCCCCAGCGGTAGACCCGGGTGGTGTCGTGGTCGTAGGTGGTGTCGAAGAGGGTGCGCAGGGCGTACGTCTTCTTCCCGGCCTCGGTGATCGCGGCCTGGTAGGTCTGCTTCCGGTACGAGTACGACACGTACTCGGCGAAGCCCTCGATCCACCAGATCGTCGGGGTGGAGATGTTCGCGGTGAAGTCGCCGTACATGTCGAACCGGCCGTCGAGGTAGTGGGTGTACTCGTGGTTGAGGTTCCAGATCTCGAAGGTGGGGCGCAGCCACTCCGCCTCGTAGGCGATGAAGCGCGGCTGGTTGCCGGTGGCGGCCGGGTTGCCCTCGAGGTACATGCCGCCGTTGTTGGTGTCGATGCCGAACATCGGCCCGCCGTACGTCTGGTAGTCGGTGCTGGAGTCGAAGACCACCACTTCGAGGGTGGTGTTGCGGTCGTCGGCCACCGGTCCGGGGTCGGCCACCACGGAGTGGAAGTACGCGTCCTGGTCACGCATGCTGGCGCAGGCCCGGTCCAGCTCGGCGGAGGTCATCTGCTGGGCGCGCAGCCGGATGCTGGTGCCGCAGGTGTAGGTGATCGGCAGGACGGCGGCGGCCAGCCGCGCCTGGAGGTCGCAGGTGTCGTAGTAGGCGCAGTTGGCCCGGTCGTAGTAGTCGGTCATCTCGGCGACGCCGACCCAGAGGGCGGCGGTGGGGCCGGTGATCGCGCTCAGGTTGAGCAGCCCCCGGGCCAGTGGCCGCGTCTTGGCCCGCAACGCGGTGTGCTGGAGGAAGCGGCCCAGCTCCCGTCCGGCGTTGGAGACCAGGTAGCCCTGGTCGGTGCCGAGCAGGGAGCGGTGGCCGGAGGCGAAGGCGTACAGCGTGTCCACCACGCTCGGGTCCGCGGTGACGGCGGTGACGAACTCGGGCACCTGGTGGCCCCGGAACAGCACGAGGTAGACGTTGTTGACCGCGTTCAGCATCCACCAGGACGTGTTGTACGAGCTGTTGTAGCCGGTGAGCAGGCGCTTCACCACGTACAGGTAGCGGGCGTTCTCCTCGGCGCTGTCGATGAGGGTGACGGCCTCGGCCAGCACCTCGCCGTTGGCGTCGCTGACGTCGCCGGAGTGGCCGTTGGCGAAGAAGGCGTCCAGGCCGGCGCGGATCGCGGTGCGCAGGCCGCTTCCGTAGGTGCCGACCGTGGCCGGGTAGTACCAGTGCACGTAGTAGCCGGCCCGCAGGTACAGCACGAGGGAGGCGGTGCCGATGCGGTTGGTGCCGTCGTAGGCGGCGGCGTCGTCGCGCAGCGCGTACGCGACGCTGGTCATCTGCGCCTCGCGGAACGCCAGGTAGGCGTCGTTGCCGGTCAGGCTGAACAGCGTGTTGACGCAGTCGGTGGTGGACGCCTTGATCTGCTGCACCAGGGCGCTGCCGGTGCGGCTGGTGAAGTCGCCGGTCGCGCAGGGGGCGGCGGCCGGGGCGGCCCGGCCGCGCATGGACGGGGCGGTGCGTCGTTGCCCGCCGTCGGGCTCGTCGTAGTCGCGGCGCAGTTCGTCGCGGACGGCGGGCAGCGGGGCGCGTTCGTCCAGCGGCAGCGGGTCCCGCCGGACGTGCCGGTCGCCGGCGCCGGCGTCGGCCGGGGCGGCGCCCTGGGCGGGCTTCGCCGCCGGTGCCGCGACCGCGGCGGCGGGGGTGGTCAGCGGGCTCATTCCCAGCGCCAGCGCCAGCGCCAAGGGCACGGCAGCCAGTCGGGTACGTCGCTCTCGTAACAGTCTGATCGTCACGGGGTCGCCTCCTTGGCGGGATGTTGACCAGGCCGGGGTCGGCCGGCGGGGGGTGGGGTTGGGAGTCGGCGGGGGACGGACATGGTCGGGCGCGGGGGAGTTCGGTGAACCTCTGCGCAGGCCAGCGGGTCTCGGTGGGGCGGTTCCTGCGCTCCGACGGGCGTCGATCACAACTGACATCCGTCGATATAGATCGGCGTCGCATCGGGCGTGGCCAGTACAATGGCACACATCACACATCGTGTAAAGCAATGTTAATGATCGATCATCGGGACTGCTGTCGGGCCGCGCCGGCCTGGGCCTTCGGCCGCGCAGCGGGCCAGGAGCCCGCTGCGGTCCGGGTCGGACAGTCACTGCCGCATCGTTGACACGTGTTCGGCCGGTCGCCTAGGGTCGCGACAGCATCGCCCACAACTGCACAGACACCGTTCGAACCCGGCGGTGCAGCTCTCAGGTCCATGACAGAGCGGGAGGCAACCGACCGTACGACGCGACCGCGTCGGGACGAAGGGGCCGCCATGCATTTCAGAGCCCGACGACCACCTCGGCCACAGGGGACAGACCGATGAACGGCCCGCCCGTTGCGGTCAGACGGCTTCGGGGGCGACCTCGGCGTACCGCCGGCGCAGCAGGCCGATGATCGGGTGACCGGTCGCGAACGTGATCCCGTCGACGGCGGCGATCGGCCGGATCCCGCCGGCCGCGTTGGTGGCGAAGGCGCTCGCCGTGCCGGCCAGCCGGGACAGCTCCACCGGCTCGGTGCGCTGCGGGCCGTCGTGAGCCGCGGCGAGCAGCCGCATGGTCACGCCGGGCAGCGCGTCGGCCAGCGGCCAGACCACGGTGTCGCCGTCGACGAAGCCGACGTTCCAGGTCGGGCCCTCGGAGACCCGCCCAACGCCGTCGGTGAACAGCGCGTCGTCGTAGCCGTCGAGCTGGGCGCGGCGGCGTTCGAACAGCGGGCCGAACAGCCCGGCGTGCTTCACCGCGGGCACGTCGCGTACGTAGGTGGTGGAGCGCACCCGCATCGGCGGCTGCGCCTGTGGCGTGGCGGCGCGCGTGGTGACCAGCACCTGCGGATCGGCCGGGGCGGCGGGGTGGGTGAGCCGCAGGCCGGGATCGGCGACGGTGACCCGGACGGTCAGCGGGCCGTCGGCTTCGGCGATCGCCCCGCGGATCCGCTCCCGGACGTACCCGGGGGACAGCTCGGCCCCGAACACCGTGGCGCAGTCGGTGACCAACCGGTCGAGGTGCAGGCCGAGGCCGCGGACCGCACCGTCCTGCACCCGCATCGTGGTGAAGTGCCCGTAGTTGGTCAGCGCCAGGTTGTCGATCGCCGTCATGGCGGCCAGTCTGGCACCGCCGGGATGATCAGCGGGCCACGAGCGCCGGGACGGGCAGCACCAGTTCGACGGTGGTGCCGGGGCGGGCGTGGGCGGGATGCGCCCGCGTGATGGTGAGCGCGGCCCCGATGCCCTCCGCGCGTTCCCGCATCGACGCGGTGCCGATGCCGGCGACCAGCGGGGCGGGGATGCCCACCCCCTCGTCCGTGACGCACACGACCAGGCTGCCCGGTTCCACGGAGACGTCGATGGCGCACCGGTCCACACCGGCGTGCCGGCGTACGTTGCGCACGGCCTCGCCGACGATGCCGTACACCGCGGTCGCCACGGTGTCGGGAAGCTGCACGTCGGGCGCCCGCACCAGCACCGTCAACCCGGCAGCCGCGTAGCGCTCCCGCAGCCGGTACAGCGCCGGTCGCAGCCCGCCGCCCTCCAACGGTGGCGGCACGAGGTCCCGGGCGATCTCGCGAACTCCCGCCGCCTGGCGGTCCATCTCGGCGACGAGCCGGCCGAGCAGGTCGTCGGCCGCCGCGATCTCGGACAGGTGGCGGTGCGGGCGCAGCATGTTGCGGCCCGCGGTGAGTGCGAGCCCGACTCCGCTGATCGCCGGCCCCAGGTCGTCGTGCAGGTCACGGCGCAGCTTGCGGCGCTCCTCGTCCCTGCTCTGCGCCAGCCGCACCCGGGAGCGGTCCAGGTCGCGCTGGGCGAGGGCGAGCAGGGCGAGCGCGGTGACGACCGGCGCCAGGTCGTGCAGCAGCGCGGCGGTCCGCCCGTCGAGCCGCTCACCGGGGCGCGGCCAGGCCCACAGCTCTCCCACCGACCCGTTCCCACCGTCCAGGCACACCACCAGGGCCGGGCCGCGCGCCGACGGCCCTTCCCGGGCCGGGGCGCGGCGCGGCGGTACCGGCGGGACTCCCGTCAGGGTTATCGTGGCCGAGGCCAAGCGCAACGAATCGGCGATGCCGTCCGCCACCGCGTCGAGCATCCGGGTGCTGTGCTCCGCCGCGCGTAGCCGGTCGGCGACCTGCCGGATCAGGCGTGGCCCGTCGTCGCCGTGCACCAGCCGGTCCACCCTGCGTTGCACCCACGCGCGCGCGGGTTGGAACCCGGCGGCGAGCAGCGCGGTCACCACGGCCTCGGGCACCGCCGAGGTCGCCGGCAGGACCGTGCCGAGCAGCAGCACACCCACGACGTACGTGCCGATCACCAGCCCGGTCATCAACGCCCAGACCAGTGTCCGGCGGATGGTCAACTCCAGGCCCCACAGCCGCTGACGCAGCACCACGACCAGCACGGAGGCGGGGAAGAACGCCTGGGCGCCGAGCATGAGCAGCGGGGCGAACGGCACCGGGACGGCGACGTGGAAGGCCGGGTTCAGCGCGAGCGGCAGGAAGGCCGCCGCCAGCAGCAGGGTGCCGATGGCGAGCCAACCGAGGCCGTGCCGCTGCTGCCGCGGCAGGGTACGGCGACGGGCCAGCACGCCGACGGCGGCGGCGACGCCGAGCGCGACGAGCGCGGGCTCCAGCCAGGGATCGACCGCCGCGCGGGCCGCGAGGAGGGTGTCGTCGGTGAGCGGGATCGCGTGCAGGCCATTGGGCAGGGTGAGGGCGCAGGCCTGCGCGACCACGATGAGGACGCCGCCGGCGCCGACGGCGACCCGGGCGCTCCGGTCGAGCGGCCGTACCGGCAGGAGCCAGGGCAGCAGCACGACGAGGGCGTAGAAGCCGGGCACCCAGGCCCAGTACGCGACGCCGGCGAGCTGTCCGGTCGTCCACAGGTCGGGCCAGCGGTGCACCACCATGCTCCAGCAGGCCGCCGCCGCCGACAGTGACCCGCCGACGCCCGCCGCGGCCATGATCCAGGCGGCCAGGTGGGTACGGCGCAGCAGGGTCAGCCAGGCGACCACTCCGTAGACCGCGCCGACCACCAGGTCCACCAGCGTGTAGAGCATCCACGGGTGCCAGGGTGGTGCCGCCACGCACCAGGCCACCACGGAGGCGGCGGTCAACCCGCTGGTGCCGGTCAGCACCGCCCACGCCACGATCCGCCACCGGGGCCCGGTTCCGGCGGCCGGACCAGCCCCTGCCGGGCCCGACACGATCGCCGGGACCACCTTGCCGTCCACCTGACCGGGCCGGTCAGGCCGGGCCGGCGAGCGTCTGGCAGACGTTGTCCTGCGTGCCGACGGCGACCGCCATCCGGCGGGTTCCCGCGGCGTCGAACGCGATGACGTGCAGCCCGTCGAGCAGGTAGTAACCCTGCGGATAGTGGTCCCCGGCCCGGAACCCGAAGCCCGCGGGGCCGACGATGGTGTACCGCAGCCACCCGCCGTCCGGGCGGTAGTCGGCCGCGCCGGACCCGCCCGCGTCCCGGCGCGTCATCCGTCCCGTGGTGACGTCGACGAAGTCGACCACGAGCGGACCGGCGAACTCCTCTCGCCTGACGGCCCCGTCGGGATACCGGTCGACCACCCGGACCCGGACGTCCTGTGAGACCACCTGGACCCGCAGCGGAAACGCGCAGTACCGGCCGGCCGGAGCGGTCCACTCCTCCTGCGTCCAGGGCCGCCAGGGCTCGGGCAGGCGTGACCGTTGGGCGGAACGGTCGGTGCCGGCTGCCACGGCGGGCGCGGGGACGGCCGTCGCGACCGCGGCCAGCACCAGCGCGACCCGTAGGCCCGGGGAAACGACCCTGGAGAGCAACATGCCTCACCTAACCATTCTCATCGGGTTAACCGGTGTGTTGACAATGTCTGGTTAGTGGAGGGCCGGTCAAGGCATACTGGTGTCGTGCATTGGACCGATGTCGACGGCCTCCGGATGCCAGTGCTGCTCGCCGGCCACCCAGGGCTGGAGCTCTGCAACACCTGGGCGGGCTGGGGCCAGGCTCCCGGCCCGCACCGGGAATGGCTGCGCGGCTACGACCACCTCGCCACCTGGGCCGGGCACGCCTCGCTGCTCGACGTGCCCACCGTACGGCGGCTGCGCGCCGCCGCGCGCCGGGAGCCCGTCACGGCCGAGCGGGCCCTCGCCGCGACGCGCACCTTCCGCGCCTCGCTGCGTACCCTCCTTCTCGACCCGGGCGACGCCGGGGCGTTCCGCGCCGTCGCGGCCCAGGCCCGGCGCGCCGCCGCCGCCGCACGTCTGACGGCGGGCGCCGACGGCGTCGCGTCCTGGACCCTCTCTCCGGTCAACACCCTCGACCTGCCGCTGCTCGCGTGCGCGCGGTCCGCCGCGGACCTCCTCTGCACGCCGGCGCGGGCCCACGTCCGCGCCTGCCCCGGGGCCGACTGTGGGTGGCTGTTCCTCGACCCCCGGGGCCGGCGGCGCTGGTGCACCATGGCCGTCTGCGGAAACCGGGCCAAGGTCCGGGCGTACGCCGACCGCCACTGACGAACAGGCACCGAGACCGTGCCGGTCAGCGCACCGAGCAACCCACCGGCGCGGGCCGCCACGGCGACGGCCACCGACAGGAGGACACCGGCGGGGGCAAGCTGCCCGCCGCCGCGTCCAGAGACCCTTCAGCGATCCTGCGGACCCCCGTTCTGGTTCCGGCGGATGTCCTCGATCAGTTCCGCCACCAGCGCCGCCCGCTCCGGCATGGCCGCGACGACGACGTGCTCGCCCTCGGAGTGCGCGCCGTCCCCCACGGCGCCGAGACCGTCGAGCGTGGGACAGCCCACGGCCGCGGTGAAGTTGCCGTCGGACCCGCCACCCACGTCGGCGCCCCGCAGCGGACCGAGGCCCAGCGCCGGCGCGAGGGCCACAGCCCGCGCGAACAGGGCCGCGGTGGAGGACGCCGGCAGCGGTGGCCGGCTCGCCCCACCGGCGAGTTCGACGAACACGTCGGGCAGGATGGGCTTGAGGGAGCGCAGTTCCCCGTCCACGCGCTCCGCCTCGCTCTCGACGGCGACCCGGACGTCGACCCCCAGCCAGGCGTGCGCGGGCACCACGTTGCCGGCGGTGCCGCCACCGGCCATGGTCGGCGTGACGATCGTGCCGAGGTCGGGCCGGGCGAGTTCCCCGACGTCGAGCAGCAGGCGTCCCAGCACGGTCAGCGCGTTGCGGCCGAGCTCCGCGTCCAGCCCGGCGTGGGCGGCGCGTCCGTGCACGTCGAAGCGGTACCGGCCGATCCCCTTGCGACTCGTCTTCACCGCTCCGTCGACGGACGGTTCGAGGATGAGCGCGGCGTCGCAGCGGTGGGCCGTCTCCTGCACGAGCTTCCGGCTGGTGGGAGAGCCGATCTCCTCGTCGCAGGTCAGCAGGATCTCCAGCCCGGCGCGATCCGGCAGCGTGGCCACGGCGTGGAAGAGCTGCACGATCCCGGCCTTCATGTCGAAGCAGCCGGGGCCGGTGGCGGTCCCGGCCGCGTCGTCGAGGGTGAACGGCCAGCGTTCCAGAGTGCCCAACGGCCAGACGGTGTCGTAGTGGCCGATCAGGGCGACGGTCGGCTGGCCCGACGCGGCGGGCCAGCGCCACTGCAGGTGGGTCCGTCCGTCGACCTCGACGGAATCCGCGGGCACGCCGATGATCTCCTCGGCGATACCGGACACCGTCTCCGCCCCGGCCCGGCAGGCCGACCGGTCGTTGGACGGCGTCTCGACCGAGACCAGACGGCCGAGTTGCCCCACCATCTCGGCCGTGCGGGTCCGTAGGTCGTGGAGCCGGTCAGTGGATACGCTCGTAGGCATCCATGGATCTTTGCCTGGATGAAGCGCGACGGCAATCATGTCCCGGAGCTGAGCCGGGCGCGCGACCCGACCTCGCCGACGCGGGCGGGGTGGCGGTGGGCGTCGGCGTCCTCGACGCCCACCGCTGCCCGCGCGGACGGTCAGGCGACGGCGCAGGCCGCCCCGTTGAGGGTGAACGAGGTCGGCTTTGCGGTGTTGCCGGTGTGGGTCGCCTGGAAGCCGATGTCGACCGAGGCGTTCGGCGCGATGGAGCCGTTGTAGGAGACGTTACGGGCGGTCACCGCCCCGCTGCCGGGGGAGTAGGACGCGTTCCAGCCGTTGGTGATGGTCTGTCCGCCGGGCAGGGTGAACGCCAGGGTCCAGCCGTTGACCGCGGCGCTGCCGGTGTTGGTGATGGTGACGGAGGCGGTCAGGCCGCTGTTCCAGGCGTTGACCGCGTACCCGATCCGGCAGGCCCCGCCGGGCGGCGGCGTGGTCGGCGGCGGGGTGGTGGGCGGCGGCGTGGTCGGGGGCGGCGTGGTCGGTGGGGTGGTGCCGTCGAGGCCGAAGAAGCGGACGGCCTGGGCGGCGTCCACGGGCAGGTTGTGCGACACGCCGCTCATGCTGATGGCCTCGACCGGCGCGGTGGGGCCGCTGCCGCCGTACCGGGTGCGGGTCTGGCCGGACTGCGGGGTGTCGGTGTACGTCGGGACCTGGCTCAGCCCGTGCACGTCGGTCCACTGCTTGACCTCCTCCCCGAAGTTGGGGTAGCGCAGGACCTCGTCGTTCGTGCCGTGCCAGAGCTGCATCCGGGGCCGCTTGCCGGTGTACCCGGGGTAGGCGTTGCGGACCAGGTCGCCCCACGCCTGCGGGGTCCTGATGAGCTGCCCGTTGGCGCACTCGCTGTTCCATTCCGAGCCGTTCGTGGTGGCGAAGCAGGCGAACGGAACACCGGCGAACGCCGCGCCGGCGGCGAACACATCGGGGTAGAGGCCGAGCAGGACGTTGGTCATCATCGCCCCGGAGGAGATGCCGGTGGCGAAGATCCGGTTCGGGTCGACGGGGTAGCGCTGCCGGACGTAGTCGATCATCGACTTGATACCCACCGGGTCGCTGCCACCGTCGCGGCGCAGCGCCTGGGGCGAGGCGACGTCGAAGCACTGGCTGCTCCGGGTCACCGACGGGTAGACCACGATGTAGCCGTACCGGTCGGCCAGGGCGGCGAACTGGGTGCCGGAGTACATGGCCGGGCCGGTGCCGGTGCAGTAGTGCACCGCGACCACCAGCGCCGGTCGGGGCGCGACGTTGTCCGGAACGTACAGGTACATGCGCAGGTTGCTCGGGTTGGCGCCGAAGCCGGTGACCTCGGTCAGCGCCGCGGCCGACGCGGGGGTGGGGACGGCCAGCGCCGTCAGCGCGGTCACCGCGGCGGCCGCCAGGGCGGCGCACAGCAGTCTGATCTTGCCTCTCATGGACGGGTTCCTCCGGAGAATGCGAATGCGACAGGGTTGCCGATCGAGGCTGCCCGGCGCCCGATCATGTCCGGCTCAGAAACATCCATCAGTATGGATAGATGGTGCCCGTCTGGCAACCTCGCGGGCCGGGGTGGGCGGTGTCATCCGCACCCGTGCCCGGTGTCCGCGCCCCTGCTGCGGCGGGGCGGGCCGGGCGGCCGGCGCCGGCGGTGAGCCTTCCCCCGCTGCGGTCCGGCCCGGGTGCAGGCTAACGTTGGTGTCCTGGTGTGCCGGGAAGTCTGGTCGGCGATGGATGACGCGACCCCTGCCGACGAGGAGACCCCGTGACCGACGCCCCCCGGCGCCGTACCAGCCTGTTCGCCCGACGCTCGTGGGGCGAGACCAGTCGCATCTCGGCCATCCTGCGCAAGGAGACCGTCGGCGGGGCGCTCCTGCTCGCCGGGGCACTGCTGGCCCTGACCTGGTCGAATTCGCCCTGGTCCGACGGATACCAGGCGTTGCGGGACCTCCGGTTCGGCCCGGCGGCGCTGCACCTGGACCTCAGCCTCGCCACCTGGGCCGCGGACGGCCTGCTGGCGATCTTCTTCTTCGTCGCCGGGCTGGAGCTCAAGCGCGAGTTCGTCGCCGGTGACCTGCGCGACCCGCGCCGGGCCGCGGTGCCGGTGGCCGCCGCCGCGGGCGGGGTGCTCGTGCCGGCAGTCCTCTACTCCCTGATCGCCGACGCCGACGCGGCGAAGGGCTGGGCGATCCCGACCGCGACCGACATCGCCTTCGCGCTGGCCGTGCTCGCCGTGGTCGGGCGGTTCCTGCCCGCGGCGCTGCGCACGTTCCTGCTCACCCTCGCCGTGGTCGACGACCTGCTGGCCATCGTCATCATCGCCGTGTTCTACACCTCCGACCTGGCCGTCGGGCCACTGCTGGGCGCGCTGGTCCCGCTGGCGGTCTTCGCCCTGCTGGTGCGGCGCCGGGTGCGCTCCTGGTGGCTGCTGCTGCCGTTGGCGGCGGCGACCTGGGCCCTGGTGCACGCCTCCGGGGTGCACGCCACCGTCGCCGGTGTGCTGCTGGCCTTCACCGTGCCGGTGCTCCGCAGCCGGGCCGCCGGCGGCCCGGACGCCGGTCCGGGCCTGGCCGAGCACTTCGAGCACCGGTTCCGCCCGCTCTCCGCCGGCGTCGCGGTGCCGGTCTTCGCGTTCCTGTCCGCCGGTGTCACCATCGGCGGACTCGCCGGGCTGGCCACCGCCCTGACCGACCGGGCGGCGGTCGGCGTCGTGGTCGGCCTGGTGCTCGGCAAGCCGATCGGCATCCTGCTGGCCACCTGGCTGGTGTCCCGCTTCACCCGGGCCGACCTCGACGAGGGGCTGAACTGGCTCGATGTTCTCGGCCTGGCGCTGCTGGGCGGGATCGGGTTCACCGTCTCGCTGCTGATCGGGGAGTTGGCCTTCGGGCTCGGCAGCGAGCGCGACGGCCACGTCAAGGTGGCGGTGCTCACCGGCTCCCTGGTCTCCGCCGTCCTGGCCACGGTGATCCTGCGCGGGCGCAGCCGGCTGTACCGGCAGGTGTACGAGGCCGAGAACGTCGACCTCGACCGCGACGGGGTGCCCGACGTCTACCAGCCGGAGCCCGGGCGGCCCGACGGCCGCTGAACCGCCGGACCCACACCCGCCCGGTCCGGTGGTCACCCCGGCGCCGGGCGGGCCAGGGTTCACCGCCCGGGGGTACGAACGGGTCGGGGGCGGTCCAGCAGGGCCTCGCGCCGGGTGTCGAAGACCGGGAAGACGCCGTCCAGTCGCATCGTGTGCAGCACGGTGCGGACGAACCGGGACGGGGCGGCGAGGCACAGCACGACGCCCCGGTCCCTGGCCTGCTGGCGCGCGCGCACCAGCAGGCCCAGTCCGGCCGGGTCGATCTGCGCCACGCCGTGCAGGTCCACGACGGCCCGCCCGTCGAACTCGACCGTGTCGTCGAGCGCGGCGCGCAGGGCGGCCTCGTCCCGGCCCGTGATCTCGTCGCAGTCGTCGACGTGGTCCAGACCGAGGGTCGGGGGGCCGGCCCAGCGGGGGCCACCCTCCGGACCGGCGATGCTGCACGGCGGGCAGCGGTGCGGGCCGACGGCGAAGGGCGAGCCGCTCCAGCCGTGCTCGGACACCAGCGTCCAGACGACCTCGGCGTCGGGCAGCACGCAGGCATGACCGGTGGTGGTGTCGCCGCAGTCGTCGCAGATCAGCGTCATCAGGCGATCGTCCGGTACGACGGTCATCCCGGGTTCCTCTCGTTGTCCGCTGCCCCGGTCGGCCCCGGAGGACGTCGGCCGGGTATCGGGGTGACACCGACCGAGCCGGCCCGGACCCGTCGGTCACCGCCTGGCGGAGGCACGGGGCCGCCGCGGCGTCCGGGCAACCGCAACCCTGCTACGTGGTTTTGGAGGGGATCTCCCAGTCGTATGACAGTTGTGTGACAAAACCGAAGGCCGCCGGATCGGCGGGGTTCGCGGCGGTGACGCCGCCGCCGAGGGCTCCCGTCGCCCCCCTGGTCCCGTCGCCTCAGGTTTCGCATTCGGGCCGGGGCGGGCATGGTGGTGGGAAGCCGTCGAAAGTGGACGGGACGGATCGCGGCGCTCGACGGCCGCGGGGCCCGCCCCGCTCACCAGGGGAGGGGACCGGTCCATGACCAGATCCAGGCTGGCCGGCGCGGCGCTCGCGCTTGTGCTCACTGCGACAGCCGGGTGCAGCTCCGGCGAGAGCGTCGACGTCGGCGGTGCCGTTGACCCGGGCGGCGGGGGCGCCGGGGGGACGCTCGCCGCGGCCATCGGCGGGGAACCGGACCAGCTCGACCCGCACAGGACCTCGGCCTACTACAGCTTCCAGGTGCTGGAGAACGTCTACGACACCCTGATCGAGCCGGGCGCGGACCTGCGCATGGGCCCGTCGCTGGCGACGAGATGGACCACCAGCGACGACCAGCTCACCTGGACCTTCACCCTCCGCGAGGGGGTCAGGTTCTCCGACGGATCGCCGCTGACCTCGGAGGACGTCGCCTACTCGTACAACCGGATCATCTCCGAGAAGCTGAACCAGGCGTACAAGTTCGAGACCGTGAAGTCGGTGGCCGCGCCGGCCCCGACCACCGTGGTCGTCACGCTCACCAAGCCCACCCCGAACCTGCTGGCCAACCTCGGCGGGTTCAAGGGCGTCGCGATCGTCGAGAAGTCCAACGTCGAGTCCGGGGCGGTCAAGACCAGGCCGGTCGGCAGCGGGCCGTTCGCGGTGGCCGGTTACACCTCCGGCGACAGCGTCAAGCTGGTCCGCAACGACGCCTACTGGGGCGGCCGGCCGAAGCTCGACGGGGTCACCTTCACCTTCGTCAAGGACCCCACCGTGGCGCTGCAGAACCTGCGCGGCGGCGAGGTCCAGTGGACCGACAACCTCCCGCCCCAGCAGGTCGCGGCGCTGAAGGAGAAAGGCGGCGACGTCACCGTCGAGTCGAGGCCCTCCACCGACTACTGGTACCTGGCACTCAACCAGGGCCGCAAGCCGTACGACGACGTGAACGTGCGCCGGGCGATCGCCTTCGCCCTGGACCGCGAGGCGATCACCAAGGCGGCCAAGTTCGGTCTGGCGAAGCCGAACCAGACCGCCATCCCCGAGGGCAGCTCCTGGTACCACGGGTACGCGCCGTACCGGCACGACCCGGCCCAGGCCCGGCAGCTGCTCGGGCGGGCCGGCGTGCGCGGGCTGACCATGGACCTGATGGTGACCAACGAGTACCCGGAGACGGTTGCCGCCGCCCAGGTGATCGCCGCCCAGCTCAAGGACGTCGGGATCACCGTCAGGATCCGCACCCTCGACTTCGCCCAGTGGCTCGACGAGCAGGGCAGGAGCAACTTCGACGCGTTCATGCTGGGCTGGCTCGGCAACATCGACCCGGACGAGTTCTACTACGCCCAGCACCGCACCGGCGCGACGTTCAACTTCCACAAGTACAGCAACCCGGCCGTCGACAAGCTCCTCGACGCCGGCCGGACCCAGACCGACCCGGCGGCCCGCAAGCGGACGTACGACCAGGCCGCGAAGCAGATCGTCGACGACGCCAGCTACCTCTACCTGTACAACCCCGAGGTGGTGCAGGGCTGGTCGAAGCGGGTGACCGGGTACCAGGTCCGCTCCGACCGGGCTGTCCGGTTCCGCGACGTCGGCCTCGACCGGTGAGCTGACGGGAGCCTCGCGTGGCACGCTTCGTCCTCCGTCGGCTGCTCCAGTCGGTCGTCGTCCTGCTGGGGGTGACGCTCGTCGTCTTCCTCCTGCTCCAACTGGTGCCGGGCGACCCGGTCCGGGTTGCCCTCGGCACCCGCTTCGACCAGCAGACCTACGACGCGCTGCGGGAGCGGTCGGGCCTCGACCGGCCGCTCGTCGCGCAGTACGTCAGCTACGTCGGCCACGCGCTGACCGGCGATCTCGGGGTCAGCTTCCGCAGCGGCCAGCCCGTCACCACCATCGTGCTGGAGCGGCTGCCGGCCACGCTGTCCCTGGCGGTGACCGCCGTGCTGCTCGCCCTGCTGGTCGCCTTCCCGCTGGGGGTGCTCTCCGCCGTGCGCAGCGGCTCGGCCCTCGACCACGCCGCCCGGGTGTTCAGCCAGTTCGGGGTGTCGGTGCCCGACTTCTGGATGGGCATCATGGGCATCCTGCTCTTCGCCGGGGTGCTCGGCTGGCTGCCGCCCTCGGGGTACGTGGCGCTGACCGAGGACCCGGCGGGGTGGGCGTCCCACGTGCTCCTCCCGGCCGCGGCGGTCGGGCTGGTCACCGCCTCGATCCTCACCCGGTTCATCCGCTCCTCGGTGCTGGAGGTGCTCTCCGAGGACTACGTGCGCACCGCCGAGGCGAAGGGGCTGCGTTCCCGGGTCGTGGTCGTCCGGCACGTGCTGCGCAACGCGCTGATCCCCGTGGTCACCGTGGTGGCGGTGCAGCTCGCCAGCCTGATCGGCGGGGTGATCGTGATCGAGGTGCTGTTCGCCTGGCCGGGCGTCGGGCGGCTCACCTACGACGCCGTCCAGGCCCGCGACTACCCGGTGCTCCAGGGCGCGGTGCTGTTCGTCGCCGCCCTGTTCCTGCTGATGAACCTGCTGGTGGACATCCTCTACGCCCGCCTCGACCCGCGGATCGGCGTCCGGTGAGCGGCCGGGAGAACGGCCCGGTGAGCGGCGCGGGGGACGGCACGCTGCGCCGGGCGCTGTCCGCGCTGCGGCACGACCCGCCGGCCGTCGTCGGCACCGTCGTCCTGTTCCTGCTGCTCGTGGTCGGGGTGGCCGGCCGTTGGCTGGCGCCGGACGGGGTCAACGACGTCGACGTCGACGGGATGCTCCGCCCGCCCAGCGCCGACCATCCCTTCGGCACCGACGAGCTGGGCCGCGACGTGCTCAGCCGGGTACTCGTCGCCGCCCGCGTGTCGTTGCAGGTGGGCCTGGTCAGCGTCGGCATCGCGCTGCTGGTCGGGGTCACCGTCGGGCTGCTCGCCGGCTGGTACCGGGGTTGGGTGGACAACGTCCTGATGCGCGGCATGGACGTGCTGTTCGCGTTCCCGGTGCTGCTGCTCGCCGTCGCGATCGTCGCCGTGCTGGGGCCGGGCCTGCTCACCGCGATGGTCGCGATCGGGGTGGTCTACACCCCGATCTTCGCCCGGGTCACCCGCGCGGGGGTGCTCTCGGTGCGGGAGCAGGTCTTCGTCCGGGCGGCGGTGTCGATCGGGGCGTCCGACGCCCGGATCATCCGCCGCCACGTGCTGCCCAACATCGCCGCGCCGCTGATCGTGCAGACGTCGCTGTCCCTCGCGTTCGCCATCCTGTCGGAGGCGGCCCTGTCCTTCCTCGGCCTCGGCATCCAGCCGCCCGACCCGGCGTGGGGCCGGATGCTCTACGACGGACGCGGGTTCGTCACCGAGGCGTGGTGGCTCGGCGTGTTCCCCGGCGCCGCCATCTTCCTCACCGTGCTCGCCTTCAACCTGGTCGGCGACGCGCTGCGGGACGTGCTGGACCCGCGTCAGCTCACCGTCGGCGAGGCGAGGAGGAGCAGGGCATGAGCGAGCGGACGGGAACCCCGGCACAGTCCGGCCGCGACCCCGGCGCGGCCCCCCGCGACGCCGGCGCCGTGACCGACGCCGGGCCGGTGCTGGCCATCGAGGACCTGACGGTGACGATCGGCACCCGCCGGGGCCCGGCCCGGGCGGTCGCCGGCGTCGACTGGTCGGTGCGGGCCGGGCAGACCCTCGCCCTGGTCGGCGAGTCCGGCAGCGGCAAGAGCATGACCGTGCTCGCCGCCACCGGACTGGCCCCCCGTACGGCCCGGGTCACCGGCCGGGTCCGGCTGCTCGGCGAGGAGCTGACCGCGCTGCCCGAGCAGCGCCGCCGCCGGCTGCGCGGCCGACACGTCGGCTTCGTCTTCCAGGACCCGATGACCTCGCTCAACCCGGTGCTGACCGTGGGCCGGCAGGTGACCGAGGCATGCGAGGAGCACCTGGGCATGACCCGCCGCCAGGCCCGGGAACGGGCCGTGGAGCTGCTCGACCTGGTCGGCATCCCGTCGCCGCGGCAGCGGGTGGACGCGTACCCGCACCAGTTCTCCGGCGGGATGCGCCAGCGGGTCGTCATCGCCATGGCGCTTTCCTGCGAGCCGGCCCTGCTGATCGCCGACGAGCCGACCACCGCGCTCGACGTCACCACCCAGGCGCAGATCGTCGAGTTGGTCGCCGACCTGCGCCGCAGGCTCGGCACCGCCGTCGTCTGGATCACCCACGATCTCGGCGTGGTCGCCGGGGTCGCCGACACCGTCGCCGTGATGTACGGGGGGCGGATCGTCGAGCAGGGTCCGGTCGACGCCGTGTTCGACGCGCCGTCTCACCCGTACACCCGGGCGCTGCTGGCGGCCCGGCCCGGCCCTGGCCTTCGGGACGGGGACCTGCCGGCGATCCAGGGGTCGCCGCCGAGCCCCCTCGAACTGCCTGCCGGGTGCGCGTTCTGGCCCCGCTGCCCGGTGCGGGGCGACGCCCGCTGCGAGCACGAGCTGCCGCCCCTGGTCCCGGTCGCCCCCGGTCACCAGGTGCGCACCTTCTACCCGCTCTCGGAGGACGCATGACCGCCGACGCCGCAGCCCCGGTCGCCGACCCGGGGGAGATCGTCGCCGAGCTCGACCAGCTCCGGGTGTGGTTCCCCGTGCCCGGCGGCGCCGCCGTCCGCGCCGTCGACGGGGTTTCGCTGCACATCCGGCGGGGCGAGACGCTCGGGCTGGTCGGCGAGTCGGGCAGCGGCAAGTCGACCGCCGGCCTGGCGCTGCTGCGCCTGGTCGACGCGACCTGCGGGTCGGTCCGGGTGGGTGGCCGGGACGTGACGTGGTGGTCCCGCCGCCAGTTGCGCGGACTGCGCCGCCGGGTGGCCATGGTGTTCCAGGACCCGCAGGCGTCGCTGGATCCCCGCCGCACGATCGGCGCGAGCGTCGCCGAGCCGCTGGTGGTGCACCGGCTCGTCGACTCCGCGGAGGCCCGTCGCCGGCGGGTCGCGGAGCTGTTGGAGATGGTCGGCCTGCGCGCCGACCTCGCCGGCCGGCACCCACACGAGCTGTCCGGTGGGCAGCGCCAGCGGGTCGGCATCGCCCGGGCGCTGGCCGGGGAACCCGACCTGATCGTCCTCGACGAGCCGATCGCCTCGCTCGACCTGAGCGTGCAGGCGCAGATCATGAACCTGCTGAGCGGGCTCCAGCGCGACCTCGGGCTGACCTACCTGTTCATCGCGCACGACCTGGCGGCCGTCGAGCACATGAGCGACCGGGTCGCCGTGATGTACCTGGGCCGGATCGTGGAGACCGGCACGCCCGAGCAGCTGTACGGCCAGCCCGCCCACCCGTACACCGCCGCGCTGCTGTCGGCCGTCCCCGTGGCCGACCCGAAGGTGGAGCGGCACCGTCGGCGGATCATCCTCAGCGGCGACATCCCCAGCCCGGTCGACCCGCCGAGCGGCTGCCGGTTCCGGACCCGGTGCCCGCAGGCCCGCCCCGACTGCGCCGAGAGCGACCCCGCGCTGGTCGAGGTCGCCGCCGGGCACGAGGCCGCCTGCCGGTACGCGGGGGAGGCCGTCCGTGCGATGCGGGCCGACCCCGACCATTGATAAATCCAACAGTCTGGATGTATATCTTCTCTGCACCGTCGCCACGAGCCGGCGGTCGGACCATGCAGAGGAGCCCGCGTGCACACTCCTACCCTCCGCCGCGCCGCGCTTGCGGCCGGCCTGGCGGCGGCCGTCCTGGCCGCCCCGGTGGACACCCCCGCGTACGCCTTTCCCGAGCACCGGGGCCCCGCGCCCACCGCCGCCCCGGCCGGTGCCGTCCTCTCGGTCACCGACGGGCTGGCCCGCCGGCTCGCCGGGGTGCTCGACGACCCGGCGACGACCCGGGGGGTCCTCGCGGCCACCGCCGACGGCCCGGCCGACCTGCTCGCCGTGCCGGGCCTGTCCGGCGAGGCGCGGGCCGCGAACCGGCGGGTGCTCGCGGCCAAGGGCCTGCCGGCGACGGCCGGGTCACTGCTGCGGCTGCGCTGGGCCACCCCGGACATGCGTGCCGCGGCGACCCGGGGCGCGGTTCCGCTGGTGGCGGCGACCCCCACCGACGACGCCCTGACCAGCGTCACCGCCTACGACCGGGGGGCCCGGTCGGTGCGGCTGGACGCCGCCCGGATTCCCGCCCGCCCGGTGCTGCTGGTGGAGGTCGACACCGGCCGGGCGCTGTCCGCCGGCCTGGAGTTGATGCGCGGGGAGCTGGCCCGCCGGGGCGTCACCGACACCGCCGCCGCGCGGGCGGCGACCACCGCGCGGACCGCGGCGGCGTCCGGCTACTGGGCCACCAAGGTCGACGCGGTACGGCTCAACGACGACAAGGAGCCCTGGCTCAAGGGCGACGCCGAGGTCTACAGCCTCGTGGCCGGGTTCGGGCTCGACGGCAAGCCCACGGTCGACCTGGTCCAGATGCCCTACCTCGACCACGACGGCACGACCTACCACCCGAACCAGCTCCTGGTGCACTTCTCGGCCTACAAGTACAACCTGGCCGACGTGGTGATGATGGAGGACGACGGCGACACCAACTACAAGGCCCTGGTCCAGGCGATCGTCGGCGCGCTGCTGGTGATCGTGGACGGCGGGGTGTACCAGCCGCTGGTGAGCGCGATCCTCGACGCCATTCCGACCTCCTGGTACACCGACGATCCGGACTACGTGGACTCCTGGTACACCCTGTCCACCGCCAGCAGCGGCCGGCTGGGCGGCGCGGCCGGCAACGGCTGGTTCGACGTATCCCCGTACTACGTGCAGCCGCTCTGACCACGACGCACCCGGTGGGCCGCCGAACGCGGGCGGTCCCACCGGGTGCGGGTGGCGGGCTCAGCTGGTGGGGAAGTTGTCCGGGGTGCGGATCCGGTTGCGCATGAAGGTGCCGGACTCGGTCAGTACGGAGGGGCCGGTGTACGTCCCGCCGTAGCAGGTGCCCGGGCGGTACGCGGCGCTGCCCTCGTCGGCGTCCGAGAACGTCCAGTTGGCGTAGCTGATCTTCAGCCGGTCCAGCAGGTCCAGCCAGGCGGTGCTGCTGGCCGCGTCCACGGCGCCGCCACCGGTGTACGTGACGGTGCCGAACTCGGTGACGAACATGGGCAGCCGGGCGGCGGCGCGCTCCAGTTCGGCGCGGTAGCTGTCCCTGTGCGACGCGGCGTAGAAGTGGAACGCGTACATGATGTTGCCGGCGTTCACCGGGTTGTTGACGACCTCGGTGGAGTTACCGCCCTCGGAGACCCCGAGCGAGGACCAGGCGCGGGTGCCGACGACGACGACAGCGTCCGGGTCGTTGGCGCGGATGACCGGGATGACCTGCTCGGCGTAGTTCTTGATGGTGGACCAGCTCACGCCGTTGGGCTCGTTGGTGATCTCGTAGATGACGTTGTTCTTGCCGGCGTGCCGGGCCGACACGGCGGCGAAGAACGTCTTGGCCCGCTCCAGGTTGAACATCGGGTCACCGGGGGTCAGCGTGTGGAAGTCGACCAGCGCGTACATGCCGCGCTCGGTGGCCTCGTCGACCAGCGTGTTGACCCGGTTGGTGAAGCCGGCGGGGTCGGTCTCGTAGCCGTCCTCCTGCACGTACATCGAGACGCGCAGCAGGTCGGCCAGCCAGTCCTTGGACAGCGCGTCGAGGGACGCGTCGTTGTAGCACTGGGAGAACCACTGCAGGCCGTGGGTGCTCATGCCCCGCAGCTGGATCGGCTTGCCGTACTGGTTGCACAGGTTGACCCCGCACACCCGGAGCTGGCCGTTGATCGCCACGGGCGTCGTGCCACCCGGCGGCGGCGTGGTGGGCGGGGGCGTCGTCGGCGGGGGAGTGGTCGGCGGCGGGGTGGTGGGCGGCGGGGTGGTGGGCGTCGTCCCGCCCGTGCACACCGTGCCGTTGAGCGTGAACGACGTCGGCGCCGGGTTGCTGCTCGTCCAGGAGCCGTTGAAGCCGATGGTGGTGCTCGCTCCGGTGGCCAGCGAGCCGTTGTAGCTCAGGCTCTGCGCGGTGACGGCGCTGCCGGTCTGGTTGAAGGTGGCCGACCAGCCCTGCACCACCCGCTGTCCGGAGTGGGGGAAGCTGAAGCCGAGGGTCCAGCCGTTGACCGCGGCCCCGAGGTTCTTGACGGTGACCGAGGCGGTGAACCCGCCGGCCCAGCTGTTGGTCGTGTAGGTGACGGCGCAGCCGGTGGCCGCCATGGCGTTGGTGGCCGGCAGGACCGCCGTCGCGCCCAGGGCCAGCGCGCCGACGGCGCCTGCCACGGCCAGGTGTCGTCGGGACGGGCGGGGGACTCTCTTCATCGGACCGTCTCTTCCGTCGGGGGTGGTGGGGCGGGGCCCGGGACGGGGGTCGCCCCGGCGGTGGGGGATGTGGTGCGGGACGTGCCTACGCGCGCATCCGCCGGCGGACCGGCGAAGGCCTCGGGAGCGCTCCCACGGCAGCTTAGAGGCGTCCGTAACCTTCATGCAACATGTCGATACATCGAAGTCCGGGTACCCCGCTGCCCGGTTCGGCGACCCGCGGGCGCCGGCCGGCGTCGGGCGGGTGCCGTGCGGCGTCGCGGTCAGCGGGCGCGCGTGCTGTGTCGGACGATCAGCGGGGTGGCGAGCTCGATGCGGTGGCTGCCCAGTTCCTCGCCGTCCATCAGGTTGAGCAGCATCCGGGCGGCCATCCCCGCCATCTCTGTCAACGGCTGGCGGACGGTGGTCAGCGGCGGCACCGCCCACCGCGCGGCGTCCAGGTCGTCGAAGCCGACGACGCTCATGTCGTCGGGCACCCGCAGCCCGCGCTCGTAGAGGGCCTCGTACGCCCCCCAGGCCATCTCGTCGGAGCACGCGAAGATCGCGGTGGGCGGCCGGGGCAGGTCGAGCAGGGCGTTCGTCTCCCGATAGCCCGACGGGGAGGTGAAGTCCCCGGTGCGGACGTAGCCGGCGGGGATCCGCCGCTCGGCGGCGTCCATGGCGGCGCGGTACCCGTCGACCCGGGCCCGGCTGCACGGCACGGCGGCCGGCCCGCCGATCACGGCGATCCGCTGGTGCCCGAGACCGAGCAGGTGCTCGGTGGCGGCGCGTCCGCCCGCCCAGTTCGTGGCGCCGACGGAGGGGATGTCCGCCCCGGGTTGCCCGGCCGGGTCGATGATCACCACCGGGATGCTCAGCTCGTCGAGCTCCCCGCGCTGGCCGGTCGAGATGTCGGACAGCACGAGGAGCACGCCGTCGCAGCGCCGGGCGGCGAGCTGCTCGGTCCACCGGTGGTCGGGGCGGTTGCGGTGCCGGCCGTGCACCGCGGAGACCACCACGCCGAACCCGGCGCGGTAGGCGAACTCCTCCACCCCGTCGATGATCTGCATCGCCCACGGGCTGCCCAGGTCCCGCAGCACCAGGTCGATCAGCCCGGCCCGGGCAGCCGGCCGGCTGGACCCGCGCGCGGTGTAGCCACGCTCGTCGAGCAGCGTCTGCACTCGCCGGCGGGTGTCCGGCGCGACGTCGGGGCGGTCGTTGAGCACCTTCGAGACGGTGGGGACCGACACGCCGGCGGCGCGCGCGATCTCCGCCAGCGTCGCCCGCCGCTGCTCCATGACATCTCCCTCACGAGGTCGGCCCGGCCGCAGCATATCCCGAAACTTTCGGCGGTCGGCCCTCCCGGAACCGGTGCCGCTCCCGTCGTCGCGGCCCTCTCCACCACTCGCCCGGCAGCCGAAACATTTCCGAAACCCACGGTCGCCCGGGGCCGTCCCCGGACCTCAAGCGCCAGTACCCTGGCGACGACGTGGGTGAGCGCCGGCGTGGGGCACGAGGTTGACGACACGCGCCCCGGGGCGGAACCCGGTTGCGTGCTGACCGGTGGTTCTGGGTAGGGTTCGCGCCATGTCGAGCCCCGAGGCATCCAAGGTGGGGGCTTTCGGTCACGCCGTCAGCCCCCTGAACCGCTGAGTTCACAGCCCGCTTCCCAGCAGTCGTGCTGCCTGGGACATCTGCGCGCGTCCTCGGGGTGCTGGCCGCGGTGACGAGACGTCTCCTCGTTTCCTCTCACCTCGGAGCTCTTGATGCCTCTGCCGCTCTACCTGCTTGCCGTGGCGGTCTTCGCCATGGGCACCTCGGAGTTCATGCTCGCCGGCCTGGTACCGGACATCGCCACGAGCCTCGACGTGTCGGTCGGGACCGCCGGGCTTCTGACCTCGGCGTTCGCGGTCGGGATGATCGTCGGTGCGCCGCTGATGGCGGCGCTGGCGCGCTGGTGGCCTGCCCGGGCCAGTCTGCTGGGCTTCGTGCTGGTTTTCGCCGTGGCCCACGTCGCGGGCGCCCTCACCACGAGTTTCGCGGTTCTGGCTGTCACCCGGGTGATCGCCGCCCTGGCCAACGCGGGCTTCCTGGCCGTGGCACTGAGCACGGCGGCCACGCTCGTCGCATCTGATCGGAAAGGGCGTGCGCTGGCGGTGCTGCTCTCGGGTACGACGGTGGCCACCATCGCCGGGGTTCCCGGCGGTGCGGTGCTCGGCACGGTGCTCGGCTGGCGGGCGACCTTCTGGGCGATCGCACTGCTCTGCCTTCCCGCTGCCTTCGGCGTCGCGAAGGGCATCCCGGCCCGGGTCGGAAGGACCCCTCGGGACACTCGGGCCGGCTCGTCTCTTCGGCACGAGATCGCCCAACTCGCGATGCCCAAGCTGGTCCTCGTCATGCTGCTCGGTGCCCTGGTCAACGCTGCCACCTTCGCCACGTTCACCTTCCTGACACCGATCGTGACCGACACCGCCGGCCTGGGCGAGCTGTGGGTCTCGGTCGTGCTGGTGCTCTTCGGTGCGGGGTCCTTCGTCGGCGTCACCCTCGCGGGACGGCTCTCCGATCAGCGTCCCGGCATCGTGATCGCTGTCGGTGGCCCGTTGCTGTTGCTGGGCTGGGTCGCGTTGGCGGCCCTGGCTGCCCAGCCGGTGGCGCTTCTGCTCCTCGTGTTCGTGCAGGGCACGCTTTCCTTCGCGCTGGGCGGCACCCTGATCGCCAGGGTGCTCCATGAGGCAGCAGGCGCCCCCACCATGGGAGGGTCGTATGCGACTGCGGCGCTCAACATCGGTGCCGCCGGCGGCCCCGTCGTCGCGGCAGCGACCCTCGGGACCGATGCTGGCGATCTCGGCCCGGTGTGGGCCAGCGGCCTCCTCGTGGCGGTCGCACTGCTCATCGGCCTGCCGCTGCGGCGATTCATCGCACCCCGCGTCGGCCAGGCGATTCGATGACCCACGCGAACGCTCGGTCGAGGGTCGAGGGTCGAGGAACGAGGGCCGGCGGTGACTGATCGAGCGTTGCCGAACATGTCGCGAGCGGGTGAGCGGAGGATGTCATGAGCGTTTCCCCGGGGCCGGGGGACCGGTACGTCGTCGGTGTCGACTACGGCACGCTGTCGGGTCGGGCGCTGGTGGTGCGCGTCGGCGACGGCGCCGAGCTGGGCACGGCGGTGCACGACTACCGGCACGGCGTGATGGAGTCGGCGCTCGCCGTCGACGGGCGGGCGCTGCCGGCGGACTGGGCCCTGCAGGACCCGCAGGACTACCGCGACGTGCTGCGACACGCGGTCCCGGCCGCCCTGGCCGCCGGCGGCGTCGACCCGCGTCGCGTCGTCGGCGTCGGCATCGACTTCACGGCCTGCACGGTGCTGCCCACCCTGGCCGACGGCACCCCGCTGTGCGAGCTGCCCGAGCTGCGCACCCGCCCGCACGCCTGGGTCAAGCTGTGGAAGCACCACGCCGCCCAGCCCCAGGCCGACCGGATCAACGCCCTGGCCCACGCCCGCGGCGAGCCGTGGATCGGCCGCTACGGCGGGAAGGTCTCCGCCGAGTGGCAGTTCGCCAAGGGCCTGCAACTGCTGGAGGAGGACCCGGAGGTCTACCACCGGGCCGAGCGGTGGATCGAGGCCGCCGACTGGATCGTCTGGCAGCTCTGCGGCGTCGAGACCCGCAACGTGTGCGCCGCCGGCTACAAGGGCCTCCACCAGGACGGCCGGTACCCGTCCCGGGACTACCTGGCCGCCCTGCACCCCGGCTTCGCCGACTTCGTCGCCAAGATCGATGGTCCGCTCGCCCCGCTGGGTGCCCGGGCCGGCGGGCTGACCGCGCGGGCCGCGGCGTGGACCGGCCTGCCCGAGGGTGTCACCGTGGCGGTCGGCAACATCGACGCCCACGTCACCGCCGCCGCCGCGCAGGCCCTCGACCCGGGCCGGCTGGTCGTCATCATGGGCACCTCCACCTGCCACATGGTCAACGCCACCGAGCCGGCCGAGGTGGCCGGCATGTGCGGCGTCGTGGACGGCGGGATCAGCGCCGGCTCCTGGGGCCACGAGGCCGGCCAGAGCGCCGTCGGAGACATCTTCGGCTGGTACGTCGCGCACGCCGCCCCCGCCGGCTATGCCTCGCACGAGGTGCTGACCGCTGCCGCCGCCGCCCAGCCCGTCGGCGCGCACGGCCTGGTGGCGCTGGACTGGTGGAACGGCAACCGCTCCCCGTTGGTCAACCACGACCTCAGCGGGCTGATCGTCGGGCTCACCCTGGCCACCCGGCCGCCGGACGTCTACCGTGCCCTGCTGGAGTCCACCGCGTACGGCACCCGCATGATCATCGAGGCGTACGCCGAGGCGGGCGTGCCGGTCGACGAGCTGATCGTGGCCGGAGGGCTCACCGCCAACGCCCTGTTGATGCAGATCTACGCCGACGTCACGAAGCGTCCGCTGGGCATCATCGGCTCCGTGCAGGGGCCGGCACTGGGCTCGGCGATCCACGCGGCGGTCGCCGCCGGCGCGTACCCCGACGTGCCGGCCGCCTCGGCGGCGATGGGCCGGGTCGACCGCGACGTGTACCGGCCCGACCCGGAGCGGGCCCGCGCCTACGACGCGCTGTACGCCGAGTACCGGCGGCTGCACGACCACTTCGGCCGGGGCGGCGACGACGTGCTGTTGCGCCTGCGCGCCATCCGCAACGCCGCCCGGCGGGCAACCGACCACGACCCGGCCGGGTAGGCGGCGGTCCCCTCGGGGCGCTGGCATGAGCCGAAGCCGCGCGCCGAGGCGGCGCGGCCCACCGCTCGGATCGCGCGGCCGACGCTCCCGGCCGGGGCGCCGCGACGAGTCGACTCTGCCCGGTGCTGTCCGGGAAACCACCGGACAGCACCGGCCTCCGCGATGCTGGATCGACCTGGTCACCGTCCGATTACCACAACAGGTGAGGAGCTGTAGTGATCGAAGCAAGCGGAAAGACGCAGTCGGGAAGCCTGCCCGGCAGGTCACGCGATCGCCGGGGGACCCTGCGTGTCGCGCTGGAGTCGCTGCTCGGTGTGTTCCTGGCCGGCAGCCTGCTGCTGCTCGGCGCCGGAGCAGCCCAGGCCGGTGCCGGCACGCCGCAGGATCGGGGGAGTGCGACACCAGGGACCCAGGCGATCGACTACTACGAGTTCCGAGCGCGGCACAGTGACAAGTGCCTGGACGTGGCGAACGCCAGCATCGCCCACGGCACGCCGGTCGTGCAGGGCAACTGCTGGGGCGGGACGAACCAGCACTGGCGGTGGATCGCGGTCGGGAACGGCTACTACGAGATCCGGGCGCAGCACAGTGACAAGTGCCTGGACGTGGCGAACGCCAGCACCGCCCACGGCGCACCGGTCGTGCAGGGCAACTGCTGGGGTGGGACGAACCAGCACTGGCGTTTCGTCCTGCTCTCCAACGGCTTCTACGAGATCCGGGCGCGGCACAGTGACAAGTGCCTGGACGTGGCGAACGCCAGCACCGCCCACGCCGCCAGGGTCGTGCAGGGTGACTGTTGGGGTGGGACCAACCAGCACTGGCGGCTGGCGTACGCCGGAACCTGGGGCTGATCCCGACGGTGCCCCTGTGGTGGGTCAGGCTCCGCGCTCGTGGCGGGGCCTGACCCCCGTCGGTGGCGGTCGTCGTTCGACGCGGCTCGCGTACGCCCGTTCCGGCGCGCGGCGTCGCCGGTCGGTGCCCTCGGTAGGGTGGGGCCATGCTCGACGTACCCCGGCCGGCGTCGACCGAGATTCGACCGGGGCACCGGGCCGGGCCGCCAGGGCCGGCCGGGTGGTGCCTACGGGTCGTCCGGTCGCGGCTCTTCGAGGTCGCCATCGTCGTGCTCATCCTGGCCAACGGGGTGGTGCTCGGCGTCGAGACATACCGCGACCTGGGGCCGGTGCTGCAATGGTTGGAGTGGGTCTTCCGGGCCGCCTTCGTCGCCGAGATCGCCGTCCGGGTGCTGGCCTACGGTCGCCGGCCGCAGGACTTTCTCCGGCACGGCTGGAACGTCTTCGACTTCCTGGTGATCGCGGCGATCTTCGTGCCGGGCCTGCACGGCGACTCCGCGCTGCTGCGCGTCGTACGGGTCGCCCGGATGGTGCGGCTGGTGCGGTTCTCGCCCGGGCTGCGCACCATCGTCGCGGCGCTGTGGCGCAGCCTGCCGGGCGTCGCGGGCTTCCTCGCGCTGGCCGGGGTGACCCTCTACGTGTACGGGATGGCCGGCTGGCTCATCTTCGGCGAGGCCCAGCCGGAGCAGTACGGCGACATCGGACGGTCGCTGCTGACCCTGTTCGTGCTGCTGTCCCTGGAGACGCTGCCGGACCTCGTCGAGCAGGGCATGGTCCTGTCCCCGTGGACCCTGGTCTACTACGTCAGCTACGTCATCATCGCCGTGAACCTGCTGCTCAACATCCTGATCGCGGTCATCGTCAACTCGATGGAGGAGGCCCGCCGGCTGGAGATGACCGAGCGGCTCGGGCCCGGCTACGACGAGGACGGCGACGGAGTGCCCGACGAGGTGGACCGGATCGCGCTCACCCAGCGGCTGGACGACCTGCGGGCCGTCATCGGCGAGCTGGAGCGGGAGCTGCGCATCGACCGGGACGACCGGCCCCCCGACCCCGCCGCGACCCGGGGTGAGGGCTCGCGGGGCGGTGAACGGAATCACCGGCCCGGAAGAGGTCCGGGCCGGTGATTCGCAGCTGCTCGGTCAGCGACCCTCAAGGGCCTTCACGTTGTCGCCGAAGGTCCAGCCCTTGGAGCCGTCCCAGTTGATCGACCAGGTCATCAGGCCCTTGAGCCCGCTGATGCTGTTGTACGCCTGCGACACCAGGGACGGGGTCATGTAGCCACCGCCCGCTCCGGGCTGCGCGGGAAGGCCGGGCACCTGCTTGTCGTACGGAACCTTGATCGTCACGCCCTGGATCGTCAGCCCGTTGTTGAGGCACTGGGTCTGCACCGTGAAGCCCTGCACGGTGCCGGCCGAATAGGAGTCGCCGGAGCAGCCGTACATCGAGCCGTTGTAGTACTGCATGTTCAGCCACCACAGCCGGCCGTTGTCGGCGTACTTCTTGATGATCGGCAGGTACGCGCCCCAGATCGAGCCGTAGGTGACGCTGCCGCCGGTGACGTACGCGGTCTCCGGCGCCATGGTGAGGCCGAATCCGGCGGGCATCTGGGCGAGCACGCCGTCGATGATGCGGATCAGGTTCGCCTGCGACGTCGAGAGTTGGTTGATGTTGCCGCTACCGGTGAGGCCGGTCTCGATGTCGATGTCGATGCCGTCGAAGTTGTAGCGCTTGAGGATCGGCACGATGGTCGCGACGAACCGGTCGGCGACGGTCGCCGAGCCGAGGTCGATGCCGGCCGCCGCGCCGCCGATGGACATCAGGACGGTCAGGCCGGAGGCCTTGGCCCGGCACATCTCGGCCGGGGTGGGCACCTTCACGGTGACGTCCATGCCGTCCTCCCACAGCGCGGTGCCGTCGGCGCGGATCACCGGGAACGCGGTGGTGACCACGTTGTACCCGTGGGCGGTGATCCGGGAGTCGGTGATCGGGATCCAGCCCAGCGGCGGGTGCACGCCGTTGGCCGCGCCGTCCCAGTTCTCCCAGTACCCCTGGAGCACCTTGCCGGCGGGCCTAGGCTTGACCGCGCAGGTCTCCGTGCCCGGCGTCGTGGTCGGAGTCGGCGTCGGCGTGGGCGACGCGGTCGGCGTCGGCGACGCGGTCGGCGTCGGCGACGCGGTCGGCGACACGGTGGGGGAGGGCGACGAGGACACGGTGGGCGTGGGGGTGGGGGTGCCGTCGCAGGGGCCGAAGTCCTTCCACAGCGAGGGCGCGGCGACGGGGTTCCAGCCCGCGCCGACCGGCGGGGTGTGCGTCACGAGGGCCTGGTAGATCCGGGCGGCGTAGCTGACCCGGGTGCCCGCCGGATAGCTGGTGCCCTCGGCCCAGCCGGGGGCGGAGCAGGCCACGGCGGCGACCGTCGCCGGGTCGGTGGCCGCCGCGGCGAGACCGCCCGTGGCGGTGAGGGCCCCGGTGGCGACGACCAACGTCGCCCCCGCCAGTAGGGCGGTGGCCCCGCGTCGAAGTCTCATGACATCCCCTCTCGTCGATGGGCGGGAGCGTATCAGTAAAGATTGTTAAATAAAAAGAGGCGTTGCAATCGATCTATATCGATGAATACGCTGACCCGGTCCCCGCTCGTCCCGTCACTCAGTGGAGCGTGACCCATGCGTCTGTCCAAGGTGTCCCGGATCCTCGCCACCCTCGCCGCCGTCACGATGGCGACGCTCGGCCTCACCGCCGTGCAGGCCGCGCCGGCCTCCGCCGCCGTCCGCAACGTCTGCTACACCACCAGCCAGGCTGGCCCCTTCGCCAGCTACGCCGTCCAGGCCGCCGCGATCTGGAACAACTACACCAACAACATCAACATGGCCCAGTGCGGCTCCAACCTGGTGATCTCCTACACCACCGGCGGCGGCTCGTACGCCCAGCGCACGAGCCTCGGCAACGGCCGCGTGGTCATCGACACCATCCAGGCCCAGCAGTACAGCCCGCTGCGGATCATGACCCACGAGATCGGGCACATCCTCGGCCTGCCGGACAACTACAACGGCAACTGCGCCATCCTGATGTCCGGCGGCAGCGCCGGCACCTCCTGCACCAACCCGTACCCGAGCTCCGCCGAGGCCGCCAGGGTCGACCAGCTCTTCGCCTTCGCACCCCTGAGCGCGACCGGCGCCGGCGTCTTCACCGGCAGCTGGCCGGCCCCGGCAACGGTTGGCGCCCAGCACTGACCCTCGACCGCCCACCACCCGGGCCGGGGCCGGCGCACCGCGTCGGCCCCGGCCCACCCCTTGCGCGGTGATCAAGAGTATTGCGTCAGGTTCGCGCGCCGAGCCCACGCAGACCTCTTGATCACCGCTCCAGGACGTGCCGGGGCTGCGGCGGCCGGTCAGCGGTCCTTGCTGTCGGCGGGGGCCATCACCCGCAGCGCGTTGGCGGCCAGGCCGATCCGGATCGGGGTGTGGCCGCACAGCTCACCGTCGACCTCGACGCGCGCCGGCCGGTCGGTCTCCAGCCACAGCTCGCCGACGGCGAGGAACGGGGTCTCGGCCAGCGTGCGGCGGTGACCCGTCGCCGCGTTGCGGGCCGTGTCCCGCAGCAACCCGCGCCGGGTCGGCCCGCCGACCGGGTACGCGACCAGCAGCCGGTCGTCGGCGTCGGCGTCGGCCGTGATCGGCCGCCCGGCGTGGAAGCCGCCGTTGGCCACGTAGATCTGGTGGGTGTGGAACTCGTGCGTCGTCCCCCCGGTCCGGACGGTGGCCCGCAGCGCCCGGTGCCGGGCCAGCAGCGCCAGCGCGGTGGCCGGGTACGCGAGCCGGCCGGTGACCCGCTTCAGGGCGGGGGGCGTCCGGAGCATGATGTCGGCCGACAGCCCGACGCCGACGTGGTTGGCGAACGGCACGTCCCCGGCCAGCCCCAGGTCGACGTCTATCACCTTGCCCTCGGCCAGGACGGCCACGGCGCTGTCGAGGTCGAGCGGGAGGCCGAGGGTGCGGGCGAAGTTGTTGGTGGTGCCCAGCGGCAGCAGTCCCAGCGCGACGTCGCGGTGGGCGAGCAGCCGCGCGGCGGCGCTCTGCGTGCCGTCGCCGCCGCCCGCCACGAGCAGGTCCGGCCCGAGCGCGAGGGCGTCGTCCAGGCTCCGTTCCAGCTCGCCGGGGCGGTCGGCCGGGTAGCAGCCGAGCAGGGTGAAGCCGGCCTCCGCCAGCCGGGCACGGGCGTGCTCGTAGAGCCGGCGGCCCTGGCGCGAGCGGGCGTTGACCACCAGCGCCGCCCGCCGCTCCCGTCGGATGGCCGCGCCCAACTCCTGCTTCGTCCGCATGGGTGCCGACCCTATCGGTGCAGGCTCGGCAAACCCTGACCGGCGACATCCACACCTCCTGGGCCAACGAGGTGACCACCCGTGCCGGGGATCGGCGCGTCAGCGCCGGCCCAGGGCGCGGCGGAGGTTACCGCCGAACACGTCGGCCGCCTCGGCGGCGGAGAGCCCGTCCAGCCCGGCCGGGTGCAGCGTCTGCGCGAACGACACGTGGTCCAGGCTGGGAGAGAAGTCTGAGCCCCAGTACAGCCGTGCCGGGCCGAAGCGGTCCAGCAGCAGGTCGACGAACGGCCGGGCGGCGGCGTGCGGGTACGCGTCGGCGGGGTCGCTGACGGCGTACAGGGCGGAGACCTTGACCCCGACGTGGGGCAGCCGGGCCAGCTCGGTGAGCGGGGCGAGCCGGCCCGCGACCGCCTCCGGGGTCGGGACCGTCGCGTGCCGGCCGGGCAGGCCGAGGTGGCTGAGGAGCACCGCGCACCCGTCGAGGGCGGCCAGCGCCCGACCGAGCCGGCCGGCGGCCTCCGGGGTGGCGTTGAGGCTGACCACCGCCGCCGCGTCGTTGAGCGGCCCGGCGGCCGTCGTGGCCCAGCCGGCGAACGCGTCGGCCGAGGCCGGGTCCGCCAGGTACGCGGCGACGCCCGCGAACCCCGCCGACCGGAGCCGGTCCAGGCCGCGCCGGTCCGTGCCGGTGGCCGGCAGGTACGCCAGCGGCGCGATCCAGTCGTGCTCGGCCGCGAGCCGCGCGAGGTGGCCGTTGTTGCCGGCGAACTCCGGTGCGCCCTCGTAGCCGACCACGAGCGCCCGGTCGATGTCGTGTTCGCGGCGCAACGTCTGGTAGACGGCGAATTCGTCGCCCCCGGCCGGGGACCGTCCGTAGCGGCCGGGGTAACCGTCGGCGAACAGGTGCAGGTGTGCGTCGGCGCGTGGCATGGCCGGACCCTAACCGATTCCGGCACCCCCATTGACGTGGGAGGACCCCTCCTTTAGGTTCTTGTCTCAATTAGGTCCGGATTATCGGCCGCAGGCGAGGGGTGGACCGCGTGGTGCAGGCGCACGAGGACGTTGACGATCTGGTACGGCTGCGTCGGCAGCTTCACCAGCACCCGGAGCTGCGGTTCACGGAACGACAGACCGCAGTGGTTCTCGCCGACCGGCTCACCCCGATCGCCCGGGTCCGCTCCGGAGTCGCCGGCACCGGCCTCGTCGCCGAGATCGAAGGACGTGCGTCGGGACCCTCCGTTCTGCTTCGGGCCGATATGGACGCCTATCCGGTCCAGGACGCCAAGGAGGTGCCCTGGGCGTCGGGCAACGCCGGGGTCTGTCACGCCTGCGGGCACGACGTGCACATGACCGTCGTGCACGGCGTCGCGGCCCGGCTCGCGGCCGACCCGCCCGCCCGGGGCTCGGTGACCGTGCTGTTCCAGCCGGCCGAGGAGATCCCGTTCGGCGAGGACTCCGGCGCCGCCGCGGTGCTCGCCGACGACGCCCTGCGCGGCCGGCGCTTCGACGCCGTCCTCGGCCTGCACTGCTGGCCCGACCTGCCGGTCGGGACGGTCGGCGTGGACCGGGTGACCGCGATGGCGGCCAAGGACGCCTTCCGGGTCGAGGTGCTCGGCCGGGCCGCGCACGCCGCCACCCCGGCGCTGGGCCGCGACGCCATCCTCGGCCTGGCCGGCATCATCACCCTGCTGCACGCCGGGGTCGCCCGCTCCCGCAACCCCCACGAGCTGGTCGCCTTCAACATCGGCACGATCGACGGCGGGGCCAGCCAGAGCCAGGTCGCCGAGCGGGCGGAGGCGACCGGCACGCTGCGCACCCACGACGAGGCCACCCGCGCCCGGCTCAAGGAGGTCATCGAGCGGATCGCCCGGCAGCAGGCCGCCGCGCTCGACCTCGGCCTGCGGTTCACCTGGGCCAACGAGATGCCCCCGGTGCGCAACGCCGCCTCGCTGGTGGCGCTCGCGCACGCCGAGCTGCCCGGCCTGGTCGAGGTCGCCGACCTGACCGCGCCCCCGCTGACCACCGACGACTTCGCCCTGCTCGGCGCGCTCGGCCCCAGCCTGTACGTCAAGCTCGGGGTAACCGGGGAGCGCGGCGGCGCACCGCTGCACTCCGGCGCGTTCGACGTGGACGAGCGGTGCATCGGGGTGGGGGTGACCGCCCTGGAGCGCCTCACCCGGGCCGTCCTCGCCGGCCGGCTCGCCGAGGCCGGCGTCGACGGAGCCGGTGGGGCCGCCCCCGGCGAACGCGCCGCCGCCGTCGAGGCGGTCCGCGCATGAGCCGCCCGTCGGTCGCCGTGGTCGGCGCGGGGGCGTTCGGCGTCCGGCACCTGGCCGCGTACCGGTCGCTCGGCGTGCCGGTGCGGGCGCTGGTCGAGCCGGACGCCGCGACCCGGCAGCGGGTCGCCGCAGAGTACGGGGTGCCGCAGACGTACGCCTCCGTGGCGGACCTGCTCGCCGCCGCCCCGCCCGACGCGGCGTCGGTGTGCGTGCCCGGCCCGGCGCACCGCCCGGTGGCCGTGGACCTGCTCACCGCCGGGGTGCCCGTGCTGGTGGAGAAGCCGCTGGCCGCGACCGTCACCGACGCCGCCGCCATCGTGGCCGCCGCCGCGCGTACCGGCGTGCTCTGCCAGCCGGGGCACATCCTGCGCTACAGCGCCCCGCACCGGGCCCTGCACGACGCGGTCCGCGCCGGCCGGCTCGGCGACGTGCTCGCCGTCTCGTCCCGCCGCGACCGGCCCCGGACGCTCAGCCGGCACTTCCCGCGCGAACACCCCGCGCTGCTCACCGCCGTGCACGACATCGACCTGGCCCTCTGGTACGCCGGAGCGCCCGTGGTCGAGGTCCGCGCGGCGGCCCGGACCCGACCCGGATCGGCCACCCCGGTCCTGGTGTGGGCGGAGCTGCGGCACGCCAACGACGTCGTGTCGTCGATCCGCAACAGCTACCTGCTCCCCGAACACACCCCGAACCACACCTCGGACCTGGTCGAGGTGTACGGCACCGACGGGGTCGCGCACGTCGACCTCGGCCACCCCACCCTGCTCGTCCAGGGCGAGTCGACCGAGGCGCCCGACTGGCTCCTCTCCCCGGTCGACGGCGGCGGAGCGCTCGCCGCCGAGCTGCGGCACTTCCTCGGCCAGGTCGACGGCACCGAACCGACGGCGGTCGTCCCGCTCGCCGACGGCCTGCACGTCGTGCGGGTCGCCGAGGCCGTGGTCGACAGCGCCACCGCCGGCGGCGCGGTCCGCCGGATCCCCCCGAGCCCCCACTTGTGACAGGAGCTACCCGATGTTTCGACGGAGATTGGCCGGCGTCCTCGCCGCCGGCATGGCAGCCGCCGCGCTGCTGACCGGATGCGGCGGCGACGACGCCGCCGACGGCCCGGTCACCCTCAAGGTGCTGACCTGGGAGCCGGGTGGCACCGAGTACTGGAAGCAGGTCAAGACCAGCTTCGAGGCGGGCCACCCCGACATCAAGTTGGAGATGCAGTCCGTACCGTTCGACAAGTACCCCGAGGTGCAGGGCCCGTACATCACCTCGCAGTCGGGGCCGGACGTGATGGCCAACAACGCCGGGCTGGAGCTGTTCGACCGGCGCGGCGCGTACGTGCCGCTGGGTGACAAGGCCGCCGAGATCACCAAGGACCTGGTCACCTACAGCGGCGCCTGCGAGGGCTTCGACACCGCCAAGGCCTGCTACGGCGTGCCCTTCTCCTACCAGGGCAACGTCCTCTACTACAACAAGGCCGTCCTGACCGCCGCCGGGCTCGACCCGGAGAAGCCGCCGGTGACCTGGGACGAGTTCGGCGCCGCCTGCGACGCGGTGAAGAAGGCCGGCAAGACCTGCCTGGCCCTCGGGCTGTCCGGCACCTTCCCGGCCTACTGGGACTTCCCGGAGATCGCCCGCAACTACCTCACCGAGGACGACATCCGCGCCCTGCTCGCCGGCAAGCTGTCCTGGAAGGACCCCAAGCTCGTCTCGGTGCTGGAGAAGCTCGCCGAGATCACCACCAAGGGCTGGGCCAACAAGAACGCCCCGTCGATCACCATGCTGCCCGACGGCGCCGACATCTTCCAGCGCGGAGACGCCGCGTTCGCCGGCACCATCATCTCCGACGCGGTGAACTGGGAGGCGTTCGGCAAGGCCCTCGGCGACGACAAGCTCGGCGTCACCCGGTGGCCGGCGGTCGACCCGTCCGCGCCGCTGGCGCAGAAGTTCTCCGGCATCGAGGGCGCCGTCTACGGCGTGACCCAGTGGAGCGAGAAGAAGCAGGCCGGCCTGGAGTTCATCAGCTGGCTGGCCGGCAAGGAGAACGGCGAGCTGTGGGTCAAGCACGGCAAGGGCCAGCCGCTGAACAAGAACGTCGACAAGGCGCTGCTGCCCTCGTCGCCGGCCTTCCAGAAGATCCAGGAAATGGTCGCCCAGCCGACCCTGCACGCCGGGGTGATGCTCTCCGGCCCCGAGGCCGACGCCCTGGCCCGCGGCTGGCAGCAGGTCACCCTCGGCCAACTCACCGTCGACAAGTGGGCCGACCAGATGCAGCAGGCACTGGAGCGTAGCCCCACGAAGAAGCAGACCAAGTAGCAGCACCCCGGGCGGGGCGACGCCGTGTCGCCCCGCCCGGCCAGCCCGGGGGAAGGAACCCTGATGACGATCTCCACCGCGCCGGTGTCGGAGCCGGTGGCCGCCGACACCCCGCCCGCGCCGGCCCGCCGGCCGCCACGACCAGGGCGGGCCCGGGAGTGGTGGCTGGCCGCCGCGTTGGTGCTGCCCGCCCTCGTGCTGGCCGTGCTGTTCAAGCTGGTGCCCCTCGTGCGGGGCGTGCTCACCAGCTTCGAGTCGTCCAGCGGGTTCGGCGGCAGCGAGTTCGCCGGGGCGGACAACTACACCCGGATGTTCGACGACTCGATGGTCCTCACCAGCTTCCGCAACGCCCTGCTGGTGGTGGCCACCCTGCCGGTGTGGATCGTGCTCCCGCTGGTGCTGGCGCTGCTGATCCACCAGCGCTCGCCGGGCTGGAAGTTCTTCCGGGCCGTCTACTTCGTGCCGTACACCATCGCGCCCATCGTCGTCGGCATCATGTTCCGGCAGATTCTCTCCCCCGACGGGCCGCTGAACGCCCTGCTGCGCGGCGTCGGCCTGGAACCGCTGGCGATCGAGTGGCTCAACGGCCGGTACAGCGCGCTGTTCTCGCTGGTGGCGGTCGCCCTGTGGAGCTTCTTCGGGCTCGGCGTGATGACCTACCTGGCCGGCCTGTCCACCATCCCCGACGAGATGCTGGAGGCGGCGTACCTCGACGGCGCCGGGTTCTTCCGGCGGCTGTGGTCGGTGGTCGTGCCGATGCTGCGCCCGACCGTGGCGTACTGGAGCGTGGTCTGCGCCTCCGGCGTGCTGATCTGGCTGTTCCCGCTGATCTACGCGCTGACCCAGGGCGGGCCGGGCGACGCCACCATGCTCCCCGAGTACCTGGTCTTCCTCACCACCTTCCAGTTCCTTGACCGCGGCTACGGCTCGGCCATCGGCATCGCCCTGTTCGTCTTCGTCGCCCTGCTGTCGATCTTCAGCGTGCGGCACATGTTCACAGAGGGGACCCGCAAGCCGCGATGAACCCGCGCCACTCCGCCCGGATCGGGCGCTACCTGTTGACCTTCGCGCTGGTCGTCGTCGCCGTCGCGGCGATCTACCCGCTGCTGTTCACCGTGGTCAGTTCCCTGAAGACGCAGTCCGGCTTCGCCCACGACCCGCTGGGCCTGCCGGCCGGGATCACCCTGGACAACTACCTTGAGGCGTTCCGCCGGATGAACATGCCCCGGCTGCTGCTCAACTCGCTGATCACCACGCTCGGCGGGCTGGTGCTGTCGGTGCTCGCCGCGCTGTTCGTCGCGTACGCGGTGACGAAGATGCGCTTCCGGGGCGGGAAGATCGTCTTCCTGCTGATCATCGTGACGCTGACGATCCCCAGCCAGGCGATCATCTACCCGCTCTACCAGACGGTGCTGGACCTGGGCATGTCCGGCCAGTACCAGGGCCTGATCCTGGCGTACGCCGCGTTCGGGCTGCCGCTGGGCACGTACCAGCTCGCCGGGTACTTCCAGCAGGTGCCCGACGAGCTGATCGAGGCGGCCCGGGTCGACGGCGCGGGACACCTGACCATCCTGTTCCGGCTGCTCGCCCCGATCGCCACCCCGGCCCTGGCGGCGCTGGCCATCTTCAACTTCGTCTGGATGTGGAACGACCTGCTGCTGCCCCTGGTCATCATGGGCGGCTCGGACAGCAAGACGCTGATGGTCGGCGTCTCCATGCTCAGCGGCCAGTACGACGTGTCGGTGCCGCTGGTCAGCGCCGGGCTGATCGTCGCCCTGCTGCCGGTGCTGATCATCTACCTGGTCTTCCAGCGGCAGCTCGTCTCCGGCGCGCTCGCCGGCTCCGGCAAGTGACCGTCCCGGCGAAGTCGGCCCGGCGGGGCGCGCGGTGAGCGCGACCGCCCGGCCGGGGGAGCAGGTCTGCCACCTGTACCGGCTGCGCCCCGGCGCGGAGGCCGAGTACGAGCGCCGCCACGCCGAGATATGGCCGGAGCTGTCCGCGCTGCTGGACGAGGCGGGCATCCACGACTACGCCATCTACCGGCGCGACCTGCTGCTGATCTGCGTGCTGCGCACCCGGTGGGGCTTCGCCCGCGCGGGCGCGGTCACCGGCGCCTCGGACGTGCAGGCCCGCTGGACGGCGTCGCTGGCCCACCTGTTCGCCGAGATCGCCGACGCCGACGGCGAGCCGCTGTGGGCGCACCCGGTCTTCCACCACCCCGGCCGCCCGCCGACCCGCTGAACTGTCGCGCCGCTACCTGACGCGGGCATGATCAGCGAGCGTAGCCTCCCCTGAGGCCCAGGACGAGAACAGCCATTGGGGGAAGCATGCTCGTCATCGCGCATCTCAGCGACACGCACCTCGACAGCCATCCCCGGTCAGCCGAACGGACCGCCCGGGTGATGGACCACCTGCACGCCCTGCCCCGACCGGTCGACGCGATCCTGATCAGCGGGGACATCGCCGACCACGGCGAGGTGGCCGAGTACCGGACCGCCGCGAAGCTCTTCGCGTCCCCGCTGCCTGTCATGCTCTGCCCCGGCAACCACGACGTCCGTGCCGCGTACCGCAAGGGTCTGCTCGGTGACGAGGGCGGCGGCAACGGCCCGATCAACACCCGGTACGACGTCGCCGGCGCGGTCTTCCTGCTCGCCGACTCGTCGATTCCGGGCGAGGACGACGGCCACCTCGACGCGGAGACCATGGACTGGCTCGCCGACCACCTCGGCTCGGTGCCGGCCGGGACACCGGTCTTCGTCTCCTTCCACCACCCGCCGGTCGAACTGCACCACCCCGCCATCGATTCGATCCGGCTGTTTCCCGCCGAGCCGCTGGCCGATCTGCTGGCCGCTCATCCGCAGGTCGTCGCGGTGTTGACCGGGCACTTCCACACCGCCGCCGCCAGCACCTTCGCCGGGCGGCCACTGCGGATCGCGCCCGGCGTCGTCTCCACGCTCCGGCTGCCCTGGGAGGGTGACGGGCCGCTGGTCGATCTGCGGCAGCCGCCCGGGGTGGCGTTCCACGTCTACGACGATGCGGGGCTGCTGACCACCCACTACCGGGTGGTGGTCCGATGATGCGGGGATCCCCGTACTCGGCTTCCTGGTCGCCCTCGCGCCGGTCACCATGACGCCGGGGAGCGCCTGACCCTGGTCGTATCGCGGGTCGCCGCGGACGGCGGCGGGTGGAAGGTGCCCTTCCTTACACCGCGTACGCGACCGAACCGTCGGCGCGCAACGGGATCCGGGTCAGCGGCCGGCCGGTGAGGTCCAGCGGTCGCTCGTCGGTCAGGTCGAGCGTGACGCCCAGCCCCGGGTCCTGCGGCACCGGCAGGTACCCGCCCTCGCGGCGGACGCAGGCCCGGGCCGGGCCGTCGGCGAGCTGGTCGTCGATCGGCGAGTACTCCTGGGTGACGAAGTTCGGGATGACCGTGTCGAGCTGCACCGAGGCCATGGTCAGCAGCGGGCCGAGGCAGTTGTGGGTGACCACGGCCGCGTGGTACGCCTCGGCGAGCGCGGCGATCTTCCGGCCGTGGCTGAGCCCGCCGGCGAGCCCGACGTCGGGCCGGACGTACTGGGCGCCGCCCTGGGCGAGCAGCTCCTTGAACTCCCAGATGGTGTGCAGCCGTTCCCCGTTGGCCATCGGGACGCCGAGCGCCCGGCGGGCCACCTCGGCCTGGCTGCTCACGCTGTCGATCTGGATCGGGTCCTCCACCAGCAGCGGGTGGTGCCGGGCCAGCGCCGGCACCACGGCCGTGGCCTGCAACGGGGTGAGCTTGCGGTGCAGCTCGACGAGCAGGTCGACGTCCGGGCCGACGGTGTCGCGTACCGCCGCCGTGGTGGCCTCGGTCTCGGCGACGAGGCGGGCCAGCGACACGTCGCCGTAGTCGGCGGGCAGCGGGTCGAACTTCACGGCGGTGAAGCCGTCGGCGACGGCGGCGGCGGCCTGGGCCGCGAGGGTCTGCGCCCCGGTGCCGCCCAGCAGCAGGTGCAGCCGGATCCGGTCGCGCACCCGGCCGCCGAGCAGCTGCCACACCGGCACGCCGAGCCGCTTGCCCAGCAGGTCCCACAGGGCCAGGTCGACGGCCGAGACGGCGGCGGTGAGCACCGAGCCGCGGAACGGCCCCATCCGGTAGAGGTGGTGCCAGTGGTGCTCGATCCGGTCGGGGTCCGCCCCGAGCAGGTACGGCCGGAACGTCTCCACCACGGCGTGCACCGCCGTCGGGTATCCCCAGCAGGCGGACTGGCCGACCCCGGTCAGCCCGTCCGACGTACGCAGCTGGACGAAGTGCGCGTCGCCGCGTACCACGGACTCCACCTCGGCGATCTCCATGCCCGCTCCCCAAATTAGAGACCAATAACGGCCACAAACTTGCTTGTGCACTCTTCCATAGCCTTGGACTGCTGGTCTAGGCTCCTCAACCAACGAGCCGGAATAAGGCTCAATTATCTCAGGGGGTGTGATGGGCCTGCCCGACGACTATCGGCTGATGGCCCGGATCCGCCGGTTCGAGGAGCGGCTGGCCGCCCTCAAGGACGCCGGCGAGATCCCGGGCTCGATCCACCTGTGCAACGGCCAGGAGGCCGTCCCGGTCGGCGCCTGCCGGGCGCTGCGCGACGGGGACCACGTCACCGCGACCTACCGGGGACACGGCTGGGCGATCGCCCGGGGCGTCGACCTCACCGGCCTGTTCGCCGAGATGATGGGCCGCGACTCCGCGCTCTGCGGCGGGCGCGCCGCGTCGCCGTACCTGTCGGACCCGGGCCGCTGGTTCGTCGGCGAGAACTCCATCGTGGGCGCCGGGGTGCCGATCGCGGCCGGCGCGGCGCTCAGCGCCCAGCGCACCGGCAGCGGGGCCGTGTCGGTGGTCAGCATCGGCGACGGCGCGATGAACCAGGGCAACGTGCACGAGGCGCTCAACCTCGCCGCCGTGCTCGACCTGCCGCTGGTGCTGGTGGTGGAGAACAACGTCTACTCCGAGATGTCCCGGATCGAGGACATGGTGCGGGTCCGGCAACTCGCCGAGCGGGCCGCCGGCTACGGCCTGCCCGGCCGGGTGGTCGACGGCAACGACCCCGACGCCGTGGCCGAGGCGATGGCCGAGGCCGTGGACCGGGCCCGGGAGGGCTCCGGGCCGTCCATCGTGGAGGCGATGACCGAGCGACTGGTCGGCCACTACAGCGGCGACGTGCAGCACTACCGCCCGGCCGGCGAGATCGCCGCCGCCCGGGAACGCGAGCCGCTGGCCCGAATCCGCCGGGCCGCCGACGCCGACCTGGCCGCCCGGCTCGACGCCATCGACGCCGAGGTCGCCGACGAGATCGAGGCCGCCGTCACCGCCGCCCGCGCCGTGCCCACCCCGGACCCGGCGACCGCCAAGGAGCACGTCTATGTCTGAGTCGATGCGCTACATCCAGGCCGTCAACGCGGCGCTCACCTGGGCCCTGGACAGCCGGACCGACACCGTCTACTTCGGCGAGGACGTCGCGCTGCCCGGCGGGCCGTTCGGCGCCACCAAGGGGCTGCACAAGCGGTTCGGCTCCGACCGGATCTTCGACACCCCGATCTCCGAGACCGGCTTCCTCGGCATGGCCCTCGGCGCGGCCATGACCGGCCTGCGGCCGATCGCCGAGATCATGTACGCCGACTTCTCGTTCGTGGCGATGGACCAGATCGTCAACCAGATCGCCAACATCCACTACTCCAGCGCGGGCCGGTGGAAGGCCCCGCTGGTGATCCGGATGCAGCAGGGCTACTCGCCCGGGGCGTGCGCCCAGCACTCGCACTCGACGGAGGCGTACTTCGCGCACACCCCCGGCCTGCGGGTTGCGCTGCCGGCCACGCCGGACGACGCGTACCAGATGCTGCGCACCGCGGTCGTCAACGACGACCCGGTGGTGGTCGCCGAGGCCCGGATGCTCTACCCGACGCGGGGCCCGGTACGCACCGACGCCCCCGTCGAGGAGATCGGCGGGGCCCGGGTGGTCCGGCCCGGTGCCGACGTCACCGTCGTGGCGTGGTCCCGGATGGTGTCGGCGGCCCTGGACGCCGCCGCGACCCTAGCCGCGGAGGGCGTCGACGTCGAGGTGATCGACCTGCGCTGGCTCAACCCGCTCGACTTCGACACGGTCGCCGCGTCGGTGGCCCGCACGGGCCGGCTGGTCGTCGCCCACGAGGCCAACCTGACCGGCGGCTTCGGCGCGGAGATCGCCGCCCGGGCCGCCGCCGAGTGCTTCGCCGACCTGCGCGCCCCGATCGCCCGGGTGGCCGCCCCGGACGTGCCGATGCCCGCCGCGCCCGCCCTCCAGGCGGTCGTGGTGCCCGAGGCGGCGACCGTGGCCGACGCGGTGCGCCGGACGGTCCGGGCGTGAGCGGCGGCACCCCGCCGTCCGGCCCGGTCGTGGGCGGCGGAACGGCACCGGTCGGCCCGGGTCCACGCGGCGGAACCTCCCCGGTCGGCCTGCTGGCCGGGCGGCGGGTGGTCGTCGTCGGCGGGGCGTCCGGCATCGGCCGGGCCACCGTGCTGGCCGCCGGCGCGGCCGGCGCGGCCGTCGCCGTGCTGGACGCCGACGCCACCGGCGCGGCCGAGGCCGCCGCCGAGGCCCGGTCCGCCGGGGCGAGCGCCTGCGCCCGGGGCGTCGACGTCACCGTCGAGGCCGAGGTCGCCGGGGCGCTCGACGCCGTCGCCGCCGAACTGGGCGGCGTCGACGCCGTGCTGCACGTCGCCGGGGTCATGGGCGGCCAGGGCCTGGACGTGCGGGACGTGCCGGTCGAGCTGTGGGCGCGGGTCATCGCCGTCAACCTCACCGGCCCGTTCCTGGTCGCCAAGCACGCCGCCCGGCACCTGAGCCCCGGCGACGGGGTGCTCGTGCTGGTCGGATCGAAGGCGGGCGTCCAGACCGGCTCCGGCTCGGTACCCTACGGCGCGAGTAAGGGAGGGTTGCACGGCCTGGCGATCACGCTGGCCCGACAGCTCGGTCCACAGGGGATCCGGGTGCACGCGCTCTGCCCGGGAGACATCGACACCCCGCTGATGCGGCGGTCGCTGGACGAGGCGCGGGTCAACGGCACCGACGGCGGGCGGGTCGCCGCGATCGAGGCCGCGCTGGGTCGCCCCGAGGACGTCGCCTCGGTGCTGGTGCTGCTGGCGTCGCCGGTCAGCGCCGGCCTGGTCGGCACGGTCTGCACGGGCTGAGCACCCCACCCTCTAGGCCAGCGGGACACCACGTGGAGGCAGCATCGTGATCGGGATCATCGGCCCGGAGGACTCGATCCGGCTCGTGCAGGAGGTGGCGGTCGGGGAAGGCCGCGCGGAGGCGGTGACAACACGCGTGTACACCCGCCCCGAGCAGGCCCCCGGTCTGGCCCGCGAGCTGGACGAGGTGTGCCAGGTGCTGCTGTTCACCGGGCGCATCCCGTACGCGTTCGCCAACGCGGCCGGCGAACTGCGGGCGGAGATCGACTACGTCCCGCACGCCGGCATCGACCTGTACCGGACGCTGTCGCGGATGCTGCTGGCCACCGGCGGGAAGCTGCCCCGGGTCAGCGTGGACACCATAGAGCCGGAGACCGTCCGCGAGACGTACCACGACATCGAGGTCGCCCCGCCCACGGAGATCCTGCCGATCGCCGACTCCTCCGGGCTGCTCTTCACCGGCCTGGACGAGATCACCGCGTACCACCGGGAGCGGTACGCCTCCGGCGCGGTCGAGGCGTGCCTGACCTGCCTCGGCGCGGTGCACCGGGACCTCGTCGACAGCGGGGTCCCGGTGTGGCGCGTCGAGCACACCCGCGCGTCGGTGCGCGACGCGCTGCGCCGGGCCTGGCTCGCCGCCGAGATCCGCCAGTCCCGGGCCACCCAGATCGCCGTGATGATGGTCGACCTGGGTGTGCCGACGACCCGGGCGCAGGACCCGTACCAGGCGGAACGGCAGCGGCTGCGGGTGCGCGAGGCGCTGCTGGAGCACGCCGAGCGGATGCGTGGCCGGCTGGCCACCGTCGACGACCGGACGTTGCTGATCACCACCACCCGGGGCACCGTGGAGAGCGCCATCGCCCGGCACCGGGACGGCCATGCCTCGCTGCTCGCCCTGCGCGGGGTCGACGTCGAGCACGCCGTCGGCTTCGGCGCCGGCACCACCATCGCCGCCGCCGAGGACAACGCCCGCAAGGCCCTCGCGCTGGGCCGGCACAGCGGCGACACCCATGTGGTGTTCCCCGACGGGGAGGTCTACTCCAGCCGGGAGACCGCCGTGCGGCCCCGGCTGCGGGAGACCGCCCCGGGCGTGCTGCGGGTCTCCGAGCAGCTCCGGATCGGGCCGCTGTCCACCCGGCGGCTGCTGGAGGCCCTGCACCAGATGGACCCCGACGAGGTCACCGCCCGGGGGCTGGCCGACGCGTACGGGGTGGAGGCGCGCTCGGCCCGCCGGCTGCTCAAGGCGCTGCGCGCGGCCGGCTTCGCCGAGGAGGTCGGGGTGCACGTCAGCACCGGGGCGGGCCGCCCGCAGACCGTCTACCGGGTCGCCATGCGGCGACTGCTCGGCGCGATCGGGGCCGAGGCGTGAGCCGGCGCGATCGGGGCCGAGGCGTGACGGCCGGCCCCCGTTGCGGCCGAGCCGGGCCGGCCGGGACCGCGCGGGCCGTCACCGCAGGGGGAGTCCACCCGTGAAGTTCGAACCGACCTACCTGGTCACCGCCACCTTCGCCGCCGACGTCGTCGTCCGGCGCGAACCCCACCGGGCCGCGCACCTGGCGCACGTGCGCGCCCTGCTCGCCGACGGCACCGCCCTGATCGCCGGGGCGCGCGCCGACCTGAGCGCCTCCGTGCTGGTGCTGCGGGCCGCCGACGCGCCCGCCGCCCGCACCCTCGTCGAACAGGATCCCTACTGGCGGCACGGCGTGTGGACCGCGATCGACGTGGTCGATTACCTCGCCGCCACCGCCCACACCATCGGGAGGACATGATGTCGTCGTACCGCCAGGTCTCCGGCGTGCGGGTGCTCGGGGCCGAGCACGCGCCCTTCGCCGCCGGGCTGTTGCGCGAGGCTTTCGGCGAGGGCGGCCCGGACGCCGTGCCGGTCCGCCTCGCCGTCGACCCGGCGCTGGCCGAGGGCGGCCACCGGACCGACGTGCCCGAGCGGGGCGAGATCCGGCTCACCGGCGACCCGTTCGCCGGCCTGGTGCACGCCGCCCGCGCCCTGGTGGCGTCGGCCACCCCGGCCGGCCTGCCCGTCGGCGCGTCCGCCGCCGCCCCCGGGTTGCCGCTACGCACCCTGTGGACCTGGGACCACTCCACCAACTGGGACACCCGGCAACTCGGCCAGCAGGAGATCGGGGCGCTCAACCCGTACGCGAAGTCCGCCGACGCGTTCGGCGCCGACTACCGCCGGCTGGTCGACTTCTGCAGCCGCGAACGGATCGGCGGGATCGTCGTGTACGGGCTGCTGCGCGACGCCCACGGCGGCGTCGAGGCGGCCCGCGAGCTGTGCGAGTACGCCAACGCCCGGGGCGTGCGGATCATCGCCGGGGTCGGGATCAACGCCTACGGCGGCATCTACTTCGACGGCCGGCACCGGTACAACCTGGCCACCTGGCTGCGCCAGCGTCCCGACCTCGCCGCCGAGCTGCCGAAGAAGGTCGGCTTCGACATCGACGACTTCGGCGACCTGCACTTCCCGGCCAGCGAGTACATGATGGCCGCCTGCCCGTCCCAGCCGGACAACCTGGCCTGGCACCGCGACGCCATCGACTGGTTGCTGGACACCCTGCCCGTCGGCGGGATCAACTTCGAGACCGGCGACTACGGAAGCTGCGCCTGCGCGCGGTGTGCCGCCCGCGCCGGCGGCGAGCGCACCTCCTGGTCGTACGAGGCGATGCGGTCGGTCTACCCGACCCTGCTGGAGACCGCCCGCCGCACCGGCCCGGCCGGGGTGCCGCTGCGTCACCTCGTCGAGGTGTACTGGGACAACATCTTCGACCTGGACGCCCAGAAGCCACTGGCCGACCTGCCCGACGACGTGGCGTACCAGTACTGCGTCAACCGCGGGTTCTGGTACGACCAGCGGGACCGGCTGACCGCCGAGCATGTCGGCCGCCTGCCGCACACGACCAGCGTGCTGCGCACCCACGCCGGGTCGCAGTGGAACCGGCAACGTCACTCCTGGGTTCCCGAGATGTACGCCGACATGGCCACCCGCTCCGGGGCTGCCGGGATGCGGGGGCTGACCATCTTCGCCGAGCCGTCCGCGTACCACCCGACCAACGAGATCAGCTACCTGGCGTACGCCCGGTTCTCCTGGGACCCGGAGCTGGCCTGGGCGGACTTCTGGCGCGACGAGGTGGCCCCCCGGTTCGGCGGCTCGGCCGAGGCCGAGGCGTTCCGCGACGGCGCGGCCCTGCTCGACGACCCGTCGGCCACCGGCGCGGCCCTCACCGCCGTGCGCGGCGACGCCCTCGCCATGGTCGCCGCCACCGCCGGGGAGACGCAGCGCCGCTGGCTGTGGCTGGCCGAGCGGGCCGCCAGGTACGCCCACTGCGCGGACTGACCCGGGGTCGGCCGCGGGCTGTGACGGTTGCCACGCGGGACCATGACAGTCCTGTGAAGAATCCGCCGGTCAGGCCGTCGGCGGTTTGGCCGGGCGGTCTCCGGGGGCACCGTGGAGGACGCAGGCGACAATCCTCTGAAAGGAACGGCCCACCGTGGAAGTAACCGGGTTCTTCACCGCCATCATCATCGGCCTGATCATCGGCGCGTTGGGCCGGCTGGTCGTACCGGGCAAGCAGACCATCCCGATCTGGCTCACCCTGCTGATCGGCGTGGTCGCCGCGATCCTCGGCACCCTCGTGGCCGGCGCGCTCGGCGTGGACGACACCCGCGGCATCGACTGGATCGAGCTGCTGATCCAGGTCATCTTCGCCGCGGTCGGCGTGGCGATCGCCGCTGGCGCCTACGGCCGCCGCCGGCACTGACCCCGCCGCGCCCGACGGCCGCTCCGCCGCCGTCGGCGCTCGCCCCGCCGGCCGCCGGCCCGCCCGAACCAGGGTGGGCCGGCGGCCGGCGTCAGGGGGTGGCCGGGGCGTCCGCCCGGGCGGCCGGGCCCCCGCCGGTACGTCGGGCCGGCCGGCGCGCGGCGTCGGGCCCACCGGCAGCCGCCCACGCCGTGGTGAGCAGGAGCAGCGCCGTGATGTAGGTGCTCATCACGAGCAGGCCGTGGCCGGGCAGGGTGGTGCCGGCCGCGTCCAGGCCGATCAGCAGGTCGGAGACGAGGAAGAACGCCCCGCCGACTGCCGCGCGGGCCGACACGCCGGCTGCGGCGGCGGCCATCAGGCACAGGGCGAGGCTGTAGCCGAGCACGGGCAGCCGCAGCTCCCCGAGCGGGCCCCACAGCACGACGTTGGCCAGCGCCCACAGCACGAGGTAGCCGAGCACAACCGCCACCGGCGGCCGTCGGTGCCGGGCGAACGTCACGATGAAGCTGACCTGGGCGCCGAGGAAGAATCCCATCCCGACCAGGAACGCGGGCTCGCCGGGCAGCAGCAGCGCCACGTCCCCGCCGGTGGCGAAGATCAGCCCCAGCGCGAACCCGTCGAAGCGTCGGCCGGAGCGCAGCAGCCAGAGCAGCAGCAGCGGGGCGAGCAGCGGCTTGGCCAGCCACTGGAGCACGGTGCTGTCCGTGGCGACGCCGACGAGTTCGACGGCGGCGGCCACGCCGAAGGGAATGAGCCGCCTCATCGGGCGGGCTGCCAGCCGGGACGGCCGAACACGTGGCCCAGCCGGTGCCGCCAGGACCCGGAGGCCCGCACGTCGGCCCAGATCGCCCCGTACTCGTGGGTGGCCACCCGCAGCGGGTTGTGGGTGCCGATGTTCTTGGTCAGCCCGTACCGGGCGGGGGCGCGCTCCGGCTCGAAGGTGCCGAACAGCCGGTCCCAGACGATGAGGATGCCGCCGTAGTTGCGGTCCAGGTACTCGGCGTTGACGCCGTGGTGGACCCGGTGGTGCGACGGCGTGTTGAAGAGCCACTCGATCGGCGCGGGCAGCACCCGGACCCGCTCGGTGTGCAGGAAGAACTGGTACAACAGGCTGACCGACTGCTGGAGGAAGATCATCCACGGCGGGACGCCGAGCAGGGCCAGGGCCAGCCAGAACGGCAGCGAGGTCATCGGCGTCCAGCTCTGCCGCAGCGCGGTGGACAGGTTGTAGAACGTGCTGGAGTGGTGCACGACGTGACCGGCCCAGAACAGCCGCACCTCGTGGTGGGTGCGGTGGAACCAGTAGTAGGCCAGGTCGTCGGCGAAGAACAGCAGCACCCAGGTCCAGACGCTGGTGGGGGAGAGGTGGACCGGCGCGACCGTCCACACCGCGGCGTACAGGCCGACGGTGAGCAGCTTCCAGGGGAAGCCGATCACCTGGCTGCCGGCGCCCATGGTGAGGCTCGTGGTGGTGTCGCGCAGCTCGTAGCCGCGTTCGTCGTCGTCGGGGGCGAACCGGTAGGACAGCGCCTCCACGACGATGAGCAGCAGGAACGCGGGTACGGCGTAGAGCACGGCGGGGATCATGCTCGGCATTCCCTTCCGGGTGGGGTGGCGAGGGCGGCGGTGAGCAGGGCCCGGGCCTGCTCGGCGGCGGCGTCGCCCCGGCCGGCGGCGATGGCCTCGGCGAGCCGGTGGTGCCCCGCCACGTCGAGCAGTTCGGCGGCGTGCCGCTCGGGCGGCACCTCGCCGACGGCGAGCGCGCCGGCCACGAGGCTGTTGAAGCTCAGCAGGTACGCCGTGTTGCCCGAGCCGCGCACCACGTGCCGCCACAGCGTGATGTTGGCCTCGGCCATCCGGGGCAGGTCGGGGGCGAGCCCGGCGTACTCCTGCGCGGCGCGGGTGACGGTCTCGCGCGTCGCCGCGCCGGCCCGTTCGGCGCAGAGCCGGGCCGCGTCGACGCCGATGCAGGCCCGCATCTCCAGCATGTCCCGCACCAGCGTGTCGACGGGCAGGACGTCGCCGGAGCGGACCAGGGACAGCGCGAGGTCGAGCCCCGCGTGCACCCGCCAGTCCAGCACCAGGGTCGCGCCGCCCTGGCTGACCCGGACCAGGCCGAGCTGTTGCAGCCGGCGCAGCGCCTCCCGGACGGCGTGCCGGTTCACCGCGAAGGCGGTGGCCAGCTCCCGCTCGCCGGGCAGCGTGTCGCCGGGCCGGTACGCGCCGCTGACCACCGCGTCGCGGAGCTGCCCGAAGACGTGATCGGACACGGACCCCCGAGGTACAGGCACAAACATCATGCCGAGCAGTGTGGCCCCCACCACATCAACCCGTCAACTGGTTGGACCACCATCCGCGCCCTCTCGGCGTCGATCAAGAGGTTTGCGTCAGGCTCCGGTCCCGAGGCACACCTCTTGATCGACGTCAGTGGGTCGGGGTCGGGGTGGTGGGGAGAGGGCCTGGTCCACTCGGGTCAGTACCGAGTCGTTTTCGCCGTCCACGCCGCGTAGCAGGTCGATGGCGGTGGCGCGGATCTGTCCGATGATCATCACCACCGGTAGCGGGGGGTTCGACCTGAGCAGTTGGGCGGCGGTCCGGACCGCTTCGAGGGCCGTCGCCTCCGCCTGCTCGGCGTGCCGGGCCGCCTCCTGCCGGCCGGCGAGGTCGGTGGCCAGCGCCGCCCCGGCGGCCCGTACCGCCTCGGCCAGCGCGCGGATCGCGGCACCCACCTCAGGCGGGGTGGCCTCGTGCAGCCGGGTCAACGTGACCCCGGCGCGGGCCAGCACCCGGATGTTGCGGGCCGCGTAGTCGAGCTGCCGGGCGGTGGCCTCGACGTCCCCGACCCGGCCCAGGTGCCGGCGGCGGCGCACGCCGAGCCGCAGCGTCTCGCCGCAGGCCTGCACCGCCGTCCGCAGCCGCTCCACGCAACCGTCGACCTCGCGGGCCCGCTCCAGCGCCGCCCGGGCCGCCGACTCGTCGCACCGCGCCAGCGCCTCGTCGATGTGGGTGAGCACCTCGGCGAGGTCGGCGAACGTCTGGCGCGCCTCGGTGACCAGAAGCGCGAGCGGGTTGCGGCCCACGGTGAGTTGGCTGGCGGCGAGCGCCACCGCGCCGCCGACGAGCGCGTCGACGAAGCGGAACGGCACCAGGTCGCCCTTCGGCGCGGCCACCGCGACCAGGTACAGCGCGGAGATCGCCGCCTGGACGACGAGGGTCCTGCTCGCCCCGATCGTCACCATGAGACCGATGGTCAGCACCAGGACCGCCAGCAGCGTTCCGCTGCCCGGGCCGAGGGCCTGCACCACCAGTTCGGCGATCAGCACCCCCGCCGCGACGCCGAGGACGATCTCGATCGTCTGGCGAAGCCGCTGCCCGCGCGCTTCGCCGAGGACGACCAGGGCTGCGGTCGGCGCGAAGAACGGGTCCGGATGGCCGATGAGCCGGGCGGCCACGAACCACGCCACCGTCGCCGCGAGGGCCGCCTCGATGACGTCCACCCAGTTCCGCCGCAACCGGCCCGCCGCCGCCCGCACCCAGTCCCGCGCCCGGTTCGCCGCGGCCCGTACCCGCGCCCGTGACCGGCCGACCACGTTCTGTTCCCCGCTCCGCATCCCGCGCCTCCCGCCGCCCGCCGCCACGGTGGACCGGGCCACGGCTCGCCGTCACCCCGGCCAACCGGTTCCGGACAGCCAATACCCCGCAGGAGGGCGGGTAACGCTCGAAGTAGTCACCCGCACAGGCCGGACAGCTTCATGATCGTTCGACGAGAAGTGAGACGAAACGCCGGCCGTAGTCTCCGAGATCAGCAGACGATCATGCGAGCGCAGCCCGCTCTGCACGGCGAACGGCGGTCAGGTGGTCGGCCGGGGCGGTCAGTTCGGCGGCGCCGTGGTGACTGGGCCAGATGTGCGCCTGGCAGCCGGTCGTCGGCGTGGGCCACCGGGCGGGGCCGGGACTGTCGGGGCATCGCGACCGGTTCCCCGCCGGCCGTCGCCCCCGTCGGTGCGCTGCTCGTGGTAGTCCTGCTCGACGTTGACTGACCAGACGTCATGGGTCATGCCGTGGGCGATGTTCTCCGCGGTGAGCATCGCGGTCAGCATGGAGTGATCCTGGTTGTTGTATCGGTGCATCCCGTTGCGCCCGACGGGGTGCAGGTTCGGCGTCTCGCGGGCCAGCCAGCCCCGGATCACGTCGACGTTGTGCTGGTAGCGCTCGTCGTACACCGGGTACGCCTTGGGCATCCGGACGACGTGGCCCGCCTCGACGACGCCCGGCGCGACCAGGCCGAGCTGCTTCAGCTCGGCGGTGGCCAGCCGGACCAGGTCCTCGTCGGACCGCCGCCACATCTCGTCGTCCTCGAAGACGAAGTACTCCAGGCCCAGGCAGGTCCGGCCGTCCTTGACCAGGTACGGCGACCAGGAACCGAAGTTCTGGATCCGCCCCACCCGCACGGTCGGGTCGTGCACGTAGATCCAGTTGTCCGGGAACGAGAACTCCTCCGGCACCACCAGCGCCACCGTCAGGAAGTCCCGGTAGCGCAGGTCGGCGGCGCAGGCGAGCACCTCCGCCGGTGCCGGCGGGTCCAGCGCCGCCACCAGCTCGGAGATCGGCATCGAGGAGACGACGTGCGTGGCCTCCTCCCGTCGTTCGCCGTCCTGCCCTGCGACGGTCACGCCGATCACCCGTCGGGCGTCCGGATCGCGGTGCACCGCCCGTACCCAGGTGCCGGTGCTGACCGTCGCGCCGCGGGCCCGGACCTGCTCGGTGCAGCGTTCCCACATCATCCCCGGCCCGAACTTCGGATACTGGAACTCCTCGATCAGGCTGGTCACGTCCTTGCGGTTGCGCCGGGGCAGCAGCGCGCCCCACACCGCGCGGGACAGCGAGAGGTTCTTAATCCGCTGCGCCGCCCAGTCTGCCTGCAACTGGTCCGCCGGCATCCCCCAGACCTTCTCCGTGTACGTCTTGAAGAAGATCGAGTACAGCCGCCAGCCGAAGCGCGCCGACACCCAGCCCTCGAAGTGCGACTGGTCCTTCGGCGGGCGCAGCCGGGCCCGGCCGTACGACCCGACGCAGCGCACCGCCTCCCGCAGGCCGAGGTTGCGCAGCGCGTTGCGCACGTTGAGCGGATAGTCGTAGAGCGCGCCCCGGTAGAAGATCCGGCTCATCCGGGGGCGCAGCAGGAAGTCCTCGTCGGGCAGGATCTCGTGCCAGAACGCCTCGACCCGGGACACCTTGGTGAAGAACCGGTGCCCGCCGATGTCGAAGCGCCACCCGTCGCGTTCCACCGTGCGGCTGATGCCGCCGACCACGTCGTCGGCCTCGTACACCCGCACCGGCTCGCCGTGCCGGAGCAGCTCGTACGCCGCGGTCAGGCCGGCCGGGCCCGCGCCGATGACCACCGTGCCGGGTTCCGCGCCCATGCCTGTGCCGCCCCCCGCAGTTGCCGAATGAGGCAGCGCCCTTACCCGGTCCGCAGCCGAACTCACCTGCCGGCCGGGTGTGAGCCGGCCGGGAGCGGGGATCCCCGGTCGGTCGCGGACGAGCCGGGGGACCACCAGATGAGCGAGGGGCGCGGAGACGCCGAGGACCGGCCGACCGGCGTACGGGGCTGGCCGACCCGGGCCGGGCAACTGCGCCGGGGGGCGGCCCGCCTGGCCGCCGGAGTCCCCGCGCCGTGGGGGTTCGTGCTGGCCGTCTTCGTCGGCTCCAAGCTCGTGCTGTCGCTGGTCGCCGTGACCGCGCTGACCGCCTGGGACGGGGTTCCCGGGGCACCCCCGGTGGACGAGGCGACGATGCGCGCCCAGCAGGACGCCATGTCGCCGCACCGGTGGCTCTCCCTCTGGTACGCCTGGGACTCCCTGCTCTACGACCACCTGGCCCGGCTGCCGCTCACCGGCGGGTGGAGCGAGTTCGGCTTCCCGCTGCTCTACCCGTTCCTGGCCCGGCCGGTCGCCGCGCTGCTGGGCGGGAACACCGCGTGGGCGCTGCTGCTGGTCGCCAACGTCGCGTTCCTGTTCCAGCTCTACTACGCTCACCGGCTCGGCGAACGGCTCTGCGGCGACGACGCGGCGGCCCGGCGCTTCGTCCGGTACCTGCTGCTGCTGCCCGCCGCGTTCCTGTTCCAGGCGGCGTTGACCGAGTCGCTCTTCCTCTGCCTCGCCCTCGCCGCCTTCTGGTACGCCGAGCGGCGGCGGTGGCTGCTCGTCGGTGTCGTCGGCTTCTTCCTCGCGCTGAGCCGGTCGGTCGGCTTCCTCGTCGTCGTCCCGCTCGCCCTGGTTCTGCTGCGCGAGCACGCGTACCGGCTGGACCCGCGCACGCTCGGCCGGTACCTGCGGCTCGGCTGGCCGCTGCTGCTCCTGCCGGCCGGGTGGCTCGCCTTCATGGCGTTCGCCGGGTGGCAGACGGGAGACTGGTTCGCCTACCAGCACGCCCAGGAGCGGGGCTGGGGAATCAGGGTGCAGAACCCGCTCTGGGTGGCGTACCACGGCCTGACCGGCGGCTCGGCCGCCGACGCCGCACGGGTCTGGTTGGCCCTGGCCGTCGTGGCGGTTGCGGTCGCCGGGTTCCGCCGCGCCGAGCTGCCCTACCTGGTCTACACCCTGGTCGTGGTGCTGGTGCCGCTGTCGATGGGGCCGCCGGTGTACAAGAGCCTGCTGCGCTACCTGCTGGCCGCGTTCCCGGTCGCCCTGGTTCTCGCCCGGTGGGCCCGCCGCGCCACCGTCGACAACTGGCTCACCGCCGCCCTGGCCCTGCTCCAGGGCACCTTGTTCGTGGTCTGGCTGACCTACTGGACCCACTTCATCATCTGACGCCGCCGCGAGGATGTGACCGACGCCCCTGCCCGGCAGAGGTTTAGCGTGCCCCGGGAAGGTGAACGTTCAGGGACAGCGATGACGAGAGGGGTCCCGCGTGTCCGGCACAACGCACCACCGGTCCAGTCACGACGCAACCGCACCTAGCGACGTGACGGACCCGCTGCTGTGGCGCCTGGCGTACGACGTCGCCGAGGCCCACCAACCCGACGAGACCGGCCGTTGCCGCAGCCTGCTCTGCGCGGGCCAGCAGGGCCCGTGCGAGACGCTGCACAACGCGGAGCGCGCCATGGAACTGGCCCGGGGGGCCGGCGCCGTCGAATCCCGGTGGCCCGCATCCCGCGCCCAGTCCGCCGCGACGGCCCCGCCCCAGCGGCGGCCCCGCGCCGATCAGGAGGCCGCCTGACGGCCCCGGGGACCCGAACGTGACCGCGGCGGGGGCGAGCACGGCGGGGCGCGGGCGGGTTAGCATCCGTCGCCGCGACACCGGCGGCGCGAACCACGACGGGGGCGACGACAGATGTTCCGACGGGTGGCCGTACTAGTGGCCGCACTCACCCTCACCGCGACGGCCGGCTGCGCCGACAGGGCGACGCCCACGGCCGCGCCCGCCTCGACCGCGTCGCCGGTCGCGGCCGGCCCGCCCTGGTACGACGAGGTCGCCCCGGCGACTGCCGGCACCACGGTCGGCCCCGAGGGCACCGCCTGCCCGCTCCCGATGACCTTCTCGGTGCCACCGGAGTGGAAGGTGAAGGCGGTCAAATCCGGGACGGACTACCGGGCCGGCCCCGCCCTGCTGCTCTGCGAGATCGACGCGAAGCCGGCCGGGAACATCGGCTTCCTGCGGGTCTGGGGGATCGAGGAAGCCGCCCCGCTGAACCCGCAGGTCACTGTGGACAAGTTCCTCGCCGAGTACAGCAGCAAGGCCGAGGACCCGCGGTATCGCCGGACCAAGGCCGGGCCGCTGGACTCGTTCGAGGCGACCTGGACCGAGGAGGGCAGCCGCAAGCGGGCGATCGTGGTCTCCAACCCGCACGGCCGGCTCATGCTCACCCTCGGAGGTACGGACGACGAGGAGTTCGAGGCGATGCTCCCGGCGTACCAGTTGGCCAAGTCGAGCGCGAACCTGCCGAAGTGACCGACCGTGCGTCCGGGCCGCCCCGTCGTGGGCCGGGCGCACGGTCGACGACCGCTGGATCGCGCTGGAGCGCGGAACAAGATCGCGCTCGATCAGGGAAGCAGTGGCATCGTTCCGGGTAGGAGGCCACACTTTCCGGGATCGAGCGCGATCTTGCACGGCCGGCCGATCGCCGGCTGCTCCCGGGAAGCCGCCCGGCCCCGGGGCGCTCCGCAACTGGTGGATGTCCGCTCGTCGTCAGGGCAGCGGGTGGTGGCGCACGCGTTTCGACGCAGGCCTTTTAGCTAGTCCCGGGGCCCGTCCGGCGGGGACAGATGGTCCGCGAGCCGCGCGGCGGCGGTGAGCATGGCCCGCCCCCGGTCGGTGAGCCGCCGCCGCCAGCCCTCCAGGGAACCGGCCAGCGCCTCGGGGCCGGCGGCGGCGCGGACCTGGCGCAGGACCGTGGCGATGTGGTCGAGCCGGTAGCCGCCGCGCCGGAGCAGGTGCGCCAGGTCGGCGTCGCGGACGTCGTCGACCCGGTACAGCCGGTGGCCGGTGTCGGGACCGCGCTGCGGCACGAGGACGCCGGCCCGCTCCCACTTGCGCAGGGTTGCCGGCGTCACGCCGATCCGGTGGGCGAGGTGGCCGATCGTCAGCGGACGGTCGGGCCGGCTCGTGGCCGGCGACCCCGCCGGTGCGGCCCCGGGGGGTACGCCGGTGGCCGCCAGGACCCCGACGGTCGCCTCGACGACGTCGAGCGTCTCGCGGTCGCGGAGCAGTTGGGCGTGGCTGCGGTCGATCGCCCGTAGTGCGCTGTCCACGTCGCCGGCGTTGACGGCGCGCATGATCTCGCCGGCGGTCGCGTAGCCGTGTGCCGGCACGAGCGCGAGGTAGGCGCGCAGCGCGTGCGCGTGCAGGGTCGAGTAGGCGCGGTAGCCGCTCGGCGTGCGCGGGGCCGGCGGCAGCACCCCGTCGCGTTCGTAGTTGCGGACCGCCTGGGTGGAGATGCCGTGCTCCCGGGCAAGGTCTGCGGGGCGGTACGAACGCCCATGTTCTCCCGTTTGAGACTTCAGCCCGACCTCCAAGCGGCAGATGACGCCAAACCTTCACAGGGTAGGTCAACGATACGGTAGAGGCCATGACTTCTCTGCCTGAGTCCTCCGGCGATCGAGCGGCGCCGGCCGTGGCCGAACTCGTCGAGCGGATCGTCGCGCTGCCGCACGTCACGCAGGTGCAGGCCGACGAGCGGTCCGGTGCGCCGGAGGTGAGCTGGGGCGACCGGTTCTTCTTCGTCGGGTCCGACCGCCGCCGGCCGTTCGCCACCATCGTGGAGCACGACGTCCCCGGCTTCGACGAGGACTCGCACCTCGACCGGCCGGGAATCTTCCGCCTCAACGTGCACGTCGGCCGTGAGGAGTTCCGACGCCGGTTCGGTTACCCGCCCGCAGAGCTCCCCGGCCACCGGTCGGGAATCGACTTCACCCGGTGCGACGAGATCCTGCCCCACCCCGCCTACGGCACGTACGGCTGGGCGTGCGTGCTCAACCCCGGCATCCGGCGGCTCCCCGAGGTCGACCGGCTGCTCGCCCACGCGCACGCCCGGGCGGCCGGCAGCACCGGCGGACGCTCGGGAAGCAGCAACCATGAAGTAGGCGGCTGAGGACAAGGTGAAACAGAGGAGAACCTCGATGCGACGTATCGCTGACCTGCCAGCATGGACTCCGGTGGGCGTGGGCCTGCTCGCGGCCGTGGCCGCGCTGGCGGGTGGGTGCGCGGCCAAGACCGCCGACGCCGGCACGGCCGGCCCTCAGTTGGGTGGCGTACAGCAGACCCTCGACCGGCTCGCCGTGCAGATCGGCGGTGACCTCGACGACCGCCGCGCCAGCCAGTTCCTGACGTACGTGGCGTATCAGCGGCCCATCCGTGCTTGTATGGCTGACGCGGGATTGGACTACACGCCACCACGGTTCGTCGACCCGTACGAGCACTGGCCGGCGGTGCGTCCGCTGAGCATGTATGACGAGATCGTGCCGGTGGACACCGCCCACGTCACCGCCAACGGCCTGTACGTCGCCGCCGACCTGACCCGAACGGCGACACCCGACAGCGAGAACCCCGGCCACGACCGTTCGAACAAGGCGGGCAAGGCCGCGTACGGCGCACATGTCACCAAGTGCCAGCCGTCAGCGAAGCAGTACGAGAACGTGGGCACTCCGGCGCTGTCCGCCAAGCTGTTCGCAGACCTCGACACCCTGGTCGGATCCGTCGTGGGCACCTCGGAGGTCAGGGCGCAGTCCGCAGGCTACGCCACGTGTATGGGCAATCGCGGCATCAACGCGGCGAGCAGACAGGAGCTGGCCGGCGTGGTCCGCAACAGCTACGCCGCGCTCCTCGACACCGATTCCGGCCGGCTGGCCGTCGCCACGACCAGCCCGCAGTTCGTTACGGCGAAGGCCGGCGAGCAGGCGGCCGCTCAAGCAGACGCAGACTGCCGACGCCCCGCGTACGAGCTGACTCTCACGCTGCTGGAGCCGCGGCTGGCTGCGTTCGAGGCCGACCATGCCAACGAGCTGACGCAGCTGGCTGCCGACTGGGCTGGTGTCCGGACCCGGGCAGCTCAGGCGGGGAAGACCATCGACTGGTAGCCCGATGAGGACCATCTCACTGTTCGGTCGGCGCGAGCTGTACCCGCCGGAGCAGTTGCGCGTTGAGGGCCACGACGATCGTCGACGCCGACATCAGGACGGCGGCGATGGCGGGGTTCAGGGCGAAGCCGGCCCAGGCCAGCACTCCGGCGGCGAGCGGGAGTGCGATGACGTTGTAGCCGGCGGCCCAGGCCAGATTCTGGATCATCTTGCGGTACGAGGCGCGGGACAGGCGGATGATCCCGGTGACGCCGCGGGGGTCGGAGGAGGCGAGCACGACACCGGCCGACTCGATGGCGACGTCGGTGCCGGCGCCGATGGCGATGCCGACGTCGGCACGGGCCAGGGCGGGAGCGTCGTTCACCCCGTCGCCGACCATCGCCACGGTCAGCCCGCGGCGTTGCAGGTCGGCGACGGTGTCGTCCTTGTCCGCCGGCAGGACCTCGGCGAAGACCTCGTCGATGCCGGGCCGGAACCCCAGGTCGGCGGCGACAGCATCGGCGACCGGGCGGGCGTCGCCTGTGATCATCATCAGTTTCTTGACGCCCAGCCGCCGGAGCTGGTCGATCGCCTGCCGGGCCTCCGGGCGTACCTCGTCCTCGAGCGCGAGTGCGCCCAGGATCTTCGCGGTCGCGTCGAGTCGGGCGAGGTAGAGCACCGCCGCTCCTCGGTCCGACCACTGCCCGGACGTGTGGGCGATGTCGTCGGGGACGTCAGCGCCGATTTCACGCAGGAGCGCGGGGCCGCCCACGGCGTACTGGGCGCCGTTGACGGTGGCGCGTACCCCTCGGCCCGTCAGCGACTCGAAGCCGGTCGCCCGTAGCGGTTGCCCGTGTCGGGCGGCGGCGGCCACGATCGCGCGGGCGAGCGGGTGCTCGCTGTCCGCCTCGACCGCCCCGGCCAGCCGGAGCACCTCGTCCTCGCTGCCGCCGGCGGTCACGGCTACTGCGGTGACGGCATGTTCGCCCTTGGTCAGGGTGCCGGTCTTGTCGAACAGCACCGCGTCGACGGTGCGCATCCGTTCCAGCGCGAGCCGGTCCTTGACCAGGATGCCGGACTTCGCGGCCAGCGCGGTGGACAGGGCGATGACGAGGGGGATGGCCAGGCCGAGGGCGTGGGGGCAGGCGATGACCAGAACCGTCACGGTACGGATCACCGCCTCGTTGACGTCGCCGAGCGCGGACCACACGACGAACGTGAGGATGGCGGCGCCGGTGGCGATGTAGACCAGCCAGGCGGCGAACCGGTCGGCGAGCAACTGCGCCCGCCCCTGTGACTGTTGCGCCTCGGCGACGAGGCGTTGGATGCCGGCCAGCGCGGTGTTCTCACCGATCGCGTCGACGCGTACCCGGATCGCGGAGTCGGTGGCGACCGTGCCCGCGACCGCCCGGTCGCCGGGGCCTCGCGGCACCGGCCGCGACTCGCCGGTGATCATCGATTCGTCGAGTTCGGCCCTGCCGTCCACGATCTGCCCGTCGGCCGGTACCCGGGCGCCGGGGCGGACGAGCACCACGTCGCCGACGCGTAGCTGATCCACGGGAACCCGCTGGACGCCGTCTTCGGTGACACGTTCGGCGTCGTCGGGTAGCAACGCGGCCAGCGCGGCGAGCGCACCCCGGGCCTGGCCGATGGCCTTCATCTCCTGCCAGTGCCCGAGCAGCATGATCGTCACCAGCGCGGCCAGCTCCCACCAGAAGTCGAGGTCGAACGCTCCGGCGGTGGTGGCCAGCGACGCGCCATAGGCGACGGTGATCGCCATCGAGACCAGCAGCATCATCCCGGGCGCACGGTCGCGCAGCTCGCGGACCGCGCCGACCAGGAACGGCCAGCCGCCGTAGAAGAACACGACCGTGCCGAGCACCGGACCGACCCATGACATGCCGGGGAAGTCGAGCGAGTACCCGAACCAGTCCATCACCATGTGGCTGGTGACCACGATCGGCACCGTCAGCGCGAAAGTCAGCCAGAACTTGCGGCGGAACACCTCGGGGTCGTGCCCCGCGTGCTTGTCGTGCCCCTGATGCCCGCCGTGGCCGGCGTGCTGATCATGTCCTGCGTGCTGCTCACTGCCTCCGTGTGCCGCCTGCCCAGTCGTCGGACCGCTCCCACCGTTCGGAACCGGATCATCGCCCGCAACGTTATGGCGCATCTCATCGCCTCCTTTTCCCTGGTGGCCAGCGTACCCGATACCCCCAGGGGGTATGAGTGCGAGGGGTGTGGAGTGAACTTTCCCCCTTTGGGTCTGGTTCTCCGGACTCGGAGGCGTACCCCGCCTGGTCCGGGCAATGCCATCAAGGGGGGATTCCGGGTGAGGCAGCAGCCGACCAGGGTTCCGTTGCGGGTCGGCGCCGAAATCGCCCATGCGGCGATCTCGGGGGCCGAACTCCCTGCGGCGGGGGCTCCGAAACGCCCCGAGGGTGAGCACCGAGCCGGGTGCTCACCCTCGGGTTTCGCCGCATGGACCGCCGGGCGGGTGCGTGGGCGTGCGGGACCGTTGCCCTCGACGGAGCCGTACCCGCTCTGCCCCCGGCCGGATCAGCCGCAGCGGCGGAAGGCGTCCGTGGTGCCGGCGGTGGTAACCACGCCGGAGCCCTGGTCGAGGACGACGATGATGGCCGGCTCAGTCAGTCCGGAGCGGCAGCGGATGTCCGCGACGTACTGCCAGCCGGAGATTGCGCCGCTGCTGTTTGCGGTGAGCGACCCAAGCGAGTACGGGCCGACCGTGTTGATCCGCACCGCATAGAAGCGCACCGGCCGGTTGGGGGAGAGCCCGCTGCCGGTGGCGTACAGGTAGCCGCCGAGTTGGTGGTTCGTGGTGGTGACGCTGACTCCGCCACGTGGCGTCGCACCCGGGTCGACCAGCCGCCAGGGCGCGTTGGCGTTGTCGCTGTACGCCCGGTCGCGGCTGGACGGGAACACGCAAACGAGGTCCGAGGAGCGCGTCTCACGCCACACGAACCCCACCTTGCAGAAGCCGTTGGGCTCTCGGCGCGACGGCCCCAGGGCGTTCTCGGTCTGGGTGTCGGACCGCGTCTGCGGGGTCACGCAGACCTGGTCACCCGGCACCGCTTCCCGCCAGACGTAGCCGGTCGCGCAGGTGTACGGCCCCCAGGGCAGGTCCGCTGCTTGCGCCGGTGAGGCCACGGTCAGCAGGCCGGCCAGCAGCACCACCGCCGCGAGCGTCTCCGCCAGCCAACGCAGCCTGGTGTCGCGACCGGCGTCCGTCGCCATCTTTCCGATGTCGTGCATCTGCCATCCTCTGTGGTCGGTCGGTCAGTCCCGTACGTGTGGTTCTCTTCCGTTGACAGGGACATTCGACCGTGGTCCCAAGCTTTGGGAGGGTGCTCCGCTGGATTCCCGACACTGTCCGAAATTGAGCATCTTCGATCAGATCGTTGGTGCGGGCGGCGGTCGGGTCGTGCACGGCGCCGGGTGGGGCAGGTGAAGCCCGGATCGGGCGTCCGGAGCGGTCCGCGATGATGTGCAGCCCTTTGCCTCATATACCCCCGGAGGGTATCGTGCACATGGCGTGCCTCGATCTGTCCGAGGTGTGTCTGTGACGTCAGAGGCTGTCTGCGCTGCCGCCGGAACGACCACCGCTTGTCCCGGGGCCCCGCAGCATCCAGTTGCCGCGAAGCGGGGAGGCGGAAATGGTTCAGGCCGAAGGGTTCGCCGAGCACGGGTACGACGCGGTGCGCCAGGTCTTCCAACAACTACTGGACGACGGTCGGGAAACCGGGGCGGGAGTGTCGGTCTGGCGCGACGGCCGGGAGGTCGTCCGGCTCAGCGGCGGCTGGGCCGACCCCGAACGGCGACGGCCCTGGCGCGACGACACCCTGGTACAGCCGTACTCACTGTCCAAGGTCTTCGCCACACTCGCCGCCCTGATCGCCGTCCGCGACGGCGCGCTGTCCCTGGACGAGCCGATCGCCACCTACTGGAAGGAATACGGCGTCAGAGGCAAGGAACGGACCACGCTGCGTCAGGTGCTCACCCACCAGGCGGGTCAACCCCGGTTCCCGGCCGAGGCCGCCACCCTCGACCTGCTCGACGACACCGCCCTGCGGGCGAGCCTGGCCGAGGCGGCACCGGAGTACGTGCCCGGCACGTCGCTGGGAGAGCACGCGCTCACCTACGGCCACCTCATCGACGGCATCCTGCGCGCCGCCGCCGGCACCACGCTTCAGGAGGTGTACGACGGCGTCGTACGCCCCGCACTCGGGCTGGACGCGTGGTTCGGCGTACCGGACGGCGCCCTGGACCGCGTCGCCGACCTGGAGTACGCGAGCCCGGACTGGCCGACCCAGCTCCACGCGGCCCCGTGGCTGCGGATCCCCGCGGGCCCGCTCGACACCACGCGGGCGAACTCCAGGATCTGGCGTCAGTCGGTCTTCGCGGCGGTCAACCTGCACACCACCGCAACCGCCATGGCCGGCTTCTTCGCCCACCTCACCAGCGACGACGGGCCCCTGCGTCAGCTACTCGGTCCCGACCTGCACGCGGAGCTGCTGAGATCCCAGGTCACCGGACACGACGAGGTATTCGGCACCAGACTCACCTGGACACTCGGGTTCATCCGCGACCGCGGCAAGATCGCCAAAGGTGGCATCGGAGGCTCCGCCGCCTGGTGGTCACTCACCCACCACCACGCCTGCGCGTACCTCACCCGCAGGCTGGACGACCACTCGCGCGCCGCAGCCATCGCCGCGGCCCTCGGCGACGACCTGACCGTGGTCGGGGAGGACTGACAGACGATCACGTTCCCCCGGTGCTCACCGGCCTGGTGCGGGCGGCCCGCCGCTCGCGGCGGATGAGCGCGGCAGCACCGAGACAGGCCAGGTGAGGCAGGTCAGTCCCGGTAGTGCAGGAGGTAGACGCCGGCGGCCCCCACGGTGCAGAGCAGCGACCCGCTCGGGTGCCACGCGACCCAGACCACCGGTCCCGCCACCCGGAGCGCGCACCGGCAGTCGCCGGTGGCGACGTCCCACAGCCGTACGGTCTGGTCGTTGCTGGCGGTGGCCAGCAGGGTGCCGTCCGGGGAGAAGGCGCACCGGTCGGCCCAACTGTGGTGGCCGACGAGGACGCCTTTCTGGCTGCCGTCCGCGACCCGCCACAGGCGGACGGACCGGTCCCCGCTGGCCGTGGCGAGCAGGCTGCCGTCGGGGGAGAACACGCAACTGGCGACGCTGCTGGTGTGCCCCGAGATCACCAGGTGTTCACGGCCGTCGCGCAGCCGCCAGATCCGCACCTGCCCGCTGGCGTTCGCGGCGGCCAGCAGGGTGCCGTCCGGCGAGAACGCGCAACTGCGGAACCCCCGCGACGGGTCGGTGAACACGGCCACCTCGGCGCCGTCGGCCACGTTCCACAGCCGTACGGTGCGGTCGGCGCTGGCGGTGGCGAGCAGGCTGCCGTCGGGGGAGAACGCGCAACTGCGGACCCAGTCCGTGTGCGCGACGATCTCGCGGGCCAACTGGTGGTCGTTGACGCGCCACACCCGGGCGGTCTGGTAGCTCGTCGTGGCCAGCAACCGGCCGTCCGGGGAGAAGCCGCAGCTGATGACCCGGCTGCGGTGGCCGACGAGCGTGGCGCGCTCGACGCCGTCGGCGGCCCCGCGCAGCCGTACGGTCCCGTCGTAGCTGGTCGTCGCCAACAGGGTGCCGTCCGGGGAGAAGGCGCAACTGTTCACCTTGTCGCTGCGGGTGCCGAGCACGCGGACCTCGGCGAGGTCGTCGGCGGCCCACACCCGGATCGTCTGGTCGTTGCTCACGCTGGCGACCACGGAGCCGTCGGGGGAGTAGGCGCACTTCCAGACCGCCCCGGTGTGGCCGGTGACCGTCTTCAGCCTGGCCCCGTCGGCCACACTCCAGAGCCAGACCCGGCCGTAGCTGGTCGTCGCCAGGCGGGCGCTGTCCGGGGAGAACGAGCAACTGTTGATCTCGTCGGCGGCGCCGGTCATCGTGACGTGCCGGCGGGGGTCGGCGACCTGCCACAGTCGCACCATGCCCGGGCTGGTGGTCGCCAGCAGGGTGCCGTCGTGGGAGAAGGCGCAGCCCCAGAGCCCGCCCGGGTGCCCGGTGAGGACGGCCTGCTCGGTGCCGTCCGCGACCCGCCACAGCCGGCCGGTACGGTCGGTGCTGACCGTGGCCAGCAGGGTGCCGTCCGGGGAGAACGCGCAGCCGCGCACCTCGCTGGTGTGACCCGTCAGGACGGCGGCCTCCTTGCCGTCGGCGGTCCGCCACAGGCGCACGGAGCCGTCGGCGGCGGTCGAGGCGACGAGTGTGCCGTCGGGCGAGAACGCGCAGCTCCGTACCCAGTCGGTGTGCCCGTGCAGCACGGCGGTCTGGACGCCGTCGGCGACCCGCCAGATCCGCACCGTCCAGTCGGTGCTGGCCGTGGCCAGCAGGGTGCCGTCGGGGGAGAACGCGCAGTCCCAGACGCCGCCGGTGTGCCCGGTGAGGATCGCCTGCTCGGCCCAGTCGCTCAGGCTCCACAGCCGCACCGTGCCGTCGTCGCTGCTCGTCGCGAGCAGCGGGGCGGTGGGGGAGAACGCGCAACTGGTCACGCCGCCGGTGTGGCCCGGGCGGGACGGCGCGCTGCGGTCGGGCCGGTCCGGCAGCGGCAGCGCCGGGTCCAGCCGGGGCCGGGGCAGGGTGGCGCGGTACCGGTCGACGACGTCCTCCAGCCCTGGTACGCCGTGCAACCGGCTGGCCAGGGTCGCGCCCAGGGCGGGCGGCGGGTTGATCGGGCCCAGCAGCGGGGCCGCCGCCGAGATCTCCTGGCGCAGCAGGCCGGTGACGGGGCTGCCGCCGAGCGCCAGGTCCACCTCCACCGGGGCGGACGAGCCGAACCTGAGGGTCTTGGCCTCCGCCCAGCGCAGGTCCTGGAGCAGGGCCTCCAACTCGTCCCGCCGGCCCGCCTGAGCCAGGTGGTAGGGGAGGTAGCGCCACAGGTAGCCCGCCCGTGCGGCAGCCGCCACCACGGCCGGGGCGTCGCCTGCCCCGGGGGGAGCAGCCCCGTGGCGCTGTCGACCAGGCGCTGGTGCGCCGCGCTCCAGGTGACGCCCACGCAGCGGGTCTGGAGGTAGGCCCGTACGACGTCGTGCATCACCAGCCGGGGGCCGGGCCAGTCGAGGCGGTAGTCGGCGGCGAGGCCGAGCCCGACCAGTTCGTCGCAGAGCGCCGCCGCCCGCCGGTCGGGCCACAGGAGTTCGAGCACGTCCAGGGGAATCGGCACGTCCTCGGGGAAGATCCCCAGCTCGACGTACCGCCGCTGGTCGTCGGGGCTCAGCAGGGCCATGCTGGCACCCACGGTGACCTCGACGGCCTGGTTGCGTTCCGGTGACCGCCCGGGGTCGAACGCCCCGGGGCCCTCGGCCCGGAGCTGCTGCGCGACGTCCCGGGCGGCCTCGGCGGCGGGCTGGCCGTGGGCGATCCGGCGGCGCACCGCGCCGTTGACGAGGTTGAGCAGGATCGGCCAGCGCCCGGCGAGCTGCGCGAGCTGGTTCACGAGGTGCGGCGGCAGCTCGGTGACCCCGCTCGCCACCAGCTCCCGGGCCTGGGTGGCGGTCATCGCGTCGACCGGGATGCGCTCGCCGTGGGCCAGGACATCCGGGACGCGGGTGGTGACCAACCGGGTGCAGGACCGGCCGCCGTACCGGAAGGGGCGCAGCTGCGCCTCCACCCAGACGTCGTCCACGACGAGCAGCACGGGCCCGCGCTCGTCCAGCAGGCGGCCCAGCTCCGCCCCCGCGGCGTCCGGGTCGGAGATGGCCGAGCGCTGCCCGGACAGGGCGAAGATGAGGTCGTTGACGCGGACGGTCAGGTCGGTGCCGTGCGCCTCCTGACCCACGGTGACCCAGAGCAGCCCGCCGGGAAACCGCCGCTGGACCTCGGGCTGGTGGCACGCCCACGTGGCGAGCCACGTCTTGCCGAACCCGCCCGCCCCCTGCAGGCCGGTGGTCAGCCCCACCTCGGCGGGGGTCCCGGCGGTCAGCACCCGCACCAGGCGACCGCCGAGCTCGGGCCGCTCGACCATCCTGTCCAGCGGGGGCGCCATCCACGGCCGTCGCGGACCGCCGCCCGTCGGCCCGGCGGGTGACGCGGCCTTCGCGCGGTTCCTCCTCCGGTCGCCCAGGACGAGCGTCAGGCCGAGCACGGCCACCGGGAATGCCAGGATGTTCGCCCAGCCGGCGACCATTTCGAGGTCGCCGGCGGTCAGCGCCCAGACCGGTAGTGTCACGCAGACGAGCGCCAGGCCGAAAACGGCGAGCCCGAATCCGATCCGGGCCAGCAGGGGCCACTTCCCGCGCCGCGTCCCATCCTTGTCCACCGGTACATGATGGATCGTTTCGTCAATGTGGTGAAGCAGCCGGCCGCCTCTTGCGGAGAATGTGGACGGCCGGCGTCGGCCCGCCGGGAAAGGAGAGGGAAAGGTCGTCCGAACGGGTCGGCTCACGTCCCGGCGCTCGTGGCGTCCCCGGTTCTGTCGGGTCGGCGTCACTCGACGAGAAATGGATGCTCGGACGCTTCGGGCGTCCACTGGTGTCGATGTACTGTGCCGTCGTGAGCGCCCCGCCCCAGGTGCCTTCGACGATGCCCGACGGCACCGGCTATGCCGCGCTGATCTTCGATTGGGACGGCACACTCGTCCACAGCCGGGAGCTCAACTTCCGGGCGCTGTCCGCCGCGATGCGCGAGCACGGCGCGACGCTCGACCCCGGGTGGTACTGGCTGCGCCAGGCCATCTCGGTGCCGGACCTGCTGGTGCTGTGGGAGCGGCAGTTCGGGCCGCTGTCGGCTCCGGTCGCCGTGATCACCGACCGGTTCCGGGCGCACGTGATCGAGGCCGCGCCGAGCCTCGTGGTCAACACCCCCGTCGCCGACGTCGCCCGTGCCGCCGCCGCCCGGGGGCAGAAACTGGCGATCGGCTCCAACGCGTCGACCGCCTCCATCACCGTCGGTCTCGCGGCGACCGGGCTCAGCCCGCTGTTCCCCGTCGTCGTCACCAGGAGCGACGTCACGCGTGGAAAGCCCGCGCCGGAGATCTACGCGCTGGCCGCGCGCCGGCTCGGCGTCGACGCGGGCGACTGCCTGGTGTACGAGGACGCCGAGGAGGGCGTCGCCAGCGCCCAGGCGGCGGGCATGGCCGCCTACAACATCAGCACCGGGGCCCTGGTGCCCCGGCCGCGCGCAGCGCCCCCGGGGCCGACGCTGCGACAGGTGCCGGAGGCATGACGTTTCTCCGGCGTGGCCCGGGTGGGGCTGTCCGTCGTGCCCGACGAACCAGGCGATCGATTCACCAGGGGTGTCCATGAATGAGGAAGTAGTCGCGATCCAACGGATTGCTCGATTCTCCCGGCCGACCGTTTTCGGGCAGTTCGAGGTGACGGTCTACAACAAGGACGGCAGTTTCCTTTTCGCCATCACCCGGGGCGACCTTCCGGCCGACGACCTTCTGGTGCGCGTGCAGTCGCCGTGCCTGTTCGGGGAGTCGTTCGGCGTGAACTCCTGCGACTGCGGCGCCCAGTTGACCGAGGCGCTACGGATCGGCGCGCAGCAGCCCCACTTCCTCCTGGTCTACCTGTCCAACCAGGAGGGGCGCGGCCTGGGCCTGTTCCAGAAGGTCAAACTCATCGAGGTCGAGGCCAACCGGAACGTCGGCATGATGGAGGCGTTCGACATTCTCGGCCTCCCGCTGGACATCCGCGAGTACCGGTCGGCGAGCGAGATGATCCGGGACCTCAACGGCGACCGCGCGATCCGCCTGATGACCAACAACCCGAAGAAGGTCGACGGCCTCACGGCCGGCGGGATCAGGATCTCCGAGCGGGTGCCGCTGCTGGTCGACCCGCCCAACGAGGCGTGCCGCGCCTACCTGAGGGCGAAGAAGGAGAACCTCGGGCACATCCTGCCGCACCTGGACTGACTGCGGCCGGTCGCGCGGAACCGGACGGGAATCCGGCGCGGGCGGTCCTCACGCGACTCCGACGGCCGTGGCCAGGTGCGCCACGTCGGCCGGGACGGGCCCGCCGCGCACCAGGTCGGCGATCACCGTACGGGCCACCGGCCGTAACCGGACCTCGGCCGGCGCGGTCCGGTGGGCCTCGACCAGCACGCGCCCGGCCGCGAGCGGGTCGCCGACCTGGAGGTACGCGCGGGC
>NZ_JBEOWQ010000008.1:0-3544 GCF_040296145.1 Micromonospora sp. NPDC002296
GATCAAGGTGCTGGAGCAGAACGGCACCTCGGTCAAGGTCCGCTTCTCCTGATCCACTGATCGACCGCACCACCGCGATGCCCGGGCAGTCCACCTGCCCGGGCATCGCCCTTTCCGTAGAGGAACCACCGACCGACGGGAACGCCGGGACGGACCGGAGCGTCGGGGTCATAGGCTGTGGGCATGACCGAGCAGCGTGGCGGGGCCGTCGACGAGACCTGTGTCCTCACCGAGGGGCCGTGGACGCACCGGTTCGTCGGCGCGAACGGCAGCCGCTTCCACGTGGTCGAGGCCGGCACCGGCCCGATGGTGCTCTTCCTGCACGGCTTTCCCGAGCACTGGTGGGCCTGGCACGACATCCTCCCGGCGGTGGCCGACGCGGGCTTCCGGGCGGTCGCGGTCGACCTGCGCGGCTACGGTGCCAGCGACAAGCCCCCGCGTGGGTACGACGGCTACACCCTCGCCGCCGACGTCGCCGGCCTGATCCGCGGCCTCGGCGAGCGTTCCGCCACCGTGGTGGGCACCGGGGCCGGCGGCATGATCGCCTGGACCGTCGCGTCGTTCCACCCGTCGCTGGTCCGCCGGCTCGTGGTGCTCGGCGCCCCGCACCCGCTCCGGCTCCGGGCGGCGATCTTCGCCGACCCGCGCGGCCAGTTCACCGCCTCGACACCCACCCTGAAATTCCAGCTGCCCCGGTACGAGCACGTGCTCACCCGGGACGACGCGGCGGCCGTCGAGGAGGCACTGCGCCGCTGGGGCGGGCCGCGCTGGGTGGACGGGCCCGACTTCGAGGCGTACGCCGAGCGCTGCCGGGAGGCGATGCGGATCCCGCAGGCCGCGTTCTGCGCACTGGAGGGCTACCGGTGGGCGTTCCGGTCGGTGCTGCGGCTGCACGGCTACCGGTTCGTCCGGCTGATGCAGAAGCCCCTGATCACCCCGACGCTCCAACTGCACGGCGCACTGGACGTCGCCTCCCTGCCACGTACCGCCCAGGGCTCCGGCCGGTACGTGGTGGCCCCCTACGAGTGGCGGCTGCTGGACGGCGTCGGGCATTTCCCGCACGTCGAGGCCCGGGACGTGGTGCTCGGCGAGATCCTGCGCTGGGCCAAGTCCTGACCGGCGGAGGTCAGTCGGCGGCCGGCTCAGAGCGCCGGGTGACCCGCTCGCACCCCCGTGCTGTCAGAGGCGCTGCTCGCGCAGTTCGGCGACCTCGCGGGCCGGGGCCCAGCCCTGGTACACCCCGAAGTCGAAGACCTCCAGCCCCATCGCCCGAGCGACCGGCCAGCGCCCGCCGGTGTACTCCACCCGCAGCCAGCCGTCGTGCTCGGCCAGCACGATGAACGGCTGCCCCTGCCAGGTGCAGGTGGCCCGGACGTACGCCAGCTCGTCGACCTCGGTCACCGGGACCACCCGGACGTACCGGCCGGGGCGGATCTCCTCGAACCCGTCGCCGGGCTCCGGCTGGTACAGCCGGACGTCGTCACCGTCCGGGCTGGCCTGGTACTCACGCCCACGCCAGCGGGCCACGTATCCGTCGCGCATCAGGACTCACCGACCTGTCGCCAGAGCAGGGCGTCGGTGTCCAGGATCGCGACCACGCGCTCGGTGCCGTCCGCGCCGATCCGCCACAGCTCCGCGCCGTGCGGCAGCCGGGCGCTGTCCACCTTGAACTCCGCCACCACGTCGCTGCTGTCGCCCGGGGCGAAGCCGTTTCCGCGGAACGGTGGACGCTCTATGACCCAGCCCTCCATGGCCCGCATGGCGCCCTCGTTCTGCCCGCCGTAGGGGATCCGGTAGAGGCTCGGCCGGTGGGCCGGCCAGCGCAGCACGTAGATCTGCGCGGCGTCCCGGGAGAACGGCGAGTCCGGGTACCCGAGACCCAGCGCGTCGTGCAACTGGGCGGGGCTGTTCAGGTGGGCCAGCTCGTTGGCCCGGTGCACGAAGCCGGAGACCCGGTCGTAGCCGCGCTCCAGGTAGTAGGTGAGCTGGCTCGGGGCGATCGCCTTCTGCATCACCACGGGCCGGTTCGGGTCCACGGGCGGCGGGACGTGCCGGACGGCACCCGTGGACGCCTCAACGGCCTGCTCCGGCTCGGGCTCCGGCTCGCTCCCGGCGTCGTCGCCGAGCCCCACCTCGGCGGCCCAGTTGGCCAGCGCCACGATCTGCTCGCCGGGCAGCTTCGCGCCGACCGGCGTGTTCGGGTTCACCGCGAACGACCAGGCGTCGTCGGGCCAGCAGCGGATCAGCTGGACGAACTTGACCCGTACCGTCTCCACCGGCTCGTCGACGTGGTCGGCCAGCCGCTGCGGGGAGGTGTGGACCACGACGTACGTCTCGCCGTCCAGCCGCTCGGTCCGCCAGACGAAGCCCGGGTCCCCCGGCCGGCTGTCGGTGGCCGAGTCGGGCGCCACCGGCAGCAGCACCCGGGCCAGCAGCAGCGTGGAGAGGAAGCTGTCGGTACTGCCGGTGCCGGCGGCGGCGAGCAGGTCCTCCTCCACCTCGTTCGCCGGCCGGAAGTCGTCCACCGAGGCTGCCGACGCCGCCTGTTCCTGTTCCCGGGCCGCCACCGGCTCCCCGGCCCTCGCCGGGTCCGGCTCCCCGGTGGCCCCCAGGTCCGACTCCCCGGTGGACGGCGGCGGGCCCGGCAGGGGCCCGGTCGACACGGCATCGACGGCCGGTTCGATGGCCGCAGCCGGCTCGGGGTCCACGGCTGGCTCAGGGGCCGTGGCCGGCTCGGGGGCCGTAGCCGGCACCGCGCCGCCGGCCGGCCCGGGGTCGGTAACGCCGGACGTGGCCGGGCGGAACAGGGACCCGGCCGACACGTCCGGCGCGGGTGGCGTCGACGGGGGGAACAGCGGGGCCGTCGGGTCCGGGTCGTCCGGGGCGGACGGTTCGGAGACCGCGCCGGCGTGGTCGGGGAGGGACGGCGGCGCGGGCCAGCCAAGGTCGGAGACCGGGTCGATCCGGTCGAGCTCGGGCACCGGGTCGAGCCCGCCGAGGTCGGGCATCGATGTCGAGGCCGGGGCCGCCGACGGGGTGCCGCCGAAGAGGGACGGGCCGGGGGCGACGCCCGGCTCGGTCGCCGGCAGGTCCCGCGCCTCGATGATGGTGCCCTCGATGACGATGGGCGAGAAGGAACGGCGGGACGCGGGCGGCCCGGAGACCGGCTCGACGACCGACGCCGGCAACTCCTCCGCCATCTCCTCGACCGGCGCGGCGACGGGTTGCTCCGCAACGGATCGGGTGGGCTCCTCCCCGTCCGCCCCGGGGCGGGGGCGCGGGAACGCCTGGGCGGCGCCGGCCCCGGGTCGACGATGTGGCAGCCCGCCTGCGGGCCCGACACCATCAGCCCCGAGGGGACGGGTCGGCTCGTCCGGCACCACGCCACCGGGCACGCCGAAGGCACGGGTCGGCTCGTCCGGCACCACGCCACCGGGCACGCCGAAGGGACGGGTCGGCTCGTCCGGCACCACGCCACCGGGCACGCCGAAGGGACGGGTCGGCTCGTCCGGCACCACGCCACCGGGCACGCCGAAGGGACGGG
>NZ_JBEOWQ010000008.1:3643-82891 GCF_040296145.1 Micromonospora sp. NPDC002296
GTCGGCTCGTCCGCCGGCGCGACGGGCCGGAACGCCCGGACGGGCTCCGCCGGCGGCGGTGCCCCGCCGCCGGGACGCAGGGCCTGGGTGGGGTCCCCGGCGTCGACAGGGCCGGGACCCGGTGGGGTCACCTCCCCGGGCCGGAACGCCCGGGTGACCTCCTCGGCGGCGCCGGTACGCAGGGCCTGCGTCCGCTCTCCGGGCCCGACGTCCCCGGACCGGAATGCCCGGGTCACCTCCTCCGAGCCACCGCCGTCGGGGCGAAACGCCCGGGTGACCTCGTCGGGGCCGACGCCACCGGGACGAAACGGCTCGGGCTGCGGCGCGGGCGGGAACGCACCGGCGGGCGGGAACGCCACCGTCGACGGCTCAGCGGGTGCGGCCGGGTGGAAGGCATGCGGCGGTTGCTCGGTGGCCGGGTCCGAGGCCGGACGTCGCCGAGGGAAGGGCTGGCCACCCCCGGCGAACCGGGATGGCGGGGCGGCGCGCTCAGCGGGGCGACGGGGCTCCCCGATCGGCCGGGCAGCTCGGCTCCGGCCGGACGCCGGCTCGAAGAAGGAGGCGGGCGGGGTGGGCGGCGCCGGAGGCTCGGGGGCCCGGCCGTTCCCGCCCCCGCCCGCTGCCACCTCGCCGATGGGGGGCGCATCGGGCGTACGCCGCCGGGAGACGTTCAGCCACGCCGATCCGGACGGTGCGGCGTCGGCGCGGGTCGCCTCGGCGTCGTCCGGCCCTCCGGCCACGGCGGGACCCGGTCGGCCGGACACGCCCCCGGCCCGGTACGGCCCGCCGGCGGCGGGCTCGCCCGCGCTGCCCGGCGACCGGTACGACGGCCCGGGCGGGACCGGCGCGGGCGGGACCGAGTTGGGCAGTACCGGCTCCGGCGGGGCGGTGGTCAGCGGGGCGGTGGTCAGCGGGGCGGTGGGCGCCTCGGCGGCAGCGGACAGCTCGGCCGTGGGGCGGCCCGGTGGTGGTCCCGCGACCGACGGCTCCGGCAGGCTCGACGCCGGCGACGTGGGGGCGTCCCGGCCGGGCACCACCGCGGTGGCCCTGGTCCTGGCGACGTTCTCCGCGCGTTCCAGGCGGGCCCGGGCGCCCATGGTGCGGCCGGGCAGCCGCACGTCGCCCCGGGACAGCTGGGAGACGAACCAGGCGGGAAGATACCCCTCGATGGGCAGGCCCGGGTTGACCGCCAGCCACCACTCGTGGTTGGGCCAGTCGACGGCGAGATCGGCGTACGCACTGCGGCGGTTGGCCGCCGGGTTCCCGCCCAGGCAGGCCTGCAACGCGGCGGGCGAGGTGAACGCCAGCACGTGCGTACGCCCGCCCGTGGTCCAGGTCCCCCAGCCCATCGGGGCCTGCCCGGCCAGCGCCTGCGTGGAGACCGGCAGCAGCAGCTCGGTGCGGGCCAGCACGCGGAAGTAGAGCTCTTGGTCGTTGGCGCGGAGCGCATCCCGCATCGCCGCTTCGGCCTCGGTAGCCGGCTCCCAGTCGGTCACGGCCACCTCTCCTCCCGTGAACAGGCCATAGGCATCGCGTACAACCTACAAGGTGGTAACAAGATCACAATGGCTGGCCGGTGACGCCCCGCCGGACGATCCGGGTGGGACTAACATCCTGTTCCGGAGCCGACACGATACGGAGGCGATCGATGCCCCGGCCCACCGCGCGACCGGTCCTCGCCGCCGCGGCGGCGGCCCTGTTGGTCATGCTGCCCGCCACTCCCACGCGCGTGGCCGACCCGTGGCCCCCGATTAACCGGCCGGGCACGGTCGACCCGGTGGGCGAGGGAGGCGGACCGCGCGTGGCCGAGCCGGCGGGCGCGGCGAACAGGATCGACCTGGCGGGCCTCCGAGGAGCGGCGGTGCCGGGGTGTGCCACCCCGCTCGCGCCCGTCCGGCCCATCGCGGCCACCCCCTGGCCCCAGCGCCGGTACGCCCCCGAGCGGCTCGCCGCCCTGGCAACGGGGGCCGGGATCACCGTCGCCGTGATCGACTCCGGGGTGGACCGGGGGCACCCGCAACTGGCCGGCCGGGTCCTCGACGGAGCCGACTTCCTCGACCCGGGGGGCGACGGCAGCCGGGACTGCGCCGGGCACGGCACCGGCGTGGCGAGCGTCATCGCCGCCGTGCCGCGTGCCGGCGTCGCGTTCCAGGGGCTCGCCCCCCGCGCCCGGATCCTGCCGGTGCGGGTCAGCGAGCAGCAGGTCGTCGAGGGAGGCGAAGCGGGGCGGACGGTCGGCGCGACGGACTTCGCCCGGGCGATCCGCTGGGCGGCCGACCACGACGCCGACGTGCTCAATCTCTCCCTCGTGCTGTACGTCGACCACCCCGCCGTCCGGGCGGCGGTCCGCTACGCGGTGGACCGGGACGTGGTCGTGGTGGCCGCCGCCGGCAACCTGCACGACGGCGGGAACCCCCGCCCGTACCCGGCCGCGTACGACGGGGTGCTCGGCGTGGGCGCGATCGGCCCCGACGGTCGACGGGCCGACTTCTCGCAGGCCGGCCCGTACGTCGACTTGGTCGCCCCCGGCGGCGAGGTGCTGACGGCGGGGCCCGGGCAGGGCCACCGCCGGGCCGAGGGCACCAGCTACGCCGCCCCGTTCGTGGCGGCCACCGCGGCGCTCGTCCGGGAGTACCGGCCGGAACTGACCGCCGCCCAGGTGACGCAGCGGATCGTCGCGACGGCCGATCCGGCCCCCGGTGACGGCTCGGGCGACGGGTACGGCGCCGGGGTGCTCAACCCGTACCGGGCGGTGACCGAGACCGGCGCGGGCCCGGCGGGCCGGAAGCGTGGCGTCGGGGCGCTGCCGGCGGACCGGACCGATCCCGCCCTGCTCGCCCGGCAGGCCCGACGCGCGGCGGCCCGGGACCGGGCGCTGGCCGTCGTCGCCGTCACCGGCGCCGCCGGGGCGGGCGTGGTGCTGCTTGCCGTGGTGCTCCCCCGGGCCGCGCGCCGACGCTGGCGGCCGGCGCCCTGACCCCCGCCCGGCACCCCGTCGAACCGGAGCGCCGCAGGACAGCCCGGACATCCCCGGCGGCACCCGACTTCCGCCGGACGCCGCCGGGGACGGCTCACTGGAACAGGTTGACGTTCCGCTTCTCGGTGTCGAGGTAGTCGGACGCGGAGTCGTCGACGGCGAGCTTGATGTCGCGCAACATCGCCTGGAGGTCCTGCGAGGCGGACCGCCACCGGGTCTGGCGCTGCTCGTACGCCTGCCGGGCCTCGCCGTCCCAGCCCGCCACCAGCGGCGCGGCGTCCCGTTCGAGCTGCCCGAGTTGGTCGTCCAGCGTCTTCAGCGCCCGTTGGATGTCCGCGCCGGCCTGATGCAGGGCGGCGAAGTTGACGACCAGCACACCGTGGTCCATCGGATGATCCCCTTTCCGGGAAGGTGCTACAGCGGCAACTGGATGCCGCGGTTGGTGCCGGCGACCCGGCTGGCGGCCTCGTTGTCGGAGGCGTCGTACTGCTGGCCGGCGGTGCGGATGGCGGACGCGGTCTCCCGCAGCGCCCGCTGCAACGCCGCCTGGTCCTGCGACCACTGCCGCTTCACCTGCTCGAACGAGCGCCCACCGGCACCCCGCCAGGCCTGCTGCAACACCTCCAGCTCGGCCAGCAGGCCGGTCAGCATGGCCTGCAGGGACTGGTCCACCTGCTCGAACTTCGCGGCGGTCTGCTGCATCACCGCGGCTTCTGCCTGGGTCTGGGACACCCGGACGTCACCTCGTCTCCTCGATGGGTGGCTGGCCGTCGGCCGCGCCCGTGGCGGACGCGCCGCTCGCCCGCCGGCGGGCGGCGCCGGTGCGGGTGAGGACTCAGCGAACTCGTCGCTGACGGTAGCCGCACGGTGGCTGTTGTGCTACCCCGCCGCGCTCCCCTGTGGACAACCGCGGGTCTCCCGCGCCGGGCCGGAGTCATACGATGACGCTGCGGCACCGACCGCACCGACGCCGCGACTCCGCCCGGCGTCGCCGGGCGAGCGCTGGGGAGGCGCGGTGACGGCCAGCACGACCATGACCACCGCTGTGGACCAGCCGGCGCACCGGCAGCCGCTGCCCCCACAGTGGATACCTGCCCCGCGACCGTCGGCCGGGCGGCGGGCCGGCCAGGTGGTCGCCTCACAGGTGGCGGTGGCGCTGGTCGCCGCCGGGTTCGGCCGGGGCACGGCGGCGACCGGGGTCGCCGTGCTGCTGGCCGCGGCGCTGCTGGCGGGCTCGTGGGTGCGGATCCGGGGCCGCTGGCTGGTCAGCTGGTTCGGCGTCGCCGTCGGCCATCTCCGCCGACGACGCGCCCCGGCGCCCACCGCCGGCCCGGACGGCCTGCTGGCACTGCTCTCCCCCGGCGCGGCGGTGCGCGCGGCGGAGCTGGGCGGCGGCCCGGCCGCGGTAATCGACGACGCAGGCGGGCTGACCGCCGTGTTGGAGATCGGCGACCCGGGCGACCTGCTCGGCGACGGCCCCCGCGGCCTCCCCGCGCCGTCGACGCTGCTGCCGCCGGCCTCGCCGGAGCTGCCCCCGGTCCGGCTCCAGCTGCTGTTCACCGGCTCACCCGCGCCGGCCGCCACGTCCGGCGGCGGCACGGTGGCGACGTCGTACCGGCAGCTCACCGAGGGACGACTGGCGGGGCGGGACCGGGCACTGCTCGCGGTCCGGGTACTGCGCGTCGTCGGGTGGACCGACGAGGACCTCCGGATCGCCCTCTCCGGCGTGGTCCGGCGGATCGTCCGCCGGCTCGGGCCGGTGACCGTCCGCCCGCTCGGCGCGCACGCCACACTGCGCGTACTCGCGGACCTGGCCCACCGCGACGACGGCGACCCCGTGCTGGAGTCCTGGCCGGCGGTGCGCACCGGGGCGCTGTGGCAGACCACGTTCCGGGTGTGCCGCGTGCCGGACGTGCGCACCGACGGCGGGCGACGGCTGGTCCACCGGCTGCTCGTCCTGCCGGCGGCGGCGACCACGGTCTCGCTCTGCGTCGGCCCCCACACGGGCGTCGACGGCGCGGGGCCGCCGGCCGAGCTGACCGTACGGCTGGCAGCCTGGACGCTCGGCGAGCTGTCCGTGGCGGCGCAGGCCCTGCGGGGGCTGGTGGACTCGGCCGGCGGCGACGTGGACCGGCTCGACGGCCAACAGCTTCCGGCGCTGGCCGGCACGTTGCCGCTCGCCCCGGCGGTCCCGGGCAGCCCGGTCGACGCCGCCGCCGTGGACGCGCTGGAGCTGCCGGTCGGCGAGGCCGGGCTGATGGTGGGCGCCAACCGGCGCGGCGAGGCCGTGACGATCCGCCTGTTCCGGCCGGAGGGCACCCGGTTGATGCTGGTCGGCGGGGTCCGGGCCGCCCAGTTGGTGGCCCTGCGGGCGATGGCACTGGGCGCCCGGGTGGCGGTGCAGACGACCCGGCCGCGGGCGTGGGAGCGGTTCGTCCGGGGCGTCGGCACACCCGACGGGTCGATCCCGGTGCTGCCCACCGGCCGGCCGCTGGGCGGCGGCCCCGCCTCTGCGCTGCGGCCGTTGCTGCTCGTGGTGGACGCCGGGCCGGTGCCCCCGTCCGCCGGGCCGGTGCCGGCCTGGCAGTCCACCCTGGTGGTTCGGGACGACCTCACCCCGGCCGACGCCGACCCGTTGAGCCGGGCGGACCTGGTGGTGCTGCAACCGCTGAGCCCTGCCGAGGCCGCGCTCGCCGGGGCCGCGCTCGGCCTCGGCGGATCGGCGGACTGGCTGACCCGGATCCGGGAGGACATGGTGGCGGTGGTGAACCGGCGGGCGCTGCGTTGGGCGCTGCTCTCGCCCACCCCGATCGAGTCGCAACTGGTCGGCCGGCCGGGACGGGGCTGAACCGGCGTGGTCCACCCGGCCGGTCGCGGGTTCCGTCGGTGGCGGGTCCGTGGCACCATCCGTGGCCATGGGTTTCCTGAAGGGACTACTGATCCGGCTGGGCAGCACGGCACTGGCCTTCTGGCTGGCCACCCTGCTCATCCCGGGCATCACGCTCGACACGGGCTCGGCCACCGAGGCGGTCGTCACGCTGGTCCTCGTCGCCGTGATCTTCGGCGTCGTGAACGCCGTGCTCCAGCCGGTCATCAAGACCGTCGGCTGCGGCTTCTACCTGCTGACCCTCGGCCTGATCGCGCTGGTGGTGAACGGCCTGCTCTTCCTGCTGTCGAGCTGGATCGCGGGCGAGGCCGGGCTGCCGTTCCACGTGGACGGCTTCTGGCCGGCGGCGGTGCTCGGCGCGCTCCTCGTCGGCGTCGTCACCTGGCTCCTGGGCGTCCTGCTCGACCGCGACTGAGCGTCGCCGGTGAGGCCAGTCGGCGGGAATTGGCTGGCGAGGGGCCACAGCCGCGGGGTTAGCGTCGGGGCGTGATCACCTTGACCCGCGACGACGGTTACCTGCTCAGCACCGACCCGGCCCGGCTCGACCTCGACCTGGTGCACCGCTGGCTCTGCACCGACGCGTACTGGGCGCTCGGGCGGGACCGGGAGACCGTGGGGCGGGCGTTCGCCGGCTCGCTGCCGTTCGGTGTGTACCGCCCCGGGGACGGTCGCCAGGTCGCCGTGGCCCGGGTGGTCACCGACGGGGCGACTTTCGCCTGGCTCTGCGACGTGTACGTGGACCGGGTCGCCCGGGGGCACGGGCTGGGCACCTGGCTGGCCGGCGCGGTCCGCGACCACCTGGCCGAGCTCGGCGTACGACGGATCGTGCTGGCCACCGCCGACGCGCACGAGGTGTACGCGAAGGTCGGCTTCACCCCGGTCGACCCGGGCCGGTGGATGGAGTACGACGCGCGGGTGAGCCAGCTCACTGGAAAGGAACCCAGGGCCGGTTCACCCCTTACGGTGGACAGGTGACCCCGCTCCGCCTCGGATACCTCTACGGCCTCGGCGCGTACCTGCTCTGGGGATTCTTCCCGCTCTACTTCAAGCTGCTCCAGCCGGCCGGGCCGTTGGAGATCCTGGCGCACCGGATCGTCTGGTCGGTGGTGTTCGTGACGCTGCTGCTCGCCGCGTTGCGCAACGTCGGCTTCCTGCGCGCGCTGGCCCGCCGCCCCCGGGCCCTGGCCGGGATCGTCGCCGCAGCAGCGCTGATCGCCCTCAACTGGGGCACCTACATCTACCTGGTCAACTCCGAGCGGGTGGTGGAGACCGCGCTCGGCTACTTCATCAACCCGCTGGTGTCGGTGCTGCTCGGGGTGACCGTGCTGCGCGAGCGGCTGCGCCCCGCCCAGTGGCTGGCGCTGGGCATCGGCGCGGCGGCGGTGGGCGTGCTCACCGTCGACTACGGCCGGCTGCCCTGGCTGGCGCTCACCCTGGCGGTCAGCTTCGCCGCCTACGGGCTGGTCAAGAAGCGGCTCGGGCTGCCGGCGGCGGAGGGTCTATTCGTGGAGTCGGCGGTGCTGGCCCTGCCCGCCCTCGGCTACCTCGGCTGGCTCGCCGCCACCGGCGGCCCCGCGTTCGGGCACGTCTCCGCCGGGCACACCGCGCTGCTGGTGTCCGCCGGGGCGGCGACCGCCATCCCGCTGCTGTTCTTCGCCGGCGCGGCCAACCGGCTGCCGCTCACCGCGCTGGGCATGCTCCAGTACGTCGCGCCGATCCTCCAGCTCGGCTGCGGCGTGCTGATCTTCCACGAGCCGATGCCCCCGGCCCGTCTGGCCGGCTTCGCCCTGGTCTGGCTGGCCCTGGTGGTCTTCACCACGGACGCCCTCCGCCATGCCCGCCGTTCCCGCCGCGCCGCGACCCCCGCCGGTCTTGCACTTGCCGCCCCCGGTTCGCCGCGTTAGTCGGATTCGCCCCGGCCCCAACTGCAAAAGCGCGGGGGTGGGGTTGGGGGTCAGCGGGTGTCGTAGGCGAGGATCGGGGTGCCGTCGGCGCGGAGGAGTTCCAGGCGGACCAGTTCGCCGCCGGTGAAGTGGGTGGCACCGGTGAACCGCAGGTCGTCGCCGGGGGCGGCCAGCCAGGAGCCGATCTGCTCCGTCGCGCCGTCCGGGCCGTGCGCCACCAGCCGGAAGGTGTACGCCTCCCGGTGTCCGTCCCGCCGGTCGTACCCGCAGCGCATGGTGACCTCGGTGCCCCACGGGGTGCCGGTCAGCCCGATCTCGGCGTGCACCGGCACCGCGCCGGCGACCGTCCGCATGGCAGCCATCGGCACCCGCGGGGTCGGCGTCGGGGTGACCTCGGCGGCCGGCCGGGTGGTGGCCGAGCCGAGCCCGGCGAGCAGCGCCAGCACGGCGGCGGCCAGCGCGGTCACGACGTACCGGCGGCCGGCGGCCCGGCGATCGCGGCGGCGGCGGTCCCGCGCGGCGGCGAGCAGCCTGTCCACCCGGGAGGTTTCGGCCGCCGGCTCCAGCGACGGCACCATCCCCGCCGGATCGAGCCGGCCGAGCAGCCCGGGCAGCGCGGCGAGCTCGGCCACCGACTCCCGGCAGGCGGCGCAGCCGGCCAGGTGCCGCTCGTAGGCGGCCCGTTCGGCGGGGGCCAGCGCACCCAGCAGGTACGCGCCGTCGTCGTGGGCGAACTCGCAGCGGGTCAACGGGTCACCCCCATCTCGGCCAGCGCCGACCGTAGTGAGCGCAGCGCGTAGTGGGTGCGGGACTTGACCGTCCCGGGTGGCACGCCCAGCCGCGCCGCCGCCTCGGCCACCGAGCGTCCCTGGTAGAAGCACTCGATCAGCACCTCCCGGTGGGTCGGGCTGAGCCGGTTCAACGCCTCGGCCACCGTCCACGCCTCCACCGCCCGCTCCGCCTCGTCTACCGCCTCCGAGGGCTCCGGCAGCTCGTCGGTGTAGACCTCGCCGACCCGGGTGGAGCGCCGCCGCCAGGCGTCGATGGCCAGGTTCCGGGCGGTGGTGAACAGCCAGGCCCGCACCGAGCCGCGCGTCGGGTCGAGCGCTTCCGGGTGCCGCCAGGCCCGCAGCAGCGTCTCCTGCACCAGGTCCTCGGCCCGGGTCCGGTCGCCGTTGACCAGCCGCAGGGCGTGCGCGTGGAGCGCGTCGGCGTGCGCGTCGTGCAGGGCGCGCAGCAGTCGGGCGTCGTGGTCGCTGATGGCGGCCTCCTCGGGCGTCGGGGAGTCCAGCGGTCGCGCCGCCGGTGGCCCGGCGACGCCTTCGCCCGAAAGTACGTCCGGCGGCCCCGATCGGTTCATCCCGCAGGCCGACGGGCGCACCCGGCGCAGGTGTTCACGCCCGGTTCACGTTCGGGCCGGCCCGCGCTCACCGCGTCCTCCTAGCGTCCGCCGGGTACGCACGTCGGACGGTTGATCCCGGCGTGCCCCGCACTTCCCTCCAGGAGGCACTCCCGATGAGCGACCGTCCCCGGCTGCTTCCCCTGCTGGGCGCCGCGCGCCACGGCAGCCGTGACGCCATGACCTGTCTGTACCGGTGCGGCAACGCCTGTGACCACCCGGTGCCCAACTCCTCGGGCAACCCGTACTTCGGCGACGTGGTCGACGCCGAGGTGTCCCGCCGCGGCGTGGTCCGGGCCGGCGCGGTGGGTGCGCTCGTCCTCGGCTTCGGCGGCGCCGCCGCCGGTGCGCTGGCCGGGGCGGGCGCCGCGTCCGCCGCGCCGGCCGCCCCGGTCGTGCCGGAGGCCACCGGGTTCGGCCGCCCGCCGGGCGGCGTGGGCAGCGGCGCGCTGACCTTCAAGCCGATCCCGCCGAACAAGCTCGACACGCTGGTGGTCCCCAACGGGTACGACCACGCCGTGGTGATCCGCTGGGGCGACCCGGTGGTGCCGGGCGCGCCGGAGTTCGACCCGTACCGGCAGACCGCCGCCAAGCAGGCAAAGCAGTTCGGCTACAACAACGACTTCGTCGGCGTGCTGCCGCTGGACAAGCGGGGCCGGCGGGCGCTGCTCGTGGTCAACCACGAGTACACCAACGAGGACCTGATGTTCCCCGGCTTCACCGGCCTGGACGCGCTCACCGTCGAGCAGGTGAGGGTCGCCATGGCGGCGCACGGGATGAGCGTGGTCGAGCTGGAGCGGGTCGACGGCACCGGGCAGTGGCGGCCGGTCGGGGACGGTCGGCGGCCGTACAACCGGCGGGTCACCGCGCTGGCCACCAGGTTCGAGCTGACCGGCCCGGCCGCCGGCTCGGCGTGGCTGAGGACCGCCGCCGACCCGAAGGGCCGCACGGTCGTCGGCACGCTGAACAACTGCGCGGGCGGCGTCACCCCGTGGGGCACCGTGCTCTCCGGCGAGGAGAACTTCAACCAGTACTTCGTCGGCGGCGACGGCGTGCCGGAGGAGCTGAGGCCGAGGCTGGCCCGGTACGGCATCAACACCACCGACCGGTATCCGAGCGGCAACCGCAGGTGGGACCGCGCCGACGAACGCTTCGACCTGGCGAAGCACCCCAACGAGGCACACCGGTTCGGGTGGGTCGTCGAGATCGACCCGTTCGACCCGGAGAGCCGGCCGCGCAAGCACACCGCACTGGGCCGGTTCAAGCACGAGGGCGCGAACGTCATCGTGGCGCGCGACGGCCGGGTGGTCGCGTACATGGGCGACGACGAGCGGTTCGACTACCTGTACAAGTTCGTCTCGGACAGGAAGTTCATGGCCGGCGACTCGTCGGTGGCCCGCAGGCACAACCTGACCCTGCTGGAGTCCGGCACCCTGTACGTGGCCCAGCTCGAAGGCAACTCGGCCGCCGAGATCGACGGGTCGGGCGCGCTGCCCGCCGACGGGGCGTTCAACGGCCGGGGCCGCTGGATCAGGCTGGTCAGCGGCAACCGGTCGTACGTCGACGGAATGACCGCCGCAGACGTGCTCACCTTCACCCGGCTGGCCGGGGACAAGGTCGGTGCGACGAAGATGGACCGCCCGGAGGACGTCGAGCCGAGCCTGCTCACCGGCAAGGTGTACGTGGCGCTGACCAACAACACCGACCGCGGCAAGGCGGGCAAGGCTGCGGCCGACGAGGCCAACCCGCGCAACCTCAACAAGCACGGCCAGGTGCTGGAGCTGGTCGAGGACGGCAACAACAACGCGGCGGAGACGTTCGCCTGGTCGCTGCCGATCGTCTGCGGCGATCCGGCCGACCCGTCCACCCACTTCGCCGGGTACGACAAGGCGAAGGTCTCCCCGATCTCCTGCCCGGACAACGTCGCCTTCGACGCCACGGGCAACCTCTGGATCTCCACCGACGGCAACGCGCTGGGCAGCAACGACGGCCTGTTCGCCACTGCCGTCGAGGGCCCGGAGCGGGGGCACCTCAAGCAGTTCCTGACCGTGCCGCTCGGCGCGGAGACCTGCGGACCGTTCATCACCGGCGACAACCGGTCGGTGTTCGTGGCGGTGCAGCACCCGGGTGAGATCACCGGAGCCTCGGTGGAGAACCCGGCCTCCACCTGGCCGGACGGCGACTACGCCAAGCCCGGCGTGGTGGTCACCTGGCGGCTGGACGGCGGCCCGATCGGCAGCTGACCGGCGACGGCGCGCACGGCGGCCCCCTCCCACCCGGGAGGGGGTCCTGTCGTCTCAGCCCTCGGCGACGGCGGCGTCGGCGACGGCGCGGGCGACGGTGAGCAACTTGGCCCGGACCACCCGGGCGGAGGTCATCATCTCGCTGGCCGGCAGCGCACAGGCCAGCACCATCCGGCGTTCCAGGTCCTTGTCCGGGGTGACCAGCACCGCGGCGCACGCCACGCCCTGCCGGAACTGGCTCAGTTCGAGCTGCATCCCGCGCCGGTCGCCGGCCGCCAGGTCCGCCTCGAACGCCTCGGGGCTGGTCAGGGTGGCGTTGGTGAACGGGCGCATGCCGTACTCCCGCAGGTAGCGGAAGCGCTGCTCGGCCGTGAGGGTGGCCAGCAGGGCCTTGCCGAGCGCGGTGGCGTGCGCCCCCTCGTCGAAGCCCGGGACCATGTCCTCGAGGTACGGCGAGCGGTGCCCCTCGGCGACGGCGGTGATCGCCACCTGGCCGCCGACGAACCGGCCCAGGTAGTGGCTGTAGCCGGTGTCCAGGGCCGCCCGCCGCAGGCACTCGCCGACCGGCGCCGGCCCCCGGAACGCGGTGACCAGCTCGCGGTACCGGTCGGCGATCTCCAGCCCGACGATGTACGTGCCGTCCTCCCGGCGGATCACATAGCCCTCGTACGCCAGGGTGCGGACCAGGTGGTAGGTGGTGGCCACGGTCAGCTCGCAGCGCCGCGCGATCTGCTTGACGGTCAACCCCTTCGGGGCACGACCGACCGATTCGAGCACGCGTAGGGCGCGGGACACACTCCGGATGAGATCCGAAGGTTCCGCCAAGGGGTCGCGCACAACCACCTCCGCCACCGGGGAGTTACACCATATGAAATCCAGGCGTCCGGCGAAATGCCTGTTCGGATCGACGATGCCAGATCATCTTAAACGGTCAGTGCCCTGAGCGACACGGTGAGTTGTCCGAGGTGGGCTCGCGTAGGTTTGCGGGACCATGACCCGTACCGCCCTGCACCCCGCGTCACCGGCCGCCGCCCGCCGTCCCCTCCGGGCCGGCGCGGGGGCGGTCGCCACCACCGTCGCCTGCGTCCTGCCCGTCTTCCTGGTCGGCGGCCTTGCCGTGCAGATGGGTGCGGACCTGGGCTTCTCCCCGACCGGGCTGGGCCTGGTCGTGTCCGTGTACTTCGGCGTCAGCGCGCTCGCCTCGGTGCCCTCCGGTGCCCTCGTGGAGCGGCTCGGCCCGGCCGTGGTGGCCCGCGCCGGCATCCTGCTCTCCGCCGGGTCCATGCTGGCCGTGGCGGTGCTGGCCCGGTCGTACCCGATGCTGGTCGTGCTGCTGGCGCTCGGCGCCGCCGCCAACGCCCTGGGACAGCTCGCCAGCAACGCGGCGCTGGTCCGGCACGTACCGCCGCACCGGCAGGGGCTGTCGTTCGGGGTGAAGCAGGCGGCCGTCCCGCTCTCCACCCTGCTGGCCGGCCTGGCGGTGCCGGCCGTCGCGGTGACCGCCGGCTGGCGGTGGGCCTTCGTGGCGGGCACGGTCGCCGCGCTGTCCGCGCTGCCGCTCGTACCGGCGCGGGAGGCCCGCCCGGGACGGCCGACCGGCGACCGGCGGGCCGGTGGGGCGACGGGGGCCCTGATAGTGGTCGGGGTCGCCGCGACGCTGGCGGCGGCCGCCGCGAACGCGCTGGGCACCTTCCTGGTCGACTCGGCCGTCGGCCGTGGGCTCTCGCCGAGCCTGGCCGGGCTGACCCTGACCCTCGGCAGCGTGGTCTGCGTGGCCGCCCGGATCGGCCTCGGCGCCCTCGCCGACCGCCGGGACGGCGGCCACGTGGCGGTCATCGCCGGCATGCTCGTCGTCGGCGCACTGGGGCTGGTGCTGCTGGCGCTGACCGGGCCGGTGCCGCTCGTGGCGGGCGTGGTGCTCGGCTTCGGCCTGGGCTGGGCCTGGCCCGGGCTGATGACCTTCGCGGTGGCCCGGCTGCATCCGCAGGCCCCGGCCGCCGCCACCTCGATCACCCAGACCGGGGTGTACGCCGGTGGCTGCCTCGGCCCGCTGGCGCTCGGCGCGACCGCCACCGCCTTCGGCTACCCGTCGATGTGGCTCGCGGCGGCGACGGCCATGCTCGGTTCGGCCGCCCTGATGCTCACGGCGGCCCGCATGCTGCGCGCCCGCTGACGGGGGTCAGCTCGTGCGGTCGGCGATGAAGTCGCAGAGCGATTCGAGGGCCCGGCGGGTCGCCCCGCCCGGGAGCGGGGCGAGCTGCCCGCGCGCGTCCTCGGCGTAGCTGCGGACCGTCTCCCGGGCCCGCTTCAGGGCGGGGGACTCGCGGAGCAGACCGAGGGCCTCGGCGTGCAGGTCGTTGTCCACGAGCGGGCCGGTGGCCAGGATCTCCCGCAGCCGCACCGAGGCGGCGTCGGAGTCGTCCGAGGCGAGCGCGTAGAGCACCGGCAGCGTCGGCACCCCCTCGCGCAGGTCCGTGCCGGGGGTCTTGCCCGACTGCTCCGACTCGCTGGCGATGTCCAGCAGGTCGTCGGAGAGCTGGAAGGCCACGCCGATGGTCTCGCCGTACTTGGCCAGGGCCTCGGTGTGCGCAGCGGGAGCCTGGCCGAACATGCCGCCGAACCGGGCCGAGGTGGCGATCAGCGAGCCGGTCTTCCCCGCGATCACGTGCAGGTAGTGGTCGACCGGGTCCTGCCCGTCGCGGGGACCGACCGTCTCGGCGATCTGGCCGTGCACCAGCCGGGCGAACGTGCGGGCCTGGAGGCGCACCGCCTCGGTGCCGAGGTCGGCGGCGAGGTCCGCGGCGCGGGCGAACAGGTAGTCGCCGACCAGGATCGCCACCGAGTTCGTCCAGCGCGAGTTGGCGCTCGGCGCGCCCCGGCGCACGGCGGCCTCGTCCATCACGTCGTCGTGGTAAAGGGTCGCCAGGTGGGTGAGTTCCATCACCACGGCGGCGGGGACGACCTGCGGGCCCGTCGGGTCGCCGAACTGGGCGCCCAGGGCGACCAACAGCGGGCGGAACCGCTTCCCGCCGGCGTCCACCAGGTGCCGGGCGGCCTCGGTCACCAACGGGTCGGCGCTCGCCACCGAGGCCCGCAGCTCCGCCTCGACGGACTCCAGCAGGCCCAGCACGGACGCCTCGACGCAGGGATCGGCCAACTGCAGGCCGAGCGCGCCGAACTGACCAATGCTCGCCCGACTCCGCCGAGCGGAGCCGGTGGCACCTGAACGCTCGCCAGCCGAAATCACCACGCTATCCACCATGCCACACCCGTTCGACCTGCTCCGGACGGGGGATACGGCGACGGGGCCGGCACACGGTCGTGTGCCGGCCCCGTCGCCGGGAAAGGTCGGTCATCGTACGAATTCAGCCGCACCGTTTGCGAGATCGAGCAGCGGGCCCGGGACGACGCCCAGCACCAGGGTGGCCAGCACGCCGATCATGAGGGCCGCCGAGGTGAGCCCGCCCGGCGTGGTGACCGTCGGGGTGGACTCGCCCGGCTCGGACAGCCACATCATCACCACGACCCGCAGGTACGGGAACGCCAGCACCATGCTGGTCAGCACGCCGGCCACCACCAGCCACGCGTGGCCGGCGTCCAGCGCCGGGGCGAAGATGGCGAACTTGCTCATGAACCCGCTGGTCAGCGGGATGCCGGCGAAGGCCAGCAGGAGGAAGGTGAAGATCGCCGCGAAGAACGGCGAGCGCCGGCCCAGCCCGGCCCAGCGGGACAGGTGGGTGGCCTCCCCGTCGGCGTCCCGGACCAGGGTCACCACCGCGAACGCGGCGAGCACCGAGAACCCGTACGCGACCAGGTAGAACATCGTGCCGGAGAGCCCGTCCTTGCTCGGCGCGAGCACCCCGACGAGCAGGTACCCGGCGTTCGCGATCGACGAGTACGCCAGCAGCCGCTTGATGTCGGTCTGGGTCACCGCCAGCACCGCGCCGACCAGCATGGTCAGCACCGCGATCGCGCCGAGGACCGGGGTGAAGTCCCACGCCGCCCCGGAGAACGCCACGTGGAACACCCGCAGCAGGGCGCCGAACGCGGCGACCTTGGTGCAGGCCGCCATGAAGCCGGTGACCGGCGTCGGGGCGCCCTGGTACACGTCCGGGGTCCAGACGTGGAACGGCGCGGCGGCGGCCTTGAACAGCAGCCCGATGGCGAGCAGCGCCATGCCGGCGAAGAGCAGCACCTTGCTGGCCGGGGACCCGCTCACCGCGGCGTGGATGGTGGCGAAGTCGACGCCCGCCGGCCGGCCCGGGATGCCCGAGGTGAACCCGTACACCAGGGCCACGCCGAAGAGGAAGAACGCCGAGGCGTACGCGCCGAGCAGGAAGTACTTCATGGCCGCCTCCTGGCTCAGCAGCCGCCGGCGGCGGGCCAGCGCGCAGAGCAGGTAGAGCGGCAGCGAGAAGACCTCAAGGGCGATGAACATGGTCAGCAGGTCGTTCGCCGCCACGAAGATCAGCATGCCGCCGATCGCGAAGCTGGTCAGCGGGTAGACCTCGGTCGCCCCGTTGCTGCCCTCGGCCTGCCGCCGGTCATCGGGCGACTCGGCGGTGACCGCAGCCTGGGCGACGAACGCCCCGCCCCGCTCCACCGAACGCTCACCGATCAGCAGCAGCGCCATCGCGGCGAGGACCAGGATCGCGCCCTGGAGGAACAGCGTGGGCCCGTCCACGGCGATCGCCCCGCCCGCCGTGATCAGCCGCTCGTCGGCGTTCACCATCACCATCACCAGGGCGGCGAGCACCGCCAGCAGGCCCAGGGACAGTTGCACCAGGTGACGCTGCCTGCGGGGCACGAAGGCCTCGACCAGCACGCCCAGCAGGGCGGCACCGAGCATGATCAGGATCGGAGCGAGCGCCGTGTAGTCGATCGACGGCAACTTCAGCTCGGTCATTTCGCGGCCTCCTGGACGCTGCCGACCTCAGGGGCGGGATCGGTCCTGCCGACGTCCTCCATGGTGGCCCGGACGGCGGGGTTGATGACATCGGTGACCGGCTTGGGGTAGAAGCCGAGCAGCACGATCAGCGCGATCAGCGGCGCGACCACGAACTTCTCGCGCAGGCTGAGGTCGCGGCGCATCGGCTCGATCTCGACCAGGGCCGGATTGAGGGTGCCCTGGGTGGTGCGCTGCACCATCCACAGCACGTACGCGGCGGCCAGGATGATGCCGAGCGTGGAGATCACCGCCACCGGCTTGTTCACCGTGAAGGTACCGATCAGCACCAGGAACTCGGAGACGAACGGTGCGGTGCCGGGCAGCGCCAGCGAGGCCAGACCGGCGAAGAAGAGCACCCCGGCCAGCAGCGGCACCAGCTTGCCCGCGCCGCCGAAGTCGCTGATCAGTGCCGATCCGCGCCGGGCCACCAGCATCCCCACCACCAGGAAGAGCAGCCCGGTGGCGAGGCCGTGGTTGAGCATGTAGAGCACCGCGCCGGTGCCGGCCTGGGTGGTGAAGGCGAAGATGCCGACCCCGATGAACCCGAAGTGCGCGATCGAGGTGTACGACACCAGCCGCTTCAGGTCGTTCTGGCCGACCGCGAGCAGCGCCGCGTAGATGATGCCGATCACCCCGAGCGCCAGCGCCCAGGGGGCGAACCACTTCGACGCCTCCGGGAACAGCGGCAGGCAGTACCGCAGGATGCCGAAGGTGCCGACCTTGTCCAGCACGCCGACCAGCAGCGCGGCGGCCCCGGCCGGGGCCGCGCCACCGGCGTCCGGAAGCCAGGTGTGGAACGGGAAGAACGGCGCCTTGATCGCGAAGGCGAGGAAGAACCCGAGGAACAGCCAGCGCCCCGTGCCGGTGGAGATGTCCACCTGGGTCAGCGCCTGCCAGTCGAAGGTCTTCCCACCGACGACCCAGAGGCCGATCACCGCGGCCAGCATGAACAGGCCGCCGACCAGCGAGTAGAGGAAGAACTTCACGGCCGCGTACTGCCGCTGGTGCCCGCCGTAGCTGCCGATGAGGAAGTACATCGGCACGAGCATGACCTCGAAGAACACGTAGAACAGGAAGACGTCGGCGGCGGCGAAGACGCCGATCATCGTGCTCTCGAGGATGAGCAGCAGGGCGAAGTAGACCGGCACCGAGCGCTTCGACGACTCGGCGTCGTGCCAGGACGCCAGGATCACCAGCGGCACCAGCACCGCGATCAGCATCAGCATCACCAGCGCGATGCCGTCGGCGGCGAAGGTGAACCGGGCGTCCCACTGCGGGATCCAGGTGTACGACTCGCGGAACTGGAGCCGGTCACCGCCGGTCTTGAAGCTGACCCACATGACCACCGACAGCACCAGCACCAGCAGCGACCACCCGAGGGCCACCTGCTTGGCCAGGTCCGGCCGGCGGCGCGGCAGGACGGCCACGACCAGCGCGCCGACCAGCGGCGCCACGGTCAGCACCGAGAGGAACGGGAAGTTGGACATTATGCGGCCTTACCTCCGTCGTCACTGCGTGGTCCGCCGGCGGGGGCGGCCGTAGAGAGGTCGATCACGCCAGCCACCCCGCCTGCACGGCCATGAACGCCGCCACCACCAGCAGCGCGCCGGCCAGGATGGACGTCGCGTACGACCGGACGAATCCGGTCTGCAGCCGCCGGAGCCGGCCCGAGCCCCCGCCCACCGCGGCGGCCAGGCCGTTGACCAGCCCGTCGACGCCCCGGTTGTCGAGGAAGACCAGCGCCCGGGTGAGGAAGATCCCCGGCTTCTCGAAGACCGCCTCGTTGACGGCGTCCGTGTAGAGGTTGCGCCGGGCGGCGGTGACCAGCACACCCGCCGGCTGCGGCTCGGTGGCCGTGCCGTTGCGGAACAGGAACCAGGCCAGCCCCGCCCCGGCGACCGTGACCAGCAGCGAGAGCGCCGTGATCATCCAGTGCGCGAGGACGGCCTCGTGCTGGCCCGCCTCGTGGCCGCCCAGCCCGGCGGTCGCCTCCAGCCACTGTGGCACGGACGTGGAGAGCAGGAAGCCGGCGCCGACCGAGCCCAGGGCGAGCAGGATCAGCGGGATCGTCATCAGCTTGGGCGACTCGTGCGGGTGCTCGATGTCCTCGGTCCACCGCTTCGGGCCGTGGAAGGTGAGCACGAACAGCCGGGTCATGTAGAACGCGGTGAGCCCGGCCCCGAGCAGCGCGGCCCCGCCGAAGAGCCAGGCCGTCCAGTCCTCCCGCTCGAAGGCGGCCACGATGATCGGCTCCTTCGAGAAGAAGCCGGAGAACGGGAACATGCCGATGATGGCGAGCCAGCCCATCATGAACGTGAGCCAGGTGACCTTCATGTGCTTGGCCAGCCCGCCGAATCGGCGGATGTCCACCTGGTCGTTCATGCCGTGCATGACCGAGCCGGCGCCGAGGAACATGTTGGCCTTGAAGAAGCCGTGCGCCAGCAGGTGCACGATGGCCAGCGCGTACGCCCCGCCGCCGAGGCCGACGCCGACGAACATGTAGCCGATCTGGCTCACCGTCGACCAGGCCAGCACCCGCTTGATGTCGTCCTTGGCCGCGCCGATGATGCAGCCGATCAGCAGGGTCAGCGCGCCGACGCTGACCACCACGAGCTGGAGCGTCGAGTTGGCCGAGAAGATCGGGTTGGACCGGGCGATCAGGTAGACGCCCGCGGTGACCATGGTGGCGGCGTGGATGAGCGCCGACACCGGGGTCGGGCCCTCCATCGCGTCCGGCAGCCACGCCTGGAGCGGGAACTGGCCGGACTTGCCGGTCGCCCCGAGCAGCAGCAGCAGGCCGAGCACCAGCACGGTGGTCGCGGTCAGCGAGCCGACCCCGTTGAACACCTCGTCGTACTGGGTGGTGCCGAGGGTGGCGAACATGATGAAGATGCCGATGGCCAAGCCGGCGTCGCCGACCCGGTTCATCAGGAACGCCTTCTTGCCGGCGGTGGCCGCGCTCGGCCGGCCGTACCAGAAGGAGATCAGCAGGTACGACGCCAGGCCGACGCCCTCCCAGCCGAAGTACAGCATCACGTAGTTGTTGCCGAGCACCAGCAGGAGCATCGCGGCGACGAACAGGTTGAAGTAGGCGAAGAACCGCCGCCGGCCCTCGTCGTGCGCCATGTACTCGACCGCGTACAGGTGGATCAGGAAGCCCACCCCGGTGATGAGCAGGACGAACACTGCGGCCAGCGGGTCGAACAGCAGACCGAAGTCCACCTTGAAGTCACCGACGGCGATGAAGTCCCACAGGCTCCGCTCGACCGACTTGTTCTCCAGGCCACGTAGCTGGAAGAAGTAGGTCAGGCCGAGCACGAAGGACGCGCCGACCGCGGCCACTCCGAGCCAGTGTCCCCAGCGGTCGGCCCGCCGGCCCAGCAGCAGCAGGATCACCGCACTGGCCAGCGGGATCGCCACCAGCAGCCAGACGCTGCCGAGCAGCCCACTCGCCGAAGCGTAGGCGACGGCGCCTGCCGGCTCGGCCGGGGCGTTCATCAGAATCTCTCCCACTGCTGGCCCCTCTAGTACTTGAGCAGGTTGGCGTCGTCGACGCTCGCGGAGCGCCGGGTCCGGAAGATGGACATGATGATCGCGAGGCCGACCACGACCTCGGCCGCGGCCACCACCATGACGAAGAACGACATGATCTGGCCGTTCAGGTCACCGTTGATCCGGCTGAAGGTGACGAGGGTCAGGTTGGCCGCGTTCAACATCAGCTCGACGCACATGAACAGCACGATCGCGTTGCGCCGGATGAGCACCCCCGCCGCGCCGATGGTGAACAGCACCGCGGCGAGCACCAGGTAGAAGTCCGGGGTCATTTGTCCGTCCCCTTCAGCGAGGTGTCCTCGTCAGTCAGCTCCCGCACCGGCAGGATCGGCGAGATGCCGCGCTCGGTCAGCCGGCCGTCGGGCAGGCGGGCCGGGGTGGCCACCGAGGAGGAGGTGGCGAAGACGCCCGGGCCGGGCTTCGGTCCGGGGTAGTTACCCGGGGCGAATCGGGCCTTCATCGTGGCGACCTGGTCCATCTTGTCTTCCTTGCGCCGCTCGACGTGCGCCAGCACCATCGCGCCGACCGCGGCCGTGATCAGCAGCGCCGAGGTCAGCTCGAAGGCGAAGACGTACTTGGTGAACAGCAGCCGGGCGATGCCCTGCACGTTCCCCTCGGCGTTGGCCTGTTCCAGGCCCACCGCCTGGACGCCGTGCAGCGCCCGGTACAGGCCGCCGCCGACCAGGCCGGCGAAGCCGAGCCCGAGCAGTACCGCGGCGACCCGCTGGCCGCGCAGCGTCTCGATCAGTGAGTCCGAGGCGTCCCGGCCGACCAGCATCAGCACGAACAGGAAGAGCATCATGATCGCGCCGGTGTAGACGATGATCTGCACCATGCCGATGAACGGCCCGGCCTGCAGGACGTAGAACACGCCCAGGCAGAGCATGGTCAGCACCAGCCAGAGCGCCGAGTGCACGGCGTTGCGCGCGGCGACCATGCCGATCGCGCCGATCAGCGCCAGCGGGGCGAGGATCCAGAAGGTGACCTCCTCGCCGCCGGACACCCCGCCCGCCGCGGCGAGCACCGTCTGCGTGGTCATGCCTTGTCCCCCTTCCCCGCCGCCGCCCGCTGGGCGTGCTGCTCGGCGCCGGGGAAGGTCACCCCGGGGTGCTCCTGGACCTGGTACCGGCCCGGGCTGTTGGTCGCGTGCTCCGCACCGGCCGAGGTGCCCGGGTTGGTCAGCGCGCCGACGTAGTAGTCCTTCTCGCTGTCCCCGAGCCGCATCGGGTGCGGCGGCTGCTCCATGCCCGGCAGCAGCGGCGCGAGCAACTGCTCCTTCGTGAAGATGAGGTCCTGCCGGTTGTCCCGGGCCAGCTCGTACTCGTTGCTCATGGTGAGCGACCGGGTCGGGCAGGCCTCGATGCACAGCCCGCAGAAGATGCAGCGGGCATAGTTGATCTGGTAGACCGACGCGTTCCGCTCACCGGGCGAGAGACGGTTCTCCTCGGTGTTGTCCCCGCCCTCGACGTAGATCGCGTCGGCCGGGCAGGCCCAGGCGCACAGCTCGCAGCCGATGCACTTCTCCAGACCGTCCGGGTGCCGGTTCAGCACGTGCCGCCCGTGGTAGCGCGGCGCCGGGACCGGCGGCTTGAACGGGTAGTCGGTCGTGACGACCTTCTTGAACATGTGCGAGAAGGTGACTCCGAAGCCCTTGAACGTTCCGGTGATCGCGCCCACGTCACACCTCCCTGGAGTCCGAGCCGGCGGCGACGTTGGCCGGCTCCCGCTCGGCGACCACACGCTTGGTGCGCGGGCTCGGTGGCACTTGCAGGTCCATCGGTGGCAGCGGGAAGCTGCCGTGCGGACGGCTGTTGGCCTGCTCCTGGAGCGACGGCTTCGGCTTCGGCTTGCGGCTCGGCCAGAGCAGCGTCGCCAGCAGCAGCACGCCCGCGCCGATCGCGGTGGCGAGCAGCCGGTCCCTGGTCTGCCAGTCCTCGATCGACCGCAGGCCGGCCAGAACCAGGATCCAGACCAGGTTGATCGGCAGCAGCACCTTCCAGCCGAAGCGCATGAACTGGTCGTACCGGAGCCGGGGCAGGGTGCCGCGGAGCCAGACGAACACGAAGACCAGGGCGATCACCTTGCCGAAGAACCACAGCATCGGCCACCAACCGGAGTTGGCGCCCTCCCACAGCGTGATCGGCCACGGGGCCCGCCAGCCGCCGAGGAACAGCGTCGTGGTGACCGCGGACATGGTCACCATCGCGACGTACTCGCTGAGCATGAAGAGCGCGAACTTCAGCGAGCTGTACTCGGTCATGTAACCGGCGACCAGCTCCGACTCGGCCTCGGGGAGGTCGAACGGCGCCCGGTTGGTCTCACCGACGGTCGAGATGAAGAAGATGATGAAGCTCGGCAGCAGCAGGATCGCGTACCAGCCCGGGGCCGGGACCTCGGTGCCGAAGATGGTCAGCTGGGTGGCGTCCCCCTGGGCGGCGACGATCCCGCTGGTGGACATCGTGCCGGCGGTCATGAACACCGCCACGATGCTCAGCCCCATGGCGACCTCGTAGGAGATCATCTGGGCGGTGGAGCGCAGGCCGCCGAGCAGCGGGTACGTCGAGCCGGAGGCCCAACCGCCGAGCACGATGCCGTAGATGCCCATCGACGAGCAGGCCAGCAGCACCAGCACCGCCACCGGCACGTCGGTGACCTGGAGCGGCGTGTGGTGGCCGAAGATGCTCACCATCGGGCCGAACGGCACCACCGACAGGGCGGTGACCGCGCAGACCACCGAGATGGTCGGCGCGAAGAAGAAGACGACCTTGTCCGCCGCCTTGGGGAGGATGTCCTCCTTGAAGGCCATCTTCAGGCCGTCGGCCAGGGTCTGGAGCAGGCCGAACGGGCCGGCCTGGTTGGGGCCGGGCCGCACCGCCATGCGGCCGACGACCCGCCGTTCGAACCAGACACCGAGCAGCGTGGCCAGCACGGCGACGACGAAGGCGAAGGCGACCTTGATCAGGACCAGCCACCACGGGTCCTTGCCGAAGTCGGCCAGCGTCGGGTCCTGGGCCAGGTAGACCGCGTTCACTGGGAAACACCCCCGGTGTTGAGGAGCGGACCCGGGTGGCCGGCCGCGTCCGCGGCGACCGCCGGGGTGGCCTGCTCCGTGGCGGCGACCGCCGCGGAGATCCGTACCACCGTGCCGGACGTCGCGCCGAGGCCGCGCCGCACGGTGGAGCCGGGTGAGTTGGTCGGCAGCCAGACGACGCCGTCGGGCATCTCGGTGATCTCCGCCGGCAGGGTGATCGCCCCGCGGTCGGTGCCCACCGTGACCGGGTCACCGTCGGCGACGCCGAGCGCCTCCGCGGTGCCCTTGCCCACCCGCGCCACCGGCGGACGGGCGGTGCCGCTCAGGTGCTCGTCACCGTCGGTGAGGCTGCCCAGGTCGATGAGCTGGTGCCAGGTGGAGAGGACGGCCTCGCCGGCACCGGGCTGCGGCACCGGGGCCGGCTCCACCGACGGCGCGGACGGCCGGTCGGCCCGGGTCGGCGACAGGCTACCCAGCTCCCGCCGGACGCTGAGCACGTCGCCCGTGCCGATCTGCACGTCGAGCAGCGCGGCGAGCGCGTCCAGCACCCGCCCGTCGGTCATCGCGGCGGTGTGCAGCACCGCGTCGAAGGGACGCAGCCGGCCCTCCCAGTCCAGGAAGCTGCCGGCCTTCTCGACCACCGGGGCCACCGGAAGGACCACGTCGGCCCGGCGGGCCACCGCGCTGTTGCGCAGCTCCAGGCTGACCAGGAACGGCACCGCGTCGAGGGCCTGCTCGGCCAACCGGGGGTCGGCCAGGTCGGCCGGGTCGACCCCGGCCACCACCAGCGCGCCGAGCTGGCCGTTCGCGGCGGCGGCGACGATGCCGTCGGTGTCCCGGCCGGCCTGGCTCGGGATCACCCCGGCCGCGATGTCCCACGCCTCGCCCAGTTCGGCCCGGGCCGCCGGCTCGGTGACCGGACGGCCGCCGGGCAGCAGGTTGGGCAGGCAGCCCGCGTCGACGGCACCCCGGTCGCCCGCGCGCCGCGGCACCCAGGCCAGCTTCGCGCCGGTACGCCGGGCGACGTCCGCCGCCGCCGACAGGCCGCCGGGCACCTCGCCCAGCCGCTCGCCGACGATCAGGATCGCGCCCGGGGCGCTGAGCGCCTCGGCCACCGTCGCGTGCTCGGCGAGGACGCTCGCCTCCTCGCCCGGCACCACCCGGGCCAGCTTGGCCCCGAGCTTCTCCAGGCCGCGGGTGGCGAACGGGGCGAGGGCGTACACCGTGAGCTTCTTCTTCAGGTACGCCTTGCGCAGCCGCAGGAAGAGGATCGGGCACTCCTCCTCCGGCTCCAGGCCGACCAGCACCACGGCGGGCGCGTTCTCCACGTCGGCGTAGGTGACGTCGGTGCGCCCGGCGACCGTGCTGGCCAGGAAGTCGGACTCCTCGCGGGAGACCGGCCGGGCCCGGAAGTCGATGTCGTTGGTGTTCAGCGCGACCCGGGCGAACTTCGCGTACGCGTACGCGTCCTCGACGGTCAGTCGGCCGCCGGTCAGCACCGCCGTGCCCCGGCCGCCGTCCCGGGCGGCCCGCAGCCCCTCGGCGGCGACGGTCAGCGCCTCGCTCCACGACGCCTCGCGCAGCTCACCGGTTGCGGAGTCGCGGACCAGCGGGGTGGTGAGCCGGTCGAAGGCGCGGGCGTACTGGAAGCCCCAGCGCCCCTTGTCGCAGTTCCACTCCTCGTTGACCTGCGGGTCGTCGCCGGCCAGCCGGCGGGTCACCTTGCCGCGCCGCCAGTCCGTGCGCTGGGCGCAGCCGGCCGAGCAGTGCTCGCACACGCTCGGGCTGGAGACCAGGTCGAACGGGCGGGCCCGGAAGCGGTACTGCGCGCCGGTCAGCGCGCCCACCGGGCAGATCTGCACGGTGTTGCCGGAGAAGTACGAGTTGAACGGGACGTCGCCCGCGTCGCCCTCCTCGCCGTACGCCTCGTCCCGGTAGATGTTGATCTCCTCGGCGGACGACCGGCCCATCAGGTCGATGAACTTGTCGCCGGCGATCTCCTCGGAGAACCGGGTGCACCGCTGGCAGAGCACACAGCGCTCGCGGTCGAGCAGCACCTGGGTGCTGATCGCCATCGGCTTCTCGTACTCCCGCTTGTGCTCGTGGAACCGGGAGTCCGTGCGGCCGGTGGACATCGCCTGGTTCTGCAGCGGGCACTCGCCACCCTTGTCGCACATCGGGCAGTCGAGCGGGTGGTTGAGCAGCAGCAGCTCCATGACCCCCTCCTGCGCCTTCTTGGCGACGCCGGAGGTGAGCTGGGTGCGGACCACCATGCCCTCGGCGACGGTCTGGGTGCAGGAGGCCACCGGCTTGCGCTGGCCCTCCACCTCGACCAGGCACTGCCGGCACGCGCCGGCCGGGGCCAGCAGCGGATGGTCGCAGAAGCGCGGGATCTCGGTGCCCAACTGCTCGGCGACCCGGATCAGCAGCGCGCCCTTGGGCGCGGTGACCTCGATGCCGTCGATCGTGAGGGTGACGGTCTCGGTCTGCTTGGCTACGTCGGTCACAGTGCTTGCCTTTCGCTCGCGACTGCGGGGCTCGCTCCGCCCACTCCTCGCGCTCGCATCAGTGCGCTCCCACCAGCTGCTTGTCCGACAGCTTCGGCGCGATACGTCCCTCGATGTAGTCGAGGTAGTCCTGCTTGAAGTACTTCAGCGACGAGGTCACCGAACTGGTCGCACCGTCACCCAGGCCGCAGAACGAGCGGCCGAGGATGTTGTCGCAGGTGTCCAGCAGGGTGTCCAGGTCCTCGTGGGTGCCCTGGCCGGCGAGGATCCGCCGGTAGACCCGGACCATCCAGTAGTTGCCCTCGCGGCACGGGGTGCACTTGCCGCACGACTCGTGGTGGTAGAACTCCAGCCACCGGTACGTCGCGTACACCGGGCAGTCCTGGTCGGAGAAGATCTGGGTGGCCGTGGTGCCCAGGATCGAGCCGGCCGCCGCCACCCCCTCGAAGTCCAGCGGCACGTCCAGGTGCTCGGCGGTGAGCAGCGGGGTGGACGAGCCGCCCGGGGTCCAGAACCGCAGGTTGTGCCCCGGCTGCATCCCGCCGGCCAGCTCCAGGAGCTCGCGCAGCGTGACGCCCATCGTGCACTCGTACTGGCCCGGTTCGGCGACCCGGCCGGAGAGCGAGTAGATCATCGGCCCGGCGGACTTCTCCGTGCCCATGGACTTCCACCAGTCGGCCCCGCCCAGCACGATGTACGGCACGCTGGCGATGGTGCCGACGTTGTTGACCACCGTGGGGCTGGCGTACAGGCCGTGGGTCGCCGGAAACGGCGGGCGCAGCCGGGGCTGGCCCCGGAACCCTTCCAGCGAGTCCAGCAGCGCCGTCTCCTCGCCGCAGATGTACGCCCCGGCACCCGAGTGCACCACCAGCTCCAGGTCGAACCCGGAGCCGAGTATGTTCTTGCCGAGGTAGCCCTTGGCGTACGCCTCCCGTACGGCGTTGCGCAGCCGGCGGGCGGCGTGCACCGCCTCGCCGCGGATGTAGATGTAGGCCCGGCTGGCCCGGATCGCGTACGACCCGATGATCACGCCCTCGACCAGCGAGTGCGGGTCGTGGGTCATCAGCGGCAGGTCCTTGCAGGTGCCCGGCTCGCCCTCGTCGGCGTTCACCACCAGGTAGTGCGGCTTGCCGTCGCCCTGCGGGATGAACCCCCACTTCAGGCCGGTCGGGAAGCCCGCGCCGCCGCGACCGCGCAGCCCGGAGTCCTTGACGAGCTGGATCAGGTCGTCCGGGTGGGCCTTGAGCGCCTTGCGCAGGGCGGCGTAGCCGTCCAGCCTCTCGTACGTGCCGATCCGCCAGGCGTCCGGCGACAGCCAGCGCTTGGTGAGCACGGGGGTGAGCTTGGCCAGGGTCTCCGGCCGAGGAGTGGTCACTTCTTGGTTCCCCCTTCGCTCGCGACTGTGCGGGTCTCAGCCCACGACTGCGGGGCTCGCTCCGCTCGCTCCTCGCGCGCGACCGCGCTGTTCTCAGCCCGCGACTGCGGGGCTCGCTCCGCTCGCTCCTCGCGCGGGCGATCGGGGCTCGCAAGCCCACTCCCCGCACCCGCGGACGCCGCCGCCTCCTTGAGCGAGCGCTCCTGCGCGCCGGCCTCGTCGCCGGCGGGCTTGCCGTCACCGGCCGGCGTGTTCGCGGCGACGCCGGCGGCCTCGGCCTCCCGCGCGTCGCGCGGTGCCGGGGGCGTCGGGTCGGCCGGAAGCTTGGTGCCGGGCGCGTCCGGCACGGCCGTCCGGGCGTCCGGCTGCCGGGTCTCCGCGGCCCGCACCTCGGGCGACTTGGCGTCCGGCGCCTTCACGTCGGGAGCGGTGCTGCCGGTCGCCGTGGTGGCGGGGGCCGGCTTCGCCTGCTCCGCGGCCTTCGCCCTCGCCGCGGCGGCGTCCGCCTCCGCCTTGCTGCGGATCGGCGTGTTCGGGTCGTAGCCCGGCACCGAGATGCCGTGCTGCTCGGCCAGCCGCAGGCCGCGCAGGGTGGGCTCGCCCGGGCCGCCGTCGGCGACCGCGCCCTCGCGCTCGTCGGCGAAGCCGGCGAGCTGCACCGCCATCTCCTTCAGCGTGCAGAGCCGCGCGCCCCGGGTCGGCATCGGCCGGCCGCCGGAACGCAGCTCCTCGACCACCCCGAGGGCGGTCTGCGGGTCGACGCCGTCGAAGAAGTCGTAGTTGACGGTCATCACCGGGCCGTAGTCGCAGGCCGCCAGGCACTCGGCGTGCTCCAGGGTGACCTTGCCGTCAGCGGTGGTCTCGTCGTGGCCGACGCCGAGGTGCTCGGCCAGGGTGTCGTAGACCTCCTGGCCGCCGAGCACGTTGCACATCGTGTTGGTGCAGACGCTGACCAGGTAGTCGCCGGTCGGCTTGCGCTTGTACATCGTGTAGAAGGTGGCCACCGCGCCGACCTGGGCCTTGTTCAGGCCGAGCACGTCGGCGCAGAACTCGACGCCGGCCGGGGAGACGTACCCCTCCTCCGACTGCACCAGGTGCAGCAGCGGCAGCAGCGCCGAGCGGGCCCGGTCGGCCGGGTACCGGGCGACGATCTCCCGCGCCCGCTCACGAGTCGTTTCGGTGAAGCTCATCGGTCACATCCACCCATCACGGGGTCCAGCGAGGCGCCGCCGGCGATCACGTCGGCGATCAGGCCGCCCTCGGACATCGCCGGGAGGGCCTGGAGGTTGACGAAGCTCGGCTCCCGGTAGTGCACCCGGTACGGGCGGGTGCCACCGTCGGAGACGGCATGCACGCCCAGCTCGCCGCGGGGCGACTCGATGCCGACGTACACCTGGCCCGGCGGCACCCGGAAGCCCTCGGTGACCAGCTTGAAGTGGTGGATCAGCGACTCCATCGACTGACCCATGATCTTCGCGACGTGCTCCAGCGAGTTGCCCATGCCGTCGACGCCGATGGCGAGCTGCGCCGGCCAGGCGATCTTGCGGTCGGCGACCATCACCGGGCCCGGCTTCAACCGGCCCACCGCCTGCTCGACGAGCTTGAGCGACTCCCGGATCTCGGCGAGCCGGACCAGGTAGCGGCCCCAGACGTCGCCGTCGGTGTGGGTCGGCACGTCGAACTCGTACGTCTCGTAGCCGCAGTACGGCATGGTCTTGCGCAGGTCCCAGGCGAGGCCGGCGGAGCGGAGCACCGGGCCGGTGACGCCCAGCGCGAGGCAGCCGGTCGCGTCGAGCACCGCGACGTTCGTGGTGCGCTCGATCCAGATCGGCTGGCCGGAGAGGAGATCCTCGTACTCCTTGAGCCTCTTCGGCATCATCTTGAGGAACCTGTGGATCTTGGCGATCGCCTCGTCCGGCACGTCCTGCGCCACGCCGCCCGGCCGGACGTACGCGTGGTTCATCCGCAGCCCGGTGATGCTCTCGAAGATGTCGAGGATGTACTCCCGCTCGCGGAAGCCGTACAGCATCATGTTAATCGCGCCCAGCTCCATGGCCGTGGTGGCCACCCAGACCAGGTGCGAGGCGATCCGGTTCAGCTCCATCATCAGGACCCGGATCGTGGTGGCCCGCTCGGTGATGTCGTCGGTGATGCCGAGCAGCTTCTCCACCGCGAGGCTGTACGCCGTCTCGTTGAACAGCGGCGCGAGGTAGTCCATCCGGGTCACGAAGGTCGTGCCCTGCACCCAGTTGCGGTATTCCAGGTTCTTCTCGATGCCGGTGTGCAGGTACCCGATGACCGACCGCGCCTCGCGGACGGTCTCGCCCTCCAGCTCCAGGATCAGCCGGAGCACGCCGTGGGTGGACGGGTGCTGCGGACCCATGTTCACGACGATCCGCTCGTCGTTGATCGGGTCCGTGCCGGAGACGATCTGGTCCCAGTCCCCACCGGTGACGGTGAAGACCCGGCCCTCGGTGGTCTCGCGCTCGGTCGCGTAGTTCGACGTCGTCACTGGTACGACCTCCGTCGGTCCGGCGGCGGGATCTCCGCGCCCTTGTACTCGACGGGGACGCCGCCGAGCGGATAGTCCTTGCGCTGGGGGTGCCCCTCCCAGTCGTCCGGCATGAGGATCCGGGTCAGGTTGGGGTGGCCGTCGAAGATGATGCCGAACATGTCGTACGCCTCCCGCTCCTGCCAGTCGGCGGTCGGGTAGACGCTGGTGACGCTCGGCAGGTGCGGGTCCTCGGCGGACACCGCAGCCTCCAGCCGCACCCGGCGGCGGTACGTCATCGAGGTGAGCTGGTAGACCACGTGCAGCCGGCGCTCGTGCGCACCGAGGTAGTCCACCCCGGACACCGAGGAGCACAGCTCGAAGCGCAGCGCGAGGTCGTCCCGCATCACCTGGCAGACCTCGGCGATCCGCTCCGGGCGGACGTGCAGGGTCAGCTCGCCCCGGTCGACCACGATCCTCTCGATCGCGTCGCCGAACGCCGGGTATGCCTCCTCCAGCGCGTCGCGGACCTCGTCGAAGTAGCCCCCGTACGGCCGGGGGGTCTCCTCGACCGGCTGGCGCGGGCGGACCAGGCCACCGAAGCCGGAGACGTCGCCCGAGCCGTGGATGCCGAACATGCCGCGCCCGGCCGGGCCGGCCGGCGGGTGCTCGGCGGGCGCGCCGCTGCTGGCCCCGGCCGGCGTCACCGGCACCGGCAGGCCGCCGGTGTTCGAAGCTGCGCTCACTTGATGCCCCCGTGCGGGTGGAGGTGGTTCTCGGCCTTCATCCAGTTCTCGATCCGCAGCTGCTCCTCGCGCCCCTCGCGGACCGCCTTGGTCCACTCGGCGCGGCGGGCCTTGTCGCTGCGGTACGACGACGGCATCGAGCCGTACGGGACGACCGGCAGGTCGCCGCGCTCCCGGCGGGCCTCCAGCATCTTGCGGCCGTTCGGGCCCAGCGGCTCGTGCATGACCTTCTCGCGGAGCTTGAGAATCGCGTCGATGAGCATCTCCGGCCGGGGCGGGCAGCCCGGGAGGTACATGTCGACGGGCACGATGTGGTCGACACCCTGCACGATGGCGTAGTTGTTGAACATGCCGCCGCTGCTGGCGCAGACGCCCATCGAGAGCACCCAGCGGGGCTCGGCCATCTGGTCGTAGATCTGGCGCAGGACCGGTGCCATCTTCTGGCTCACCCGGCCGGCCACGATCATCAGGTCCGCCTGCCGGGGCGAGGCGCGGAACACCTCCATGCCCCAGCGGCCCAGGTCGTAGTGCGGGCCACCGGCGGCCATCATCTCGATGGCGCAGCAGGCCAGGCCGAAGGTGGCGCCCCAGAAGGACGTCTTCCGCGACCAGTTGACCAGCGACTCCACGGAGGTGAGCAGAACGCCCGCGGGAAGCTTCTCCTCGATACCCATCTGCGTGTCTCCCTCAGTCCCAGTCCAGGCCGCCGCGCCGCCACACGTAGGCGTATGCGACGAAGACCGCGACGATGAACAGGACCATCTCCACGAAGCCGAAGATCGGCAGGGCGTCGAACGAGACCGCCCAGGGGTAGAGGAAGATGATCTCGATGTCGAAGACGATGAAGAGCATCGCCGTCAGGTAGAACTTGATCGGGAACCGGCCGCCCCCGACGGGCTGCGGGCTGGGCTCGATGCCGCACTCGTACGCCTCGAGTTTGGCCTTGTTGTACCGGCGCGGGCCGGCGAAGCGGGCGGCGGCCACGGAGAACAGCGCGAACGCCGCGGCGAGGGCGAACAGCCCGATGATGGGTGCGTAAGGCGAGAGCGTCATTGTGGTCTCCTGCTCGTCCTTCCCTGCCCTCGGCGGTGGTTGGCCAAAATCACACTATTCACGTCCCTCACGACGGCTGTCGGCGGGGTCGATCCCTGTCCGGCCTGCGGTCCTCGTCGACCGCCCGGCCGGAGCCCCGCACTCGTCGGCGACCTGCGGGCTCACGCGCACTCCTCGCGCTACACGGCTGGCGCCGCCTTCGTCATCGCGTTGATGACCCGGTCCATCGCGTCCCCGCCGCGCGGGTCGGTCAGGTTGGCCAGCAGCTTGAGCACGAACCGCATGAGGGCTGGATGCGGCATGCCGTGCTTGGTGGCCATCCGCATGATCTCCGGACGGCCGATCAGCTTCACGAAGATCCCGCCGAGCCGGTAGTAGCCGCCGAACCGGGCCTTCAGTTCCTGCGGGTACGCCATCAGCGCCCGCTCCCGCTCGGCGCCCGCCGGCCGGGCGAGGGCCTGCACCGCGATCTCCGCGGCCAGCTCTCCGGACTCCATCGCGTACGCGATGCCCTCGCCGTTGAACGGGTTGACCATGCCGCCGGAGTCGCCGACCAGCATGACGCCGCGGGTGTAGTGCGGCACGCGGTTGAAGCCCATCGGCAGCGCCGCGCCGAGGATCGGCCCCTCGGCGTTCGCCTCGTCGGTCATCCCCCAGTCCTCGGGGGTGTTGGCCAGCCAGTCGGTGAGCAGCCGCCGGTAGTTGGTCTTGCCGAAAGCGGTCGAGGAGTTGAGCACGCCGAGGCCGACGTTGACCCGCCCGTCGCCGAGACCGAAGATCCAGCCGTACCCGGGGAGCAGGTTGTCGCCGCTGGCCTTGCTGCGCAGCTCCAGCCACGACTCCAGGTAGTCGTCGTCGTGCTTGGCCGGCGAGCGGTAGTACCGCCGGACGGCCACCCCGATCGGCCGGTCCTCCCGCTTGGCCAGCCCGAGGGCGAGCGGGAATCGGCCGGAGACGCCGTCCGCGGCGACCACCAGCGGGGCGCGGAAGGTGGCGGGCTCCTTGTCCTGGCCGACCTCGGCCTCCACCCCGACCACCCGGTTGTCGGCGTCGAGCACCGGACCGACCACGTTGACGTTGGTGCGCAGCTTCGCCCCGGCCGAGACGGCACGCTGGGCGAGCAGGTCGTCGAAGTCGAGCCGGGTGCGGACCAGGCCGTAGTTGGGGAAGCTGGCCAGGTCCGGCCAGTCCAGCTCCAGGCGGACGCCACCGCCGATCACCCGCAGGCCCCGGTTGTGCAGCCAGCCCGCCTCGGGCGAGGTGTCCACGCCCATCCGGATGAGCTGCCGGACCGCGCGCGGGGTCAGCCCGTCGCCGCAGACCTTCTCCCGGGGGAACTCGGTCTTCTCCAGCAGCAGCACCCGCACACCGTGCTGCGCCAGGTGGTACGCCGTCGCCGAGCCACCAGGACCGGCGCCCACGACGATCACGTCGGCGTCGTTCTCCACCGCGGTCATCTGCGCCTCCTCCCGAGTGCTCGTGAAATCCTTCACAAGCCAGTCGGGTGGAGTCTATGACCGGCGTTACGCCCCTGCCGGGTTAGGTGGCCCTAACTTGCCGAGGTGGGAGCCGCCGGGATCCACAAAGGGGTCAAAGCGGCGCGGAGGTGGGCTCGTCCAGACCCGCATCGACCCGGATGGCCTCCGGCAGGTGGTCACGCAGGGCGCCGCCGGCCGCGCGGTCCAGGGCCGCCAGCACCTCCGCCACCACCTGACGGACGTCGGCCGGGTCGGCCCCCGCCAACTCCCTGAGCTGGGCGACGAGTTCTGCGGCGTCCTCGCTCGGCGTCGCGCGCGCCGGCTCTGCTCCCGTCACGGAGCAAGCCTATCGGGCAAAGTGGACTATTTCCGCGCATTAGGTAAACGCGACACGACCGGCACGACTCAGTCGCGAACCGCACGGTGCAGGGCGACCACGCCGCCGGTGAGGTTGCGCCAGGCCACCCCGCCCCAGCCGGCCGCGCCGATCCGCGCCGCCAGAGCCGGCTGGTCCGGCCAGGCCCGGATCGACTCGGCGAGGTAGACGTACGCGTCCGGGTTGCTGGACACCGTGCGGGCCACCCCCGGCAGGAAACGCATCAGGGCGGACAGGTAGACCGTGCGGAACGCCGGGTTGACCGGGGTGCTGAACTCGCAGACCACCAGCCGGCCGCCGGGCCGGGTGACCCGGGCCAGCTCACGCAGGGCCGCGTCGGTCTCCGACACGTTGCGCAGCGCGAAGGAGATGGTCACCGCGTCGAAGCTGGCGTCCGCGAAGGGCAGCCGCAGCGCGTCCCCGGCCAGCAGCGGCACCATGGGGCGGGACCGCTTGCCGGCGTGCAGCATGCCGAGAGAGAGGTCAGCGCCGACCGCGTACGCGCCGGACTGGGCCAGTTCCTCGGTCGAGACGCCGGTGCCCGCGCCGACGTCCAGCACCCGGTCGCCGGGGCCGAGCCCGAGTGCCGCCCGGGTGGCCCGCCGCCAGAACCGGTCCTGCCCGAAGGAGAGGACGGTGTTGGTCAGGTCGTAGCGGGCGGCCACGCCGTCGAACATCGCGGCGACCTCGTGCGGCTGCTTGTCCAGGCCGGCGCGCTGGCCCTGCGGGGTAAGGCTCACCCCTCCACTCTGCCAGCCGACGCCCCACCCACCGATGCCGGGGCGGCGCGCGGCGGGGGTACGCGGACGGGCGGGGTGGTCACCCACCCCGCCCGTCCCGGCGCGTCGCGTCAGTCGTTCCCGACGGTCAGCTGTTCGACCTCTCGTCCCCCGGGGTCACCAGCAGCACCCGGCGGCGGCGGGAGAGCACCAGCAGCGCCCCTCCGGCCAGCAGCACGGCGCCGCCGATGCCACCGATCAGCCCGGCCTGCACGCCGGTCACCGGGAGCCCGCCGCCGCCACCGCCGGTGCCCGGCGAGGTGGTCGCACTCGGCTCGGCGGACGGGCCCGGGGTCGGGGTGCCGGTCGGGGTGGGGGTGGGGGTCGGGGTGGGCTGGGCGGACAGGTCCACGAAGACGTCGAAGACGGCCTGGTTGTCGACCTCGTCCGTCTCGGTGAAGGCGCGACGCTGGGCCGCCGAGGCGACCTGCGGCTCCGACTCGGGAGCGCCCTGCGCCTCGTCCAGCCCGTACGCGAAGAGTTCACCGATGCGCAGCACCGGCTGGTCGGCGTCGTCGGCGACCTTCACCCGCACGTCGTCGGTGTAGTACTCGCCCGGCCGGATCACCGCGCCGGCGTCCTCGCAGAACGCCTGGGCCGGGCCGTCGGTCTCCTGCTCGACGCAGTTCTCGGGCAGCTTCGCGAAGCTGACCTTGGCCGGCAGCGTGATGGCGTAGAAGACGCCGGTCGCCCGGCGGCTGCCGTCGTTGTAGATCGCCCAGTCCAGCGGGGCGGTCGCGCCGCGCGGGATCGGCTTCAGGTCCGGCTCGTTGCTCTGCGCGCCGTCGACCACCACGTTGGCGTACCCGTCCTGCACCCAGGAGGTGAGGTCGTAGCCGGGCCGGGTGACGGTGATGTCGACGGTCTCGCTGTTGTCGTCCGTGTCCGGGTCGGCGGTCGACGAGGCGACCGTCACCTTCAGCGCGCCGCCCTTGCCCCGGCCGCCGGTGCTGAACAGCGGGATGCCGAAGTCCTCGCTGGTGCCGCCGGCCAGGTCGCCGAGCAGGCAGGTGAAGGCGGTGCCGGAGACCTCGCAGCCGTCGGGGACCACGAAGCCGACCCGCTTGGTCAGGCCCTTCGTCTCCACGGTGACCCGGACGTCGCGGGCCGCGACCGAGCTGCGGGTGTTGTCGACGGTGAACTTGAACGGCTTGGCCTTGGCCGCCTCGACGCCCCTGGCCAGGTTCTGGCTGAGCGGGACCAGCGCCAGGTCGGCCTGGTCGGCCGCCTGGGCCGGGGCCGCCACGGTGGCCAGGCCGCCGGCGGCCAGCAGCGCCACGGCGCCGACACGGGCCAGGGCCGAACGGTGGAACGAGGTCATTGATCCCCCGGGGTTAGGGAAGAAGGAGGAGGTTTTTTTGCGGAGCCGGGCGGACGTTATCCCAGGTAGATCGAATGCGCCAGGAGCCGGCACGGCAATTCATCCGTCCGGCCCCACCCGTCAAGACGGTGGGGGCGGGATGGTCGACCATCCCGCCCCCACCGCCGTGCTCTATGTGAACGGTCCCCACGGACCGATGGAGGACTGGGCCTCGGACCACGTCGCGGGGGACGTTAGCGACCCGCGTTGGCCTGCGCGACCCTTTCGGACGACGAGACGCACACCAGGTCCGACAGGCCGAGCAGAACTGTCCGGACCGCCGATCGGCTCACCGGCCGACCGGCCAGCGAGCACTCGCCCAGCGTGTCCGCCGGTGCGCGGTGGGTCAGTTGACCTCGACCAGCGGCAGCGGCCGGCCCGCCCCGCCGCCCGGCATGGCGATCGACGAGAAGTGCGAGACCACCCGGTCGTCGGTCGGGTCGTCGGCCGGGGTGCGGTGCACCGCGAGCCGGCGGTAGAGGGTGTCCCGCTGGGCCGGGATGCGGTCGGCCGAGCGGATCATGCCGATCAGCTCGTGCAGGTTGGAGCGGTGCCGGGCACCGGCCGAGGAGATGACGTTCTCCTCCAGCATGATCGAGCCGAGGTCGTCCACCCCCATGTGCAGGGCGAGCTGGCCGACGTCCTTGCCGGTGGTCAGCCAGGACGCCTGGAGGTGCGGGACGGTCTCGAAGAACAGCCGGGCCACCGCGACCAGCCGCAGGTACTCCAGCGTGGTGGCCTGCGTGCGGCCCTTGAGGTGGTTGTTCTCCGGCTGGTACGTCCACGGGATGAACGCCCGGAACCCGCCGGTGCGGTCCTGCACGTCACGGATCATCCGCAGGTGCTCGATCCGCTCGGTGTTGGTCTCGCCGGTGCCCATCATCATCGTCGCGGTCGACTCCAGGCCCTGCCGGTGGGCCAGCTCCATGACCTCCAGCCAGCGCGCGCCGGACTCCTTGAGCGGCGCGATGGCCTTGCGCGGCCGGTCCGGCAGCATCTCGGCGCCGGCGCCGGCGATCGAGTCCAGCCCGGCCACCTTGATCCGGGCGATGGCCTCGTCGAGGCCGACGCCGGAGACCTTGGCCATGTGCAGGATCTCGCTCGGCCCGATCGAGTGGATGGCGAGCTGCGGGTACGCCTTCTTCACCGAGGAGAACAGCTCCTCGTAGTACTCCACCCCGTAGTCGGGGTGGTGGCCGCCCTGGAGCATGACCTGGGTGGCACCCAGCTCGACCGCCTCGCCGCAGCGGCGCAGGATCTCCTCGGTCGGGTGGGTCCACCCCTCCTTGTGCTTGGGGGCGCGGTAGAAGGCGCAGAACTTGCACGCCGTCACGCAGACGTTCGTGTAGTTGATGTTGCGGTCGATCAGGTACGTGACGATGTCGTCGGGGTAGCGCCGCCGACGCACCGCGTCGGCCGCCTCGCCGAGGGCGTGGAAGGGCGCCTCGGTGTAGATCAGCAGGGCCTCCTCGGGCGTGATCCGCCCGCCGTCCGCGCCGCGCTGCAGGATGTCGTCGATCTCCCGGCTCACACTCACGCCCCCGAGCCTACGTCGCCCCGCCCCCGGCCGGCCGGACCGGACTCCTGTCGACCACGACACAGCCTGCCCCGGGCAGCCGCAAGCGCGGGGGACTTACCGGGGATAAATCGATCAATTAGCATGCGTGAATGATCACGGACCCGACTCCCCCCGCCCCTCGCCCACTGCCCCGCCGGGCGCTGCTCGGCCTCGTACCCATCGCGGCCACCGCGCTGGCCCTGGTAACGGTGAGCCAGCCGGCACAGGCGGCGACGACCCCGACCCCGGAGTGTCTCGCCGACCTGATCACGGCCTGATGGCCACCATCCCCTGGCTCGCCGACGTGCTCCGCGGCGCCGGCGTCACCGTGGTCGAACACGGCAACTGGCTCGGCCGGGTCGCCGGCAGCTCGTTCGCCCCGATCGGCGTGCTCTGGCACCACACCGCGGCCACCTCCAGCGCCGCCAACCCGCACCCCGCCCTGAACATCTGCATCAACGGCCGGTCCGACCTGCCCGGCCCGCTCTGTCAGGCGCTGGTCGACTACAACGGCGTCTTCCACGTCATCTCGGGCGGGCGGGCCAACCACGCCGGCGTCAGCCGGGGCAGCGGCCCCATCCCGGCCGGCGACGGCAACACCCTGATGGTCGGTTGGGAGATCGACTACAACGGGGTCAACCAGGCCATGACCAACGCCCAGTACTCGGCCTCGGTGCTCGCGACCGCCGCCGTGCTGCGCCGGCTCGGCCGGGATGCCAGCTACGCCCGGGGCCACCGGGAGACCAGCACCAGCGGCAAGATCGACCCCTCCTTCATCGACCTCGACTCGATGCGCGCCGACGTGGCCCGCCAGCTCGCCGGCAACCCACCCCTCGACCTCACGGAGAACGACATGAGGCTGATCCAGTCCACCAACCGGGGCATCGCCCTGGTCGGCCCCGGCTACTTCCGCCAGCTCAGCAACAACGAGGAGGTGACGGCCGCCGTCGCGCTGGTCGGCAACCCCCTGATCGGCAACGACCGCCAGTTCGACCTCTGGCGCAGCATCGCCTACGACGGCCAGGTCAAGGCCCCGTCGGCCTGACACCGACGATGAACACATACTCCCGCCGCCAGGCGCTCGCCCTGGCATCCGGCGGAGCCGCCCTGGTCGCCACTGGCGTCGGGCTGTCCCAGGCGGCCTCCGGCGAGCCTGCCCAGGCCGCCTGCTCGTCGATCCCACCGAACGCCGACGACGCCGTCCTGACCGCCGTCTACCAGGTCGCCACCGGGCTGTCGGTCAACGATCGGGTGCTGCTCGCCGGCTTCGAGGCCGGCTGGGTGGAGTCGCGGATGAACAACCTGCCCTGTGGCGACTCCGACTCGCTGGGCGTGTTCCAGCAGCGTCCCTCCCAGGGCTGGGGCACCCCCGCGCAGATCATGAACGTGGCGTACGCGGCCAACTCGTTCTTCGTCCGGGCCGTCCCGCTGGCCGCCGCCAATCCCGGCTGGTCGGCCGGGCGGGTGGCGCAGGGCGTGCAGCGCTCCGCCTTCCCGGACCGCTACGACGCCGCGCAGGCCACCGCGCAGGCGCTCATCGCCCGGGCCCGCGGGCTGACCCCACCCCCGTTCGACCTCTGGAAGGACGACATGAGGCTGATCCAGTCACCCGGCCGGGGCATCGCCCTGGTCGGTGCCGGCTACTTCCGCCAGCTCCGCAACGACGAGGAGGTGCACGCCGCCGTCGCGCTGGTCGGCAACCCCCTGGTCGGCAACGACCGCCAGTTCGACCTCTGGCGCAGCATCGCCTTCGACGGCCAGGTCAAGGCCCCGAGCTGACGACCGCGCGGGTGGCGGGGCCCGGGAAGGATGGCGGGATGCTGTTGCTCGTACCCGCCGACCCGCTCCGGCCCCGCCGGCCGGAACCGCACTTCGCGCCGGAGGCGACGGCCGCCCGGGAGGCTGGCGTGCCGGTCACGGTCGTCGACCACGACGCGCTCGCCCGGGGCGACGCCGACGCCGCCCTGCGACAACTGCCCGAGGAGACCGAGGCGGTCTACCGCGGCTGGATGCTCCGCTCCGAGCGGTACGCCGCCTTCGCGGACGCGCTGGCCACGCGGGGCGTCACGCTGCGTACCGGCGCCGAGCAGTACCGGCGGGCGCACGAACTGCCCGGCTGGTACCCGGAGCTGAGGTCCGTGACGCCGGCCACGACGTGGACCGTGGGGGACGGGCGGGACGCGTTCGACCGGGCCCGCACCACGCTGGGCAGCGGCCCGGCCGTGCTCCGCGACTACTGCAAGTCGATGAAGCGCCACTGGGACGAGGCGGCCTTCATACCCGATCTGGCCGACCCCGAGGCCGCCTGGGCGGTGGCCCGCCGGTTCCGGCAGCTCCGCGAGGACGACTTCGTGGGCGGTTTCGTGCTGCGCCGCTTCGAGCTGTTCACCTCGGCGGAGGTGCGGACCTGGTGGCGGGACGGCCGGTGCGTGCTGGTCGGCCCACACCCGGACACCCCGGACCGACCCCCCACCGTCAACCCCGACCTGACCACCGTCACGCCGCTGGTGGCCGGCCTGGGACTGCCCTTCGTCACGGTCGACCTGGCGCTGCGCGACGACGGGGTGTGGCGGGTGATCGAGCTGGGGGACGGCCAGGTGAGCGACCGGCCCACCACCGTCGACCCGGCACGCCTGCTCACCCCGCTGCTGGCCTAGCTTGCGATGCAGACCTACCAGCCCACCTGGTTGCGGCCTCACGACCCGGCGGACTCGCCCAGTCCGATCCCGTCGGTGATCGCCCGCTTCGGCCAGTACAAGCGCGCGGAGCGGCCGTCACTCACGAAGCGGAGCGGGAGGCTTCCCGCTACACCCACGTCCGCCACGGCGACTGATCGGCCCTGCGTGCCGTCAGGCGTCGTAGTCGACCGTGAGGGTGTCGGTGGTCGGGCTGGACTGGCAGGTCAGGACGTATCCGGCGGCCACCTCGTCCGGCTCCAGCGCGTAGTTGCGGGCCATCGTCACCTCGCCGTCGACGACCTTCGCCCGGCACGTCGAGCAGACCCCGCCCTTGCACGCGTACGGCAGCTCGCCGCGCACCCGCAGCGCCGCGTCGAGCACCCGCTCCTCACGGCCCATCGTGAAGGACGACGACCGGCCGTCGAGCACGATCGTCACCTCCGCCCCGGCGGCGGGACGGTCGGCCGGGCGGCGCGGCGGCGCGGGGGCCTCGGCGACGTGGAACAGCTCCGTGTGCACCGCCGACTCCGGCACGCCGCGCTCCGCCAGCACCGCCTTCGCGTCGACCACCATCCCGTACGGGCCACAGAGGAACCACTCCTCGATCGCGTCGCCCGGCACGATGGTCTCCAGCAGCCAACCCAGCCGCCCGGTGTCGATCCGGCCCGACAGCAGCGGCGACTCGCCCCGCTCGCGGGAGAGCACATGCACCAGGTGCAGCCGGGTCGGGTACCGGTCCTTCAGGTCCGCCAACTCCTCGGCGAACATCACCGAGTTCGCCGAGCGGTTGCCGTACACCAGGGTGAAGGTGCTGGCCGGCTCGACGGCCAGGGCGGTGGCGACCAGCGCGAGCACCGGGGTGATGCCGGAGCCGGCGACCACCGCGCCGTAGCGGCGGGCCCGGTCCGGCGCGAACGCCGTGGTGAAGTGCCCGAGCGGGGGCAGCACCTCGACGGTGTCACCACCGCGCAGGGCACCGCAGGCGTACGCGGAGAACGCGCCGCCGGGGATCTCCCGCACCCCGATCCGCAGCCGGCCGTGCCGGGCCAGGTCGTCGGGTGTCGAGCAGATCGAGTACGACCGCCGCACGTCCTCGCCGTCCTCCGCGACGCGCCGCACGGTGAGGTGCTGGCCGGCGCGGAACGCGAAGGTCTCCCGAAGCTCCTCGGGCACGGCGAAGGTGACCGCCACGGCGTCGGCGGTGAGCCGGTCGACGGCGGCGACGGGCAGCGGGTGGAAGGCCGGCCGGCGACGGACGGGGCGGGTGATCGTGACAGTCACAGCGCCTTCAGGTGGTCGAAGGGTTCGGAGCAGGAACGGCAGCGCCAGAGCGCCTTGCACGCGGTGGAGCCGAACCGGCTGATCTGCTCGGTCTCCGGGGAGCCGCAGCGCGGGCAGCGGACGGCGAGGGTCAGCGGCACGACCGGACCGGACCGGACCGGGGCCGGCGGTGCGATGCCCGCGTCGGCGAGCTTCGCCCGACCGGTATCGGAGATCCAGTCGGTGCTCCACGCCGGGCTGTAGACGGTGCGGACCTCGGCGTCGGGGTGGCCGGCGGCGACGAGCGCCCGGCGGATGTCGGCGCGGATCACGTCCATCGCCGGGCAGCCGGTGTAGGTGGGGGTGATGGTCACGGCCACCCGGCCGGTGGCCGGGTCCTCGTCGACCGCCCGCAGGATGCCGAGCTCGTCGATGGTGATCACCCGGATCTCCGGGTCCAGCACCGCCGCCACGGCCTCCCTCGGACTCACCACTGTGCCCCCGGGTGGGCGCGGTGCAGCACCTGCATCTCGGTGAGCAGGTACGACAGGTGCTCGGTGTGCAGGCCGTCCCGTCCGCCGGCCGGTGCCCAGCCGTCCGCCGGCCGGGACAGCGTGGCCTCGGCGAGCACCGGGTCCACGGCGGCGTCGAACTCGGCGCGCAGGGTGGTCGGGTCGACCGGCGCGCCCGGGAACGGCGCGAACAGCTCGTGGACGTACGGCCAGACCTGGTCGACGGCGGCCTGCATCCGGCGGTGCGACTCGGCGGTGCCGTCGCCGAGCCGCCGCACCCAGAGCGAGGCGTGGTCGAGGTGGTACGCGGACTCCTTGCGCGCCTTCGCCCCGATCGCGGCGAGCCGCTCGTCGGCGCAGCCGGCCAGCGCGGCGTACAACGGGAGCTGGTACGCCGACAGGAAGAACAGCTTCGCCACGGTCACCGCGAAGTCGCCGTTGGGCAGCTCGACCAGCAGGCAGTTGCGGAACTCCCGGTCGTCGCGCAGGTACGCCAGCGCGTCCTCGTCCCGGCCGGCGCTCTCCAGTTCGCCCGCGTACGTGAGCAGCAGCCGGGCCGCGCCGAGCTGGTCGAGGGCGACGTTGGCCAGCGCGATGTCCTCCTCCATCTCGGGGGCGTGGGTGGTCCACTCCCCGAGCCGCTGCGCGGCGACCAGCGCGTCGTCGCCGAGGGCGAGGGCGAAGTCGAAGGGGCCGTTCACAGGTGGGCCACCCCGTCCGGGACCTCGTAGAAGGTGGGGTGGCGGTAGACCTTGTCGGCCGCCGGGTCGAAGAAGGCGTCCTTCTCGTCCGGGCTGGACGCGGTGATCGCACCGGCCGGCACCACCCAGATGGAGACGCCCTCCTGGCGGCGGGTGTACAGGTCCCGGGCGTTGTGCAGGGCCAGTTCGGCGTCGGGGGCGTGCAGGCTGCCGACGTGGGTGTGCGCCAGCCCGCGCCGGGCCCGCACGAACACCTCCCAGAGCGGGGACTGCTCGGTCATGCGGCTACCTTCTCCTTCTTCTCCGCCTGCTTCGCGGCGTACGCCGTGGCAGCCTCGCGCACCCAGGCACCGTCGGCGTGGGCGTGGCGACGGTGCTCCATCCGCTGCCGGTTGCACGGCCCCTGGCCCTTGATCACCCGCATCAGCTCGTCGTAGTCGGGCTGGGTGTAGTCGTACGCCTGCCGCTCGTCGTTCCAGCGCAGGGCGGGGTCGGGCAGGGTGAGGCCGAGGATCTCGGCCTGCTGCACGCACATGTCGACGAAGCGCTGCCGCAGCTCGTCGTTGGAGAACCGCTTGATCTTCCACGCCATCGACTGCGCGGAGTGGGTGGAGTCGCCGTCCGGCGGGCCGAACATGGCCAGCGACGGGTACCACCAGCGGTCGACCGCGTCCTGCGCCATCGCCTTCTGGTCGGGGGTGCCGTGGGCCAGGACGTGCAGGATCTCGTAGCCCTGCCGCTGGTGGAACGACTCCTCCTTGCAGACCCGGATCATCGCGCGGGCGTACGGCCCGTAGGAGCAGCGGCAGAGCGGGACCTGGTTGACGATCGCCGCGCCGTCCACCAGCCAGCCGACCACGCCCACGTCCGCCCAGGTCAGGGTCGGGTAGTTGAAGATCGAGCTGTACTTCTGCCGCCCGTCGAGGAGGAGCCGCACCAGCTCGTCCCGGCTGATGCCGAGGGTCTCCGCGGCGGCGTACAGGTAGAGGCCGTGCCCGGCCTCGTCCTGCACCTTGGCCAGCAGGATCGCCTTGCGCTTGAGCGAGGGCGCCCGGCTGATCCAGTTCCCCTCCGGCTGCATCCCGATGATCTCGGAGTGCGCGTGCTGGGCGATCTGCCGGATCAGCGTCTTCCGGTACGCCTCGGGCATCCAGTCACGGGGCTCGATCTTCTGGTCGGCGTCGATCACGTCGGCGAAGTACGCCTCCAGGTCGGTGTCCGGGCCGGGGGCGCCACCGCGCCGCCGGGCCGCCGCCTCCCGCAGCGCCGCCTCCGCCGCCTCCACCTCGCCGAGCAGGCTGCCGCCGGGCGCGTCGTCCGGGGCGGGGAAGTCGTTGCCATACATGACAGCAAGTGTTACAGCTCGCGACTTCTGACACCAGAGGGTGTCATAGGTTTCCGAGGACACCTTCCGTCACGAACAGTCACTTTCGGTGTCGGCGCAGGCCGGGTCGAGCTATGACATGGGTCACTGAACGAAGGTGAAAGCCACCAAGAACGGCAAAGCGGGCCATTATCCCGCCTTCATAGCAACCTGACAGGCGTCGGATCCTGGCGTCAGGGCCGTCCGGACGTAGACTTTGCCGGTCACACCGATCGGCTGCCGACGATTGCCAGCGCCAGACGGAGGCCGCTTCCCCCGGCCTCGGCGATCACGCCGACCCTTTCGGAAAACGACCGGGCCCCCCGGCCCTGACATCTGGAGCTCATCCACTCATGCGACCTCGCGTGGCCATGGTGCTCGCCGTCGTGGCGGTCCTCCTCGGCAGCGCCATGCTGGTTCCCGCCGCTTACGCCCGGCTCTCCGACGACGACACCGGCGGATCCGGCGGGGGCGCGGAGAGCGTGGCGGCCCCCGAGCCGACCGCCCCACCGCCGCCGACCCTGGCCGCCGGCCCGGTCTCGATGAACTTCTCCGGCGAGTTCTTCTCCTGGGCCCTGATGGACCGGACCACCGGCACCATCTCCGGCTCGAAGAACCTGGCCTCGACCAATTCGACCGAGTCGATGATCAAGTCCTGGTTCGCCGCCGACTACCTGCGGCAGCTCGGCGACAAGCCGCTGCCCGCCGAGCGAAGGAAGCAGATCACCACGGCGATCCGGGACAGCAACGACGACGCGGCCAACGCGCTGTACGCGGCAGTCGGCAAGGCCGCGACGATCAAGCGGATGGTCAGCACCTGTGGGCTGACCGACACCAAGTCCGGCAACGTGCCCGGCTACGTCGGCTGGTGGAGCTTCACCCGGATGTCCCCCCGTGACGCAGCCCGGCTCGGCGACTGCGTCGCCGACGGCACGGCCGCCGGCCCCAAGTGGACGTCTTACCTGCTGGACGAGATGAGCAAGGTCCGCGGCAGCGTCAAGGAGCAGAAGGCCCGCTCCGGCGGCGGCAAGTGGGGGATCCTCGACGGCCTGCCGGCCGAGATCAAGGCGCAGGGCCCGGTCAGTATCAAGAACGGCTGGACGCCGTTGAACTACGACGGGAACTGGCACGTCAACTGCCTCGCGGTCACCGAGAAGTGGAGCCTCGCCGTCATGCTGCGCTACCCACAGAAGAGCGGTCTGTCCTACGGCGCGAAGGTCTGCGCCGGCGTGGCGACCCAGTTGGTCACCCCGCAGCCGGGCGCCGCGCTCAAGGTGCCGCAGCAGCCGGTCGGGAAGCTCTGATGGCGGGCAGCCGCCGGGCCCACGGCGGGGACGCATCTCCGCTGCGGCTGATCGTGATCGCCGTCGTCCTGATCGGGCTCGTGCTGGTGTCGCTGCGGCTGATGCCCGGCTCCCCGCTGGCCTCGGCCGCCGCCGCCAAGTGGGGTGACCCGTCCGCCCCGGTCGACCGCGCGGCCACCGCCCCGCCGGACCGCAGCTCGCGCCCCAGCCCCACCACCAGCCCGTCGCCGTCGCTGGAGCCGCTGCCGTTCGCGGACAAGCAGATCGACCTCGACATCGAGGGCTGGTACGCCTGGAGCGTGCTGGACACCCGGACCGGGAAGATCATCGGCTCGAAGAACATGGACGAGACCAACACCACCGCGTCGCTGATCAAGGCCTGGATCGTCGCCGACTACCTGCGCCTGGCCGACAAGGCCGGGCAGACGCCGAGCGACGCGAAGCTCGCCGACGCCACCCGGATCATCCGGGACAGCGACAACACCCGGGCCGAGCAGTTCTACAACTCCGTCGGCCGGTCCGCGTCGATCAAGCGGCTGATCTCCATCTGCAAGACCACCGACAGCAGCGTGGCCGCCGACGGGGGCTGGAGCCGGACCGCCCTCTCCCCCCGGGACACCGCGCGACTCGGCGCGTGCATCTCCGACGGTCGCGCGGCCGGCCCGGAGTGGACGAAGTGGCTGATCAACGAGATGCGGCTCGTCCGGGGCGCCGGTGACTTCGGCATCCGCAAGGCGTTCCCGGAGGCGGAACGGAAGAAGATCGCCATCAAGAACGGCTGGATCGACCGGACCAAGGAGCAGGAGATGCACATCAACTGCCTGGCCATCGGCGACAACTGGACGATGGGCGTGATGGTCCGCTATCCGATCAACATGGGCTACGAGTACGGCATGAAGAACTGCCAGAAGATCACCGAGGCGGTACTGCGCTCGACCACCTGACGGCGGGCCCCTGAGGCCGGCCCGATCCGGGCCGGCCGCGCCGTCAGCCGGCGAAGAACTCCGGGCCGCCCTCGGGCAGGGGCGGGGCCTCGCCGATCTCGGCCGCCCGGCGGGCGAACTCCCGCAGCCCGGCCACCTGCCGCTCGCCGAGTGAGAAGTCCAGCGCCCGGAAGTACGTCGCCAGGGTCTCGGCGTCGAACGGCTCCCAGCGGGCGGCGGCCTCGGCCACCTGGTCAAGCTCCGCCAGGCAGAGGTCACGCGAGCGCAGGAACGCCTCGTGCACCTCCTTCACGAGGCCGGGATGGGCGGCGGCGAAGTCCCGGCGTACCGCCCAGACGGCGAAGACCATCGGCAGGCCGGTCCAGTCCCGCCAGGCCTGGCCGAGGTCGGTGACCTCAAGGCCGCGCCGGGGCGCCTCGTAGAGCGCCCGCAGCGCCACGTCGCCGATCAGCACCCCGGCGTCCGCCTCCAGCAGCATCTGGGTCAGGTCGGGCGGGCAGCGGAAGTACTCGGGGTGCACGCCGTACCGCTCGCCGAGCAGCAGCCGGGCCAGCAGCACGCCCGTGCGGGAGGTCGAGCCGAGCGCCACCCGACCGTGGTCCAGCTCGGCCAGCGGCCGGGTCGACACCACGTTGACCGAGAGCACCGGGCCGTCGCTGCCCACCGCGAGGCCGGGCAGCAGCAGCAGCTCGTCGGCGTGGCGCAGGTACTCGACGTGCGAGATCGGCCCGATGTCCAGGTCTCCGGCGACGAGCGCGGCGCTGAGCCGGTCCGGCGAGTCCTTGTGCAGGTCGACGTCGATCAGGGCACCGGAGCGCATCAGACCCCAGTAGATCGGCAGACAGTTCAGGAACTGGATGTGTCCGACCCGGGGGCGGGCGATGCGGTCAGCCATGCTGCGACCGTATCCCCGCGGCCCGTCCGAGGCTCAGCGGGCGGCTCCCGAAGTGGCCAATTCCGCATCCGGGCCCCGGAGACCGCCCCGCCTGTTGATCCGCATCGACCTTGGACGCCGCTTCGACGTGGCTGAGTATGTCCACGACGGGGCAGCGGGACGGGGCGTAGACTGGTCGCCCCCGCCGACGGCCGCGGTGTCGAACACCGCAGCGGACGTCCCCGCGCCGGCCTTTGTGCCGGAAACGCAAGCGGCAGCGTTTGTTTCCCGCGCCGAGGAGTACGTCGGATGACCCTGCACGCCCCCGTTTCACTCGACACCGAACTGACCGCCGAACGGGCCCACCTGGACGCGTCCCGCGCCGCGCTGGCCCGCATGCGCGGACGGACCGAGGCCCTCTTCGCCACCGGCCACAACGTCGCCGGGGACGCGTACACGGCCGAGATGCTGGGGCGCACCCTGTCCCGCCGCGTCGCCGAACTGGCCGACCAACCCGACACCCCGCTGTTCTTCGGCCGGCTCACGTTCGGCGACGAGGAACACCACGTCGGCCGCCGCCACGTCACCGACGACCTCGGCGAGCCCATGGTGCTGGACTGGCGGGCACCGGTGTCCCGGGCGTTCTACCGGGCCAGCGCCCGCGACCCGCAGGGCGTCACCGTGCGCCGCCGCTTCGGCTTCGACCGGGGCGCGCTCACCAGCTTCGAGGACGAGCGGCTGGACCGGGGCGAGGAGCTGGGCACGGCCAGCCGCATCCTCACCGCCGAGATCGAGCGCCCCCGCGTCGGGCCGATGCGGGACATCGTCGCCACCATCCAGCCGGAGCAGGACGAACTGGTCCGCGCCGACCTGGCCGACTCGATCTGCGTGCAGGGGGCGCCGGGCACCGGGAAGACGGCGGTCGGCCTGCACCGGGCGGCGTACCTGCTCTACCTGCACCGGGAACGGCTGCGCCGCTCCGGGGTGCTGATCGTGGGGCCGAACCGGGCGTTCCTGTCGTACATCGCGGCGGTGCTGCCGGCGCTCGGCGAGGTCGAGGTCGAGCAGGCGACCGTGGAGGACCTGATCGCCCGGGTGCCGGTGCGGGCGGTCGAGGACCCGGCGGTGGCGACCCTCAAGCACGATCCCCGGATGGCCGAGGTGCTGCGCCGGGCAGTCGAGTCGCGGATCGCCGCGCCGACCGAGCCGATCATGGTCTCTGACGGGTCGTTCCGCTGGCGGATCGGCCTCGACCCGCTGCACCGGCTGGTCGAGGAGACCCGCCGGGAGGGGCTGCCGTACGCCACCGGGCGGGAGCGGGTCCGGGCGCGGGTGGTCGGCCTGCTGCAACGCCAGGCCGAGGCCCGCCGGGCCGAGTCGCCGGGCGACGCCTGGCTGCGCCGGATGGGAAGGTGCCGCCCGGTCGCCGACTTCCTGGACGCGGCCTGGCCGGCGCTCACCCCGGAGGGGCTGGTGCACTCCCTGCTCGCCGACCCGGCGGCGCTCGCGGCGGCGGCCGACGGCGTGCTCACCGATGCCGAGCAGGCGCTGCTGACCTGGGCGAAACCGGCCCGCACCCCGAAGGCTGCGAAGTGGACGGCCGCCGACGCGGTGCTCGTCGACGAGGCCGCCGGGCTGCTGGAGCGCCCCGCCGGCTTCGGGCACGTGGTGGTCGACGAGGCGCAGGACCTGTCCCCCATGCAGTGCCGGGCCCTCGCCCGGCGCAGCGAGCACGGGTCGGTCACCCTGCTCGGCGACCTGGCGCAGGGCACCGCCCCGTGGGCCGCCCGCGACTGGCGGGATTCCCTGGCCCACCTGGGCAAGCCGGACGCGGTGGTGGTGCCGCTGAGCATCGGCTTCCGGGTCCCCGCCGCAGTGGTGGCGTTCGCCAACCGGCTGCTGCCGGCGCTGGAGGTGGACGTGCCCCCGGCGGAGTCGCTGCGCCGCGACGGCGCGCTGGACGTGCGTACGGTGGACGACCTGGCGGGGGCGACGGTGGCCGAGGTGCGGGCGGCGCTGACGCACGACGGCTCGGTCGGCGTGATCGCCGCCGACGACGCGGTGGCCGGGCTGCGCGCGGCGCTGGCCGGCGCGGGGATCGACACCGCGACCGCCGATGACGTGGAGACCGCCGCGCGGGTCACCGTCGTCCCCGCGACGCTGGTCAAGGGCCTGGAGTACGACCACGTGGTGGTCGTCGAGCCGGCCGCGATCGTGGCCGCCGAGCCGCGCGGCCTGCACCGGCTGTACGTGGTGCTCACCCGGGCGGTCTCCCGCCTCGCGGTGCTGCACACGGCTCCCCTTCCCGCCCCGCTGGGGTGAAGGAAGGGCGTCTTCAACGGTTGAACCGTCCAGCGCGATCGGCGACTACGACACCGGGCTGTGTCCCGCCGCCCGGCGGGCCGGCGCTGGTCCGCCCCCCTGCCTCGCTGACCACGCCGGGCCCGCTACAGCCTGGCCCGGTGGCGCGCGGGCAGCACACCACAGGGCGGCGGCAACCGTCCGGCGGCCAACTCGAAGGAGCCGCGCGGAGGCCGGACGGTCGACGCCACCCGGGGCAGTTCGTCCCAATTCCGCCCACCCGGCCCGGCTGCGGTGCCAGGATGCGGGCAGGGCGTGCCGCCGGGGCCGCCTCCTGCGAGAGGGGTCAGCGTGAGCACCGTCCCGCCGGGCACGCCGTGCTGGGCCGACCTGGCCACCCCGGACCTGGCGGGCGCGCGGCGCTTCTACCCGGAGCTGTTCGGCTGGACCGGCCGGATCGCCCCGCAGCCGGAGGCGGCCGGCTACACCACCTTCCTCTCCGACGGCCGGTCGGTGGCGGGCGCCGGGCCACCGGCCACCCCGGACCAGGTGCCGATCTGGTCGACGTACGTGGCCACCGACGACGCGGACCTGGTCACCACCCGGGTGGAGGCGGCCGGGGGGCAGGTGCTGGTCACCCCGTTCGACGTGTTCGACCAGGGCCGGATGGCAGTCTTCGCCGACCCGGCCGGCGCGGTGTTCAGCGTCTGGCAGCCGATGGCTCACCCAGGGGCGGAGCTGTTCAACGTCCCGGGGGCGATGAGCTGGAACGAGCTGGTCACCCCGGACCCGGAGGGCGCGAAGGTCTTCTACGAGCTGGTCTTCGGCTGGCATCCGGAGGAGCAGCCGACGGAACCCGTCACGTACACCGGGTGGCGGCTCGGCGGGCGGATCGTGGCCGGGATGATCCCGCCGTTGGGCGACGGCTTTCCGGCCGACCTGCCGGCGTACTGGACCGTCTACTTCGCCGTGGCGGACGCCGACGCCACCGCCGCCCGGGCCGCCGAGCTGGGCGGCACGATCCTGGTCCCGCCCCGCGACATCCCCCAGGGTCGGCTCGCCGCCCTCCGCGACCCGCAGGGCGCCCTCTTCTCCGTCATCGCCCTCGCCGACTGAGCCCGGCAACGCGGGGCCCGGCCGGCGGGGAACGCCCGACAGGAACCCCGCGTCAGCGGGGGCGGACGGGGACCACCAGGGGGCCGTGCTCCCCGGGGAGGACGCGGACGGAGGCCCGGTAGTGGGTCGCCAGGAGGTCTTCGGTGAGCACGTCACGGGGCGGCCCGGCCGCGGCGACCCGACCGGCGGCCAGCAGGACCATCCGGTCGGCGTACTCGCCGGCCAGGGAGAGGTCGTGCATGGTGGCGAGGACGGTGAGGCCGTGCTCGCGGCGGAGCTGGTCGATCAGCTCCAGCACCTCCTGCTGGTGGCCGATGTCCAGGGCGCTCGTCGGCTCGTCGAGCAGCAGCAGGGTGGCCCCCTGGGCGAGCGCCCGGGCCAGGAAGACCCGCTGCCGCTCGCCCCCGGAGAGGGTGGCCAGCTCACGGCGGTCGAAGCCGTCCAGGTCGAGGCGGTCCAGCACGTCCCGCACAGCGGCCAGGTCGGCGGCGGACTCCCGGCCCAGCGACGGGATGTACGGGGTCCGGCCGAGCAGCACGTAGTCGAAGACCGACATGCCGGCCGGGACCACCGGGGACTGGGCGACGGTGGCCACCACCCGGGCGCGGTCGCGGCGGCGCAGCGCCTCGCTCGGCGTACCGAACAGGGAGATGGCCCCCGGCGCGGGCAGCAGGCCGCCGACGGCGCGCAGCAGGGTCGACTTGCCGGCGCCGTTCGGGCCGATGACGGTGACCCACCCGCCCGGCTCGACGCGCAGGTCGACGCCCCGCAGGACCGGTGTGCCGTCCAGGGTGACGTGCAGGTCCCGCACCTCGACGGCGGGTGCGCCGGGCGGGGCGGAGGCGCTCACGTGAGCACCCGGCGGGCGGTGCGCAGGACCAGCACGAAGAACGGGCCGCCGAGCAGCGCGGTGACCACGCCGATCGGGATCTCGGCGGGGGCGGCGGCGGTCCGGGCGACCACGTCGGTCAGCGCCAGGAACGCCCCGCCGAAGAGCAGGGACAGCGGCAGGACGACCCGGTAGCTGGACCCGGCGAGCAGGCGCACGGTGTGCGGGACGATGATCCCGACGAAGCCGATCAGCCCGGACGCGGAGACCGCGGCGGCGGTGCCGAGCGAGGCGGCGGCGATCAGCAGGTACCGGGAGCGCTGCGGGTGCAGGCCGAGGCCCCTGGCCTCGTCGTCGCCGACGGACAGCACGTCCAGCTCGCGGCGGTGCAGCAGCACCACGACCGTGGTGAGCAGGAAGTACGGCAGAACCAGCCGGACGTCGTGCCAGCCGGCGGTGGCGAGCCGGCCGAGCAGCCACGAGTAGACCTGCTGGATGGTGTCGGAGTTGCGCTGGAGCAGGTACGTCTGCCCGGCGGAGAGGAACGCGGACACGGCCACCCCGGCCAGGATCAGCGTCGCCGTCGAGCGTCCCCGCCCGCCGGCCGCCCCGAGCAGGTAGGTCATGGCGACCGCGCCGAGCGAGCCGACGAACGCGGCCAGCGGGATGGTGACCGGCAGCCCGGTCAGCGCGCCGCCCGCCCCGGCGCCGAGGGCGATCACGGCGGTGACCGCGAGCCCGGCCCCGGCCGCCACCCCGAGCAGGTACGGGTCGGCCAGCGGGTTGCGGAAGACACCCTGGTAGCAGCCGCCGGCCAGGGCGAGCAGACCGCCGACCAGCAGCCCGAGCACCACCCGGGGCAGCCGCAGCTCGGTGACGATGGCGATCTCGCGCTCGGTCAGGCCGCTGTCCAGGCGCACCCCGGGCAGCAGGTTGAGCAGCTCGGCGGCGACGCTGCCGGGGGGCAGGCTGACCGGGCCGAGGGAAACCCCGGCGACGAGCGCGACCAGCACGGCCACCACCCCCGCGGCCAGCCAGCCGGGCCGCAGCCCGGCCGGCCGGCTCACGGGGGTGGGGGTCGGTGCCTTCCGCACGGCGGTGGGCGCGGTCAACGCCCGTTGCCCAGGGTCACGCCGGCACCTTGGCCACGGCGTCGACGACGGAGCGGAGCAGGTCGACGACCCGCGGGCCCCAGCGCGAGGCGACGTCGTCGTCGAGCGCGACGACCTGGTTGTTCTTGACCGCGGTGACGCCGGCCCAGCCGCTGCGCGCCTTGACCGTCTCGGGGCTCTGCTTGCAGCACTTGGTGTCGGCCAGGAAGACGAAGTCGGGGTTCGCCTTGACGATGACCTCCTGGGAGAGCTGCGGGTAGCCGCCGTTGCGGCCGTCGGCGTCCGACGGGTCGGCGATGTTCTCCAGGCCGGCGAGGGCGTAGATCGAGCCGATGAAGGTCTTGCTGGTCGCGCTGTACAGCTCCGGGCCCAGCTCGTGGTAGTAGGTCAGCTTCGTCGACCGCTGCGGCAGGTCCTTGGTCAGCTTGGCGATGTCGTCCTTCATCCGCCGGACCACGTCGGCCGCCTCGGTGGGATGGCCGGTGAGCGTGCCGAGGTCGGTGAGCTGCCGGTAGGTGTCCTCCAGCGTGACGGCCGCCGGGGTGAGCAGCACCGGGATCTTCAGCGTGGTGAGCTGCTCGACGATCTTGTTCATGTTGTCGGAGAGCACCACCAGGTCGGGGGCCTTGCCGGCGATCGCCTCGGCGTTCGGCTGGAAGCTGGACAGGTCGCTCTTCGGCGCCTCCGGCGGGTGGTTCGACTGGTCGTCGACGGCGGTGACCTGCCCGCCGGCGCCGACGGCGAAGAGCATCTCGGTCGAGGTCGGCGAGAGCGAGACGATCTTCTCCGGACGCTTCTCCAGCGTCAGCTTGCCGACGGTGGCGGGGAACGCGGCGGTCGCCGGGCTGCCGCCCGCGGCGGGGGTGTCGTCGGAGCTCTTCTCGGCGCAGGCGCCGAGCGCGAGCGCGGCCACCGCGAGGGTCGCGGCGAAGAGCCGTGGGGTACGTCGGAACACAGGTCCTCCTGTCGGTCGAGGAGCGTGGTGCTTCGCCGACAGGAGCCGTGGTGCGGATGCCCGTCCGCGAGGCGCCCTTCCTCGAAGGCGCGTATCGCGACCGCGCCGCAGGCGACCTGGCTCGCCACACACGGCAGCGCCGGCCGACCGGCCGACGCCGGGAAGGAGCCGGCCGTCGTGGCCGGACCCACGCCCGCCCCGGAAGGGGCGGGACGCCACGGGTGGGGCATCACAGTTGCGGGACAGCGCCGGGTTCACACCGGTTTCGCTGCGGAATGGTCGGTGCCACGGTAGCGCACGCTCGGGGCGCACCCTGGCCGAGCAAGGGGTCATCTCTCTGCGCACACACCCCGTCACGGGGCGGGGCCCGGAACGGACCCCACCCCGCAGGACGGTCAGGCGCAGTACTGCGCCTGCTTGTTGATCACCCGGTACGGGCAGTCGGCGTACTCGGAGAGCAGCAGCACCGCCTCCTTGTTCCGCGCGGTCTGGGCGGGGATGACCTCGTCGGGCGGGTAGAAGCCGCCGCCGATGCCGGACGAGCCGGGGTACATCTCGAAGGTGTACGCCCAGATACCGTGCGTCGCCCACATCCAGTCGAGGCTGTCGCCGTCGGTGATGTAGAGGTCGCTCGACTGCTCCGGGGTGTACCCGTTGGTGGCCGCCATCTGCTGGCCGAGGGTGGCGAAGGTGTTGTACTGGTCGGCGGTCATCCCGGTGGTGGTGTTCGCCGTGGTGTAGCCGAACGGCCAGAGCACGAGCTGCGAGTACGTGTGCCAGTCGATGTTGGCCTTGATCTGCTGCACTCCGCCGACGACCCGGCTGTTGACGAAGTCGCGCAGCGCCCGCGTCTCCGGGGCGGAGAAGGCCGACGGGCCGCGGTAGGTCAACGACGACGCGGAGCCGGACGAGCCGCCGCAGCAGCCCCACTTGTAGCCCCAGTTCCGGTTCAGGTCGGTGCCGACCGCCGTCGAGCCGCTGTTCGGCTGCCGGTTCTTGCGCCAGGACCGGTACGACCCGGTGGCGATGTCGTACTCGCTGCCGTCGGGGTTGACGGTGGGGACGATCCAGATCTCCCGGGAGTTGACGATGTTGGTGACCCGGGAGTCGGTGCCGTAGCTGTCGGTGAACAGGTTGAGCAGGTAGATCGCCATCTCGACGGTCAGGTGCTCGCGGGCGTGCTGCTGGGAGTTGAACAGGATCTCCGGCTCGGCCTCGTCGGTGGCGACGTTGTCGGAGATCTTCACCGCCATCAGGTCCCGGCCCTCGTGCGACTGGCCGATGCTGGTCTTGCGCGCGATGGTCGGGTGGTCGGCGACCACCTTGTTGACCGCGGCGGTCAGCTCGGCGTAATCATGGTAGTTCGAGTCGGCGGACGGGAAGCCCAGGGTGCCGATCTCCCCTGCGGGGGCGGCCGGGACCACCTCCTTCTCGAGCCGGAAGCCGAGCCGCCGGATCGCCGCCGCCTCGTCCGTGGTGGCCGAGACGTGCAGGACGCCGTGCTCGCTGGAGTCGATGGCGGCACCGGTGCGGGCCACCGCGTTGCGGTCGGCCAGGGTGCGCGGGCCGAGCACCCGGTACTCGGCGGCGGCCGGCTCGGCGGTGCTCTCCGGGGCCGGTCGCGCGGAGACGGGGCCGGTGGCGACGGTGAGGGCCAGGCCGGCGGCGGTGGCGAGCACCAGCGCGCGACGCAGGCGGGCGGGGGTACGGAAGCCCATGGACAACCTCCTCAGGGCACGGGGAGATCCCGTTCTGTGTCGCACACTTCACCACCCGTCACATGGTCATATCAATATGTTTCGCTTCTTTCCCCATCCCGACCTGATCCTCACATCGGCAACGGTTTTCCATCCTTCAGCATCTGGCGAAACTTCCCTCCAAGCGGGATAGTGACCGGCAAGCATGCCCCCCGACCCGCCTCACTTCGCGGAGATCCCATGGTCAGCAGAGCCCTGCGCGCGGTCGCCCTTGCCGGCGTCGCCGCGCTCGCCCTCGGCGGCGCGGCCGTTCCCGCCCCCGCCAGCGCCCGTCCCCCCACCGTCGAGCACGACGAGGAGATCACTTTCCAGGAGTGGTCCCGCTACCCCGACTGGCGCTCCGGCGACCACCGGGGCACCCGGGCCGTCCCCGGTCACCGCACCGGGATCACCATCGACCGGCCCGCCGGCACCACCGAGTTCGCCGACGAGCACAGCGGCACCACCGCCACCTGGGAGTACGCCACCTGGACCTCGCCGCGCACCAAGGTCGGCTTCGACGCCACCGAGCTGGTCGCCTCGTGGAACGCCGAGACCCCGGCGGGCACCTGGATCCAGGTCGAACTCCAGGGCACCTACAACACCGGTGACCAGACCCCGTGGTACGTCATGAGCCGCTGGGCCTCCGGCGACCAGGACATCAAGCGGGCCACCCTGGACGGTCAGGGCGACCCGTGGTCGAGCGTGTGGACCGACACGTTCTCGATCGACGACGCCGAGGCCGGGGTCCTGCTTCGGTCGTACCAGCTGCGGGTCGGCCTCTACCGCAAGCCCGGCCTGAAGGCGTCGCCCCAGGTCCGGATGCTCGGCGCGATGAGCTCCAACGTCCCGGACCGGTTCACCGTCACCCCGAGCCGGGGCGGGATCGCCTGGGGCACCGAGCTGGCCGTCCCGGCCCGCTCCCAGATGATCCACCGGGGCAACTACCCCGAGTGGGGCGGCGGCGGCCAGGTCTGGTGCAGCCCGACGTCCACCACGATGGTGCTGGAGTACTACGGCAAGCTGCCGTCGGCGCAGGACCTGTCCTGGATCACCCCCGGCTACACGGACCCGCAGGTGGCCCACGCAGCCCGGATGACCTGGGACTACGAGTACGAGGGCTCGGGCAACTGGCCGTTCAACACCGCGTACGCGGGTAGCTTCTCCGGCATCGACGCCCGGGTGACCCGGCTGCACTCCCTCGACGAGGTGGAGCGGTTCATCAAGGCCGGCATCCCGGTGATCACCTCGCAGTCCTTCCTCGACACCGAGCTGGACGGGTCGAACTACGGCACCGCCGGCCACCTCTTCGTGGTCGTCGGCTTCACCGCCGACGGCGACGTGATCGTCAACGACCCGGCGTCGTCGACGAACGCGGAGGTGCGCAACGTGTACAAGCGGGAGCAGTTCGAGCAGATCTGGCAGCGCACCAAGCGCTACCGGGCCAACGGCACGGTGGCCAGCGGATCCGGCGGCATCGCGTACCTGGTCAAGCCGGCGAACCGGCCCTGGCCGGTGGTCCGGGGCTCGACCAACTGGTAGGAGAACGGCACCGGGCCCGGCTCGTCCCCAGGGACGAGCCGGGCCCGGCTCGCGCTCAGGCCCGGCTCGCGCTCAGGCCCGGCTCGCGCTCAGGCCCGGCTCGCGCTCAGGGGCGCTGGTCGCCGGGGCCGCCCTCGGCGGGCTGGTCGTCGCCGGCCAGCGCGGAGCGCAGCCGCTCCTTCTCGGCCCGACGCCGCTCGGCGGCCTCCGCCATCTCCCCGGCCATCTCGTCCCGCCAGCCCTTGAGCAGGAAGAACGAGAGCGTGGCGGAGAACGCCAGCGCCAGCATCAGCTGCAGGAAGATGTTCATCCCGACCGGCCAGAGCGCCACGAAGACCACCACGAACAGCCCGATCCGGCCCAGCGTGTACTTGACCGCCGCGCTCACGTTCGCACTCCGTTCTCCGCCGGCTCGCCGGCGGGAGGGTTCAGCCGCCGGCTCGCCCGGGCGGGAGGGTTGTTCAGCCCGTCCGCCGGGCCAGCCAGTGGACGCCAGGAAACCACACCACCGCGTACACCACGGTGAACGCGGTGGCCGCGAGCCCGCCGGACACCAGGGGCGGCAGCCCGTCGGTCAGGCCGGCCACCAGCAGGCCGCCGACCACGGCGAGCGCGGCCGCCGCCAGCGCGGCCACCACCCGGGCAGCGCCGAACTCCCAGGCCCGGAAGTCCTCCCAGTACAGCCAGGCGGGCAGGATGATCGCCAGCCAGCCGTTGGCCCGGCCGAAGTCGCCCGCGCCGACCGTGGCAAAGCCCCAGTCGAGCAGCAGCAGGGCGAGCAGGCCGATCACCATGCCGGCGAGGCTCACCCCGAGCAGGTCGCCGAGCGCGACGACGCGCCCCTGGGCATCGCGCCGGGGGAACCCGCCCTGGTCCGGCTGACTCGACTCGCTCATGGCATCCGAGGGTACGGGCCGGTCAGGCCCAGACCTGCTGCGGCTCGGACCGGCGCTCGGCCAGCGACGGGGCGGCGTCGTACTCGCGGACGACCTCGTAGCGGGTGTTGCGCTCGACCGGACGGAAGCCGGCGTCCCAGATCAGGTGCAGCAGGTCGTCCCGGTGCATCGTGTTCGGGGTGCCGTACGAGTCGGCGTCGTGGGTGATCTTGTATTCCACGACCGAGCCGTCCAGGTCGTCAACGCCGAAGTTCAGCGAGAGCTGGGCGACCGAGAGGCCGTGCATCACCCAGAAGTTCTTCACGTGCGGGATGTTGTCGAACAGCAGCCGGGAGACCGCGAAGGTCTTGAGCGACTCGGCCGGCGAGGCCATCGTGGTGCGGGCCTGGATCCGGTTGCGCACCTTGCCGTCCGCCGAGTCCACGAAGTCGTGCTGGTAGCGCAGCGGGATGAAGACCGCGAAGCCGCCGGTCTCGTCCTGAAGCTCGCGCAGCCGCAGCACGTGGTCGACCCGGTGCCGGGGCTCCTCGATGTGGCCGTAGAGCATCGTCGCCGGGGTCTTCATACCCTTCGAGTGGGCCAGCGCGTGGATCCGCGACCAGTCCTCCCAGTGGCAGGCGTGGTCGACGATGTGCTGGCGGACCTCCCAGTCGAAGATCTCCGCGCCACCGCCGGTCAGCGACTCCAGGCCGGCATCCATCAGCTCGTCGAGGATCTCGTCGGCGGGCAGGCCGCTGATCTTCTCGAACCACTGCACCTCGGTCGCGGTGAAGCACTTGAGCTTGACGTTCGGCAGCGCCGCCTTCAGCTCGCGCAGCACCTTCGGGTAGTAGCGCCAGGGCAGCGTCGGGTGCAGGCCGTTGACGATGTGCAGCTCGGTGAGCTGCTCGTCCTCCATCTCCTTGGCCTTGCGGACCGCCTCGTCGATGCGCATCGTGTACGCGTCCTTCTCGCCGGGCTTGCGCTGGAAGGAGCAGTACGCGCACGACGCCGAGCAGACGTTGGTGAGGTTCAGGTGCCGGTTGACGTTGAACATCACCCGGTCGCCGTTCAGCTCGGTGCGCCGGTGGTGGGCCAACCGGCCCAGCCAGGTCAGGTCGTCGCTGTCGTAGAGGGCGATCCCGTCCTCGCGGGTCAGCCGCTCCCCCGCGTACACCTTCGCTTCGAGCTCACGCTTGAGTCCGGCGTCCATCGAAAGCCACGTCCCTTCCACCTGCGGTCCGGTCGAGCCTACGTCGGTTCCCCGACCGGATGTCTGCCCGGTCGGGCACAGCGACGTAGTTCACCGAACTCACAGCCGGTCGTTACCCGTCACCGCATCGACATCCTTGCTCCGGTGCGGTAAGACAGGGTGGGACGCGCCACAGCCAGGGCGCGCCACCGCCGCCGCGCCGACCACGCGCGGTCCCAGCACGCCGGACGGGGAGCGGAATGGTGCAGAGCCAGCAGAGCCGACGACGGCAACGACGGAGGCCCCCGCTGTTCTCTCCGGTGCTTCGACCGATGCTCTGGTCCGCCCTGCTCAGCACGGTCGTCACGGCCGTGCTCGCCACCCCCGCGTACGCCGAGCCGCCGCTGCCCAACGCCGTCCCCGACACCGGGTCCCGCCCGGTCGCCGCCGTCGGGTTCCAGCTGCCCGGCGTGAACGGCCCCGGCAGCCCCGCCACGCCGTTGGCGCCCCTCGGCAACGGTCCGCTCGCCGCCGTGATCGCCGCCGCCGAGGCGCAGGTGGGACTCCTCGGCGACCAACTGCTCGGGCTGCGCCAGACCCGCACCGATGCCGAGGCCCAGCTCGCGACCGCCGACCAGGGCCTCAAGACGGCCCGCGACGGCCTGACCAAGGCCCAGGACGGCGCCGACACTGCCGCCGCAGGCGCGTTCAAGGCCGCAGCCGCGTTGCCGCCCGGCGAGTTCGCCCGAGACCTGCACGGCCTCAACATGCTCACGCAGATCACCCGGGGCGAGCAGGCCGACGGCGCCACCACCGCCGCCGCCGGCGAGCTGGCCCGGGCCCGCGCCGCCGAACAGCTCGCCTACCAGGCGTGGATGGCCGCCGACACCCGGGTGCGCACCGTCCGGGAGCAGTACGCCGCCGTGGAGAAGTCGTTCCGCGAGCAGGAGGCGAATCTGCTCAAGCTGCGCAAGGACAACGCCGCGCAGCTCATCGAGCTGGAGCGTCAGCAGGAGGCGGCCGAGCAGCGGCTCGGCGCGTCCTACGTCCAGGGGCAGAGCACCAACGGCCTCACCGCCAGCCCGGTCGCGCTGGCCGCGGTGCGCTACGCCCTGGCTCAGCTCGGCGACCCGTACGTCTGGTCCGAGGAGGGCCCGGACGCCTTCGACTGCTCCGGCCTGATGTGGGCCGCCTACCGGTCGGCGGGCTACCGCCAGCTCCCCCGGGTCTCCCGCGACCAGTACTACGCGACCCGGGGCCGGGCGGTGAGCCAGGGCGCCCTGCTCCCCGGTGACCTGCTCTTCTTCGCATCCGGCAGCAGCTGGACGACGATCCACCACGTCGGGATGTACATCGGCGGCGGCAAGATGGTCCAGGCCCCGACCACCGGCCAGACGGTGAAGATCTCCACAGTCGGTTGGTCCCGGCTCTACGCCGCGACCCGGGTGGTCGGTGCGGTGCCCGGCCCGCCCGCGCCCCCGCCCCCCACTCCGAAGCCCACCACTCCGAAGCCCACGAAGCCGCCGACCACGCCGAAGCCCACGCTTCCCCCCAAGCCGACGAAGTCCCCGACGCCCAAGCCGACGACGCCCAGGCCGACGACCCCGTCCGCGCCGCCGTCCAGCTCGTCGCCGAGCCCGTCGCACTCGCCGTCGCCGTCGCCCAGCCCGTCGGACACCCCGCCGCCGGTGCCGACCACCCAGTCCAGCAGCCTGGCGCCGAGCGACAGCGCCTCACCGAAGGCGTCGACGACCGAGACCGGCTGAGGCCAACCGTCCACTCCGGCTGTGCGGCCGGGCGGGAATGTGGCACCGTGACACCCATACACTGCCGGCCCGGCGCCACGGGTGCGGGGGCGAGCGCGGGCACGGAGGACGACCATGGGCGAGCAAGAGGTTCCGGCGGAGACGGTCGACCCCGGATCCACGCCCGGCCCCGCCGACCGCGCGGCCGGCACGGAGGACGCCCGGGCCCCTACGACATCGGGTGACGACCCGGAGGCGACACCTGGCCGCCCCCGCGACCCGTTCGGGCCGACCGGGCGGGCGGCCGTGCCGGCCGGGGCCGCGCGGGCCCGGGTGAGCGTCGCCACCGCCGCCGCCCCGCCGCAGGGGGTCACGCTGCCGGCCGCCGCATCGGCCGGCGGGACCACCTACCGCACGGGCACGTCGTCGTCCGGCGCCGCCCCCGTGCCGGCGACGGATGGCGGCATCCCCGCCGACGGGGTCCCGGCAGCCCCGGCCGGCAGCCTCGCAGTGGGCCACGGTGACGCCTCCGACGCCGCTACGGCCGGCCCGGCGACCGCCCGGCCAGCCCCCGTCGTTCCGGCCCAGCGCAGCGGCGACGCCCCGCCCGCGACCGCCCGGGCCAGCGCCTCGGTGCCCGGCCTGAACCGGATCTCCACGCGCGAGGTGGCCGGGGCCGCGATGAACGCCGGTTCTTCCCGGGGCTCCGGTGGGACGACGCAAGGCAGCGCCAAGGTGTACCGGTCGACCCCGGTGAGTCCCGAGCCTCCCGAGCCGGCGCGTCCACCGGAGCCGGCCGAGCCACCGGCGCCGCCCGTCCCGAAGCCGGAGCCCGCCCCGAAGCCGGAGCCCGCCCCGGTGCCCGTGCCGACGCCGGTCCCGCCGACGCCGGTCCCGCCGACGCCGGTCCCCGGCCCTACCCCGCCGTCGCCGAATCCCCCGGTTCCCGAGCCGACGCCGCCGGGCCCTGGCCCGATCCCACCCGTACCCGGGCCTGGCCCGATCCCACCCGTACCCGGGCCGCCGGTGCCGCCGCCACCGCCCCCCGGCCCGGTGCCGGCACCGCCGTTCCCGCCGCCGCCGCTGACCGCGTCGTCGTCGGCGTCGGCTGTGCAGTTCCTCCCCGGCCGGCCGGCCTCCGCACCGCCGTCTCCGGACGCCGGCGCGGACTGGCCTGCGCCGACGGTGGGCACCCCGGGCCCGAGCGCGGGTGGGCCGCCACCGGCGAGCCGACCATCCTCCGCGCCGCCGGCCTCCGCACCGCCGGCCTCCGCACCGCCCCCGTTGGTCCCGGCTCCCGCGCTGCCGGCCTGGCCGCCGTCCGAGCCGGCCGCCCACCTCGGCGGCCCCGCAGGCCGTCCGGGCACGCCGGGGTCGTCGACGCCGGGCCAGCCGGTCTCCGGCGGGCCCGCTCCCACCGCCGGCCGACCGACCCCCGGCCTGTACGGCGCCGCCGCGACCACCGCCTGGCCGGCGACGCCGACGACCGGGGTGCCGGGCGGCAGGGTCCCCGCCGGGCCACCCGGCCTGCCGGAGCCGGGAACCGCCGACCTGGCCAGCACCGCGTACGGCACCGAGGGGCCGGGGTTCGCCACGATCTCGCTGCCGACGGGGGCCGCGCTGGACAACTCGGGCTCCCTGACCGGGCACATCCTCGCCCAGGGCTGGACGGACGCCCCGACGCCCCGGTCGAGCACCACCAAGGTCGTGGCCGTACTGGCGGTGTCGCTCGGCCTGCTCGTCGCGATCGGCGTGTTGGTCGTCCTGGTGGCCGGCGACGCCATGGACGGGCTGGTGGGGGGTTTGCTCAACAAGTGACGCCGCGGGCGATGGTGAGCCCGACCACTACCCCTCGCGGCGCGGTGGCGGGTTTGCCGGCTCGCCGTACACTTGTGTCGATCACTGACCTTGGCGCGCACGAGACGCGCCCATGGGCGATCTTGCGGGCGATTCGGCGGCGTACAGCTGCGGCAGGCCATCGCGAAGATGCGCCCCGCTCGAAAGGTATTTCTTGACCACCTTTGCTGACCCCAGCACGTTTCCGTCCGTCTTCGACGCCTCGGCCGGACAGACCCGTCCGGCCGGCACCGGTGACGCCGCCGTCACCACCGCCCCCGAAGAGCCCACCCCGGCCGCCGCCGACCCTGACGCCGCCGCGACCGAGGTCGACGCCACGCCGCAGCCCAAGGTCGACTTCGCCGCCCTCGGGCTGCCCCAGTCGCTGGTCCGGGCGCTCGACCGGCAGGGCATCACCACGCCGTTCCCGATCCAGCGGGCCACCGTTCCCGACGCGCTCGCCGGCCGGGACGTCCTCGGTCGGGGCCAGACCGGTTCCGGCAAGACCCTCGCCTTCGGCCTGCCGCTGATCGCCCGGCTCGCCGAGCGCAACCGGGCCCGCCCGCTGCGCCCGCGGGCCCTGGTGCTGGTCCCCACCCGGGAGCTGGCCATGCAGGTCAACGACGCGCTCGTGCCGCTCGGCAAGGCGGTCGGGATCTTCCTCAAGACCGCTGTCGGCGGCGTGCCGTACGACCGGCAGATCGACGCGCTCCGCCGCGGGGTGGAGATCGTGGTGGCCACCCCCGGACGGCTGGGCGACCTGATCAACCGGGGCGTCTGCCAGCTCGACGACGTCGAGGTGACCGTGCTCGACGAGGCCGACCAGATGGCCGACATGGGCTTCCTGCCCGAGGTCACCGAGTTGCTGGCGAAGACTCCTGCCAACGCCCAGCGGCTGCTCTTCTCAGCCACCCTGGACGGTGACGTCGACTCGCTGGTCAGGCGGTTCATGACCGACCCAGTCACCCACTCGACCGCCCCGGCCACCGCTGCGGTGTCCACCATGGACCACCACCTGCTGCTGATCCCGCCGCACGAGAAGTTCGCCGTGACGGCCTCGATCGCCGCCCGGTCCGGCCGGACCATGCTCTTCGCCCGGACCCAGCTCGGCGTGGACCGGCTGGTCGAGCAGTTCGCCGCCGTCGGCGTGCGGGCCGGCGGGCTGCACGGCGGAAAGACCCAGAGCATGCGGACCCGCACCCTCGCCGAGTTCCGCGAGGGTCGGATGGACGTGCTGGTCGCCACCGACGTGGCGGCCCGGGGCATCCACGTCGACGGGGTGTCCCTGGTGCTGCACGTGGACCCACCGAAGGACCCGAAGGACTACCTGCACCGCGCGGGGCGCACCGCCCGGGCCGGCGAGTCCGGCGCGGTGGCCACCCTGGTGCTGCCGAAGCAGCGCCGGACCACCCTGGCGATGCTGGAGAAGGCCGGGGTCGAGCCGACGGAAAGCCGGGTCCGGGCCGGCGACCCGGTCCTGGCCGAGCTGACCGGTGCCCGCGAGCCCAGCGGCGTGCCGGTGCGCGCCGAGCCGTCGGCGACCCGCCGGAACGGCGACCGACCGTCCGGACCGCGCCGGTTCGAGGACCGGGGCGAGCGCCGCTACGGCGACCGCCCCACCGGGGAGCGCCGCTACGGCGACCGCCCCACGGGGGACCGTAGCTACGGGGACCGCCCCACCGGCGAGCGTAGGTTCGGCGACCGCCCCACGGGCGAGCGCCGCTACGGCGACCGGCCCACCGGCGAGCGTAGCTACGGCGACCGGCCCACGGGCGAGCGTAGGTTCGGGGACCGCCCCACCGGCGACCGCCCCACGGGCGAGCGCCGGTTCGACGACCGGGGCGAGCGGCGGTTCGCCGACCGCCCGGCCGGTGAGGGCTTCGGCGGCGAGCGCCGCTTCCCGGAGCGGGGCGAGTCCGGCGGGGACCCGCGCACCGGCGACCGGCGGGGCGGTTTCCGGCCCGAGGGACGCGGACGGGACGACCGGCCGCGCGACGACCGGCGCGGGTTCGGCGGACGGCCGCCGGCGCGTACCCACTGATCTGACGAAAACCGGAACGCCGTCGCGGAGCCCACGCTCCGCGGCGGCGTTTCCGCATGCGCTGCCGGCGCTCGCGTCGTGGCGTAACGTCCGGTTCATGCCGACCATGCCGAAGTCGCTGTTCTGGGCCCGGACGGACACCGCCGGTGCCGAGCACGCCCTGCTGGACGACCGGGACGGGCTGACCGCGCGAGGTGTCGCGATGGCCGTCGACCCGATCGCCTACACCTGCCGCTACCAGCTGACCACCGGGCCGGACTGGACGGTCCGCCGGCTGGAGGTCGAGGCGGAAGGGGCGGGCTGGCAGCGGAGCGTACGGCTGGAACCGGCCGGTGAACGGTGGCGGGTGACCACTTCCGAGCAGGGCGACCTGGACGCCGCGCTGCGGGCCGCCGGGCGTCCCCCGGCCGGGCTGCCGGGCACCGACGAGCCGGACCGGCTGGCCGACGCGGTCGACGTCGACCTCGGCGGATCGCCGCTGTTCAACACCCTCCCGGTACGCCGGCTGCGGCTGGCCTCGGAGCCGGCCGACACCACGCACCGGATCACCGTGGCGTGGGTGCTGGTGCCCAGCCTGGCGGTGGTCCCCGCCGAACAGGTCTACTCGGCGCTCGGCGCGGGCCGGGTCCGGTTCGCCAGCGGCACCTTCACCACCGACCTGGACGTCGACCCGGACGGCTGGGTGCTGCGCTACCCGGGCCTCGCGGAGCGGGTCCCGGGGCGCTGACGCGCACGTCGGCGTCTCCCGCCGCCCGGGCCGGCTGGCCGGTCGCCCGCCGGCCCCGCCGCCGGGGCCGGTTTCCTACCGGGGCCAGGCGCCGGTGGCGAGGAAACGGTCGACGGCGGCCAGGTGCGGGGCGAGGTCGAGCCCCTGCCCGGCCACCCAGTCGTCGGAGTAGTACGTGTCGGCGTACCGGTCCCCGGGGTCGCAGATCAGGGTGACCACCGAGCCGGTGCGCCCCTCGGCGAGCATGCCGGCGATCAGCCCGAACGCGCCCCAGAGGTTGGTTCCGGTGGAGCCGCCCACCCGGCGGCCGAGCAGGGCCGAGCCGGCCCGCATGGCGGCCAGGGAAGCGGCGTCGGGCACCTGGACCATCCGGTCCACCACGGCGGGCAGGAACGACGCCTCGACGCTGGGCCGGCCGATGCCCTCGATCCGGGAGCCCCGGCCGGTACGCACCGACCAGTCGGCCGCCTGCCAGGCCGGGTAGAACGCCGAGTTCTCCGGGTCGACCACGCACAGCTTGGTGGGCAGCCGGCGGTACCGGGTGTACCGGCCGATGGTGGCGCTGGTGCCGCCGGTCCCGGCGCCGACCACGATCCAGGCCGGCACGGGGTGCCGCTCCAGCGTGAGCTGCGCGTAGATCGACTCGGCGATGTTGTTGTTGCCCCGCCAGTCGGTGGCCCGCTCCGCGTAGGTGAACTGGTCCATGAAGTGGCCGCCGGAGTCCTCGGCCAGCCAGCGCGCCTCGACCACCACCTTCGCCGGGTCGTCGACCAGGTGGCAGCGCCCGCCCTGGAACTCGATCTGGGCGATCTTCTCGGGTGAGGTGGACGCCGGCATCACCGCGATGAACGGCAGCCCCAGCATCCGGGCGAAGTACGCCTCGGAGACCGCCGTCGAACCGGAGGACGCCTCGATGACGGTCGTCCCGGGGCCGATCCAGCCGTTGCACAGCCCGTACAGGAACAGCGAGCGGGCGAGCCGGTGCTTGAGCGAGCCGGTCGGGTGCGACGACTCGTCCTTGAGGTAGAGGTCGATCCCCCACTCCCGGGGGAGCGGGAACGGCAGCAGGTGGGTGTCGGCGGACCGGTTGGCGTCCGCCTCGACCGTGGCGATCGCCCCGGTCACCCACGTCCGGCTGGCTTCGTCGCACCGGTCGAGATGAGTCACGTGCGAAAACGTAGCAAGACGGGTCAGGCCCGGCCGGAGCCGCCCCGGCGGCGCTGCCGCCGCTGCCCGGCCCGGCCGGTGGCCCGGATCAGCGGGGTCAACGCCACGGCGAGCCCGGGGAGCGCGTCGAGCAGCCGGACCTGCGCGCCGCGCCAGCGGGGCAGCGCCACCACGGGCCGCGGCCGCCGGGCCAGCCGGACCGCCCGCGCGGCGACCCGCTCGGGGGTCAGCAGCGTCCCGGTGAAGGACGCCACGGCCCCCGGGTCGTCGAGCCGGTCGTGCAGCATCGGCGTCCAGATCCCGTCCGGGCACAGGCACGAGACGTGTACGTCCCGGTGCCCTGCCCCTCGCAGGTCGGCCAGGGTGCCCAGGCTGAACGCGAGCAGGGCATGCTTGCTGGCGGCGTACATCGTCTCGCCGGGAGCGGCGACCAGCCCGGCCAGCGAGACGACGTTGAGCACGTGCCCGCGCCCCTGTGCCCGCATCACCGCCAGCGCGGCGAGGGTGCCGGCCATCGCGCCGAGGGCGTTCACCTCGATGATCCGGCGGCGGGTCCGCTCGTCCTGCTCCCAGGCGGGACCGGTGGCCAGGATGCCGGCGTTGTTGACCCAGAGGCCGAGGCCGTCGGGCGACCGCCCGGCCGCCTCGGCGGCCACCGCCGCGCAGTCCGTCTCGTCGCGCACGTCCAGCGGCCGGGACCAGCCGCCGAGCGGCGCGGCCACGGCGGCGACGGCGTCGGCGTCCAGGTCGGTGAGCAGGACAGGCCAGCCGTCGGCGTGCAGGGCGGCGGCCAGCGCGCGGCCCAGGCCACCGGCCGCGCCGGTCACCACGGCCGTTCCCCGCACCGGCGACGTCACCGGCGCAACCTACCGCCGTGGCACGCCGCGCGCCAGAGCCGCGCTCAGGCCGTGGGCGGTCCGATCGACTGGGGACGGTTCTCCCACTTCGTCGACAGCGCGATCCCGGTACGGGTGGAGGCCACCCCGGGGGTCCGGTTCAGTCGGACGATGAGCTGCTCCAGCTCGGCGATGGTGCCGACCCGGGCCTTGAGCAGGAACGACTCGACCCCCGCCATGAAGTAGCAGGACTCGATCTCGGGCATCCGTCGGAACGCCTCCAGCACGTCGTCGGTGTCCCCGCCGGAGTCCTCGACGATGCTGATCAGCGCGGTCACCCCGAGGCCGATGGACTCGGGCTCCACCTCCGCCCGGTACGCCCGGATCACCCCGCCGGACTCCAGTTTCCCGACCCGTTCGTGCACGGCGGGGGCGGAGAGGCCGACCTGGCGGGCCAGCTCGGCGTACGAGAGTCGGGCATTGCCCTGCAACAGCGCGACGAGGCTCCGGTCGATGGCGTCCACGGACTGTGACCCTAGTCGTTCGGGCGTAACGTCCGGCGCTCGACATACGTTGCACCTGACAGCAGGTGAGTGTTCGCAGACCTTCGGTCAAGGGAGAACCGCGCCGGTAGCATTTACTAACTTCCCACTCAGTGCTTTTTTCGCGTTTGGCGGACAGGCCAGGTCGCTGGTGCTGTAATTGCCATACGTCCCTCATGACGGCTCTGGGCTCGCACCGGCCGGGGGCAGTGTGTTCAGCCGGGGGCTTCGTCGACGCGAGGAGGGGGCTGTGGACACTGGAGATCGCCTGCTGACACCGGGTGAGGTTGCCGCACTGTTTCGGGTGGACCCGAAGACGGTGACGCGATGGGCGGCGGCCGGCCGGATAGGCAGCATCCGGACTCCAGGCGGGCATCGCCGGTTTCGGGAATCCGAGGTGCGGGCCCTGCTGGAAGGGGAGGGCATGCTGGACGAGGCGGACGACATGGGAAAGACGCGTAACGTCGGCCCCGCGGCATCGACCGGCCCCGGCCCGGCCAACGCCGGGATGTACTGACCAGGTGCACTGACGGGGCACGCGGACCGGCCCGCCCGGTCCGCGTCCCGACGACACCGCCCCCGCTCAGCGGCGGCCGGCGTCCGGGCCGCCGGTACGGCCGGTGCCCAGCTCGCCGGACCAGCGCCGGAACAACGTGTGCGGTACGCCCAGGGCGTCGAGCACCTTCCCCGCCACGAAGTCGACGAGTTGCTGCGCCGAGGCGGACGCGCCGGCGCCGTAGAAGCCCGGGCTGGCGGGCAGCACCACCGCCCCGGCGTCGTGCAGGGCGATCAGGTGCTCCAGGTGGCTGCGGGTCACCGGCGTCTCGCGGGGCACCACCACCAGCGGCCGGCGCTCCTTGAGGTTGACCTCCGCGGCCCGCTGCAACAGGTCCTTGGACAGCCCGATCGCGATGCCGGCGCAGGCGGCCGTGCTGGCCGGCACGACCGCCATGCCGCGTACCCGGTAGGAGCCGCTGCTGGGGCCGGCGGCGAGATCACCGGCGGGCCAGTGCCGCACGTCGGCGTCGCCCAGGTCCCGGCCGAGCCAGGCCGCGAGGTCCTCGGCCCAGTGCCCGTCGCGGAAGGCCCGCCCGGTTTCGTCGAGGATGGTCAGCCGCGCGGCGCGGGAGACGATCAGGTCCACCGGCTCGCCGGCGTCCAGCAGCCCGCTCACGACCGCGGCGGCGTACGGCGTGCCCGACGCACCGGAGACTCCCACCACCCATGGTTCACGCATACCGTCCAGCCTGCCTGGTCACGACGGGCGGCCGTCGGCCGCCCTCGGGTCCGCCGGGCCGGCCCCCCGCCCACGGTACCGACCTGCCATGCTGCCGTGGGCGCGATCCCACGCCCCTGGGAGGAACCGATGATGACCGGCGACATCCTCTGGTCGCTTCGCTCCCACTGCCCCATCCCGCCGAGGCTGTCCCCGCACGCCGATCGCGTGCAGCGGTGGCTCGACGACCTGCTGCCCGGCCTCGGCCTGCCGCTGGACGGCCCGGCGCTGGACCGGCTGTCCCGCGCGGGTTTCGCCCGCTACGCCAGCCGGCTCTACCCGCAGGCCACCGAGGCCGACCTGCGGGTGGTGGCCGCCCTGTTCACCTGGTTCTTCCTGGTCGACGACGCCTGCGACGGCCCGCACCGGCTGGCCCCGCAGCAGATCCGGGCCCTGCGCGACGGGACGCTGTGGCTGCTGCGGGAGGGGCACCGGATCCGCCACCCGGGGCTCACCGGCCCGCTGCGCCGGCTGCTGCTGCGGGCCTGGCGGGAGCCGCGCCGCCGGATGCCGGCCCGCTGGCGGCTGCGGTTCGCCGACGCGGTCGGCCACCACCTGCACGGGACGTGGCAGGAGGCGGTGGAGAAGGCCGCCGGTCGGCCGCCGGACGTGGCCCGGTACGTCGAGCTGCGCCGGGCCACCTCGGCGGCGTACGTGTCGTATCCGCTGATCGAGTTCGTCACCGGCCGCCCGCTGCCCGACGCGGTGTACCACCACCCGCTGCTGCGCGAGATCGCCGACCTCGGCAACGACCTGCTCTCCTGGTACAACGACCTCGCCTCGCTGGAGCGGGACCGGGCCACCTCGGGCGGGCACAACCTGGTGCTCGCGCTGGCCGCCGAGCGGGGCGTCCCGGTCGCCGCCGCGATCGACCTGGCCGCCGAGCGCTGGCGGGCGGCGATGCGCCGCTTCGTCGAGCTCCGCGCGACCGTGCCGTCGTTCGGCCCGGCGCTGGACGAGGCCGTCACCGACCACCTCGACGGGGTCGCCGACGCCGTCCGGGGCACCATCGAGTGGACCCTGGAGAGCGCCCGCTACCCCACCCCGGCCGCCCGGGACTGACGGGCCCGACCGGAAGCGGGCTTCAGGGGCGCAGGCCGGCTCAGGGGCGCAGGTCGAGCCGTACCACCAGGTCGAGCAGGGCGAGCACGAACAGCGCGATGCCGACGAACCCGTTCGCGGTGAAGAACGCCCGATTGACCTTGCTCAGGTCGGTCGGCGACACCACCAGGTGCTGGTAGCCGAACGCGACGGCGGTCAGCGCCAGCCCGATCCACCAGAGCCAGCCGAACCCGACCAGCGCCCCGAACCAGATGAACAGCGCGAACGTCACCACGTGCGTGACGGTGGAGGCGTGCAGGGCGAAGCGCAGCCCGTACCGGGCGGGGACGCTGTGCACGCCGATCCTCCGGTCCACGTCGGCGTCCTGGCAGGCGTAGATCAGGTCGAAGCCGCCGATCCACAGCCCGACGGCCGCGCCGAGCAGCCAGGCCGGCCACGAGCCGGCGAAGGTGCCGGTGACCGCGAACCACGCGCCGACCGGGCCGACCGCCTGGGCGACCGCGAGGATCGCGTGCGGCCAGTTGGTGAACCGCTTGCCGTACGGGTAGACGACCAGCGGCACCACGGCTAGCGGCGCGAGCGCCAGGCAGAGCGGGTTGAGCAGTGCGGCTGCGGCGAGGAAGACCACCAGCGCGACGGCCGCGCCGGTCCAGGCCGTCCGCACGCTCACCGCCCCGGTGACCAGCTCCCGGGAGGAGGTACGGGGATTCCGCGCGTCGATCCGCCGGTCGAGGATGCGGTTGGCGGCCATCGCGAACGTCCGCGCCCCGACCATCGCCACGGTGATCAGCAGCAGGTCTCCCCAGCGCACCCGCCCGCCGTGGACCTGCATCGCGGTCAGCGCCGACAGGTACGCGAACGGCAGCGCGAAGACGGAGTGTTCGATCGCGACGAGCTTCAGGAAGGACTTGACCCGGCCGGGGCGCTCGACGGACTCCGTGACGGCGGCGGTCATCGGATCCCGTACTCCTTCCAGCGCTTGTCGACCAGGGAGACGACCTCGGGGGCCATGGTCATCTCCTCCGGCCAGCCCCGGGTATAGCCCTCGGTGGGCAGCTTCCGGGTGGCGTCGACGCCCGCCTTGCCGCCCCAGAACTGCTGGTACGAGGCGTGGTCGAGGTGGTCGACGGGCCCCTCGGTGAGCAGCAGGTCTCGGGCGTAGTCGACGTTGCCGAACGCCCGGAACGCGACCTCGTTGTAGTTGTGCACGTCGCAGTCCTCGTCGACGATCACGATCAGCTTGGTCAGCGACATCATGTGCGCGCCCCAGATGGCGTTCATCACCTTCTGCGCGTGCTTCGGGTAGCGCTTGCGGATCGACACGATCGCGCAGTTGTGGAATACCCCGGCGGCGGGCAGGTCGTAGTCGACGATGTCCGGGATCAGGAAGCGCAGCAGCGGCGCGAAGATGCGCTCGGTGGCCTTGCCGAGGCCATGGTCCTCCTGCGGTGGTTGCGACGTGACGATCGAGTGGTAGACCGGGTCGCGCTGCATGGTCATGCACTCGATGTGCATGACCGGGAAGGGCTCCACCGGCGTGTAGAAGCCGGTGTGGTCGCCGAACGGGCCCTCCGGGAGCCGCTCGCCCGGCTCGATGTAGCCCTCCAGGACGATCTGCGCGTGCGCCGGCACCTGCAACGGAACCGTCAGGCAGTCCACCATCTCGACCCGCTCGCCGCGCAGGAAACCCGCGAACAGGTACTCGTCGATGTCGGCGGGGAGCGGTGCGCTGGCCGCGTAGGCGACGGCGGGCTCGGTGCCGATGGCGATCGCCACCGGCAGCCGCTGGCCGAGCCGCTCGGCGACCGCGTGGTGCGCCGTGGAGTTCTTGTGGATCTGCCAGTGCATACCGACGGCGTTCCGCGAGTGCTGCTGCAACCGGTACAACCCCAGGTTGCGTTTGCCGGTCTCCGGGTGCTTGGTGTGGGTCAGACCGAAGTTGTGGAAGATCCCGCCGTCACCCGGCCACACCTGCAACCCCGGCAGCCGGTTCAGGTCGACGTCGTCGCCGCGGTAGACCACCTGCTGGCAGGGGGCGGTCTTGACCTTCTTCGGCGGCATCGACTTGAGCTGCATGACCTTGCCGAGCCCGCCCATCATGCCCGAGAGGCCCTGCGGCAGCTCCGGCTTGAGCATCTCGCCGATCCGCGCGCCGATCTCGTCGAGGTTCTCCACCCCGAGCGCCATCGCCATCCGCTTCTCGGTGCCGAACAGGTTGAGCGCCACCGGCATCTCGCCCCGGGTGGGCCGCTCGAAGAGCAGCGCCGGCCCGCCGGCCCGCACGGTCCGGGTGACGATCTCGCTCATCTCCAGCGTCGGGTCGACCGGGACGCTGACCCGGCGCAGCTCCCCCGCCCGCTCCAGGGCCGCGAGGAAGTCCTTCAGATCGGTGTACGGGAAGCCACGAGCCGCCATGACAGCCAGTCTCCCCCACCGGCCGCCGGAACCGCCGCTCCGGGTGCCCCGTGCCGACGCAGATCACCCGTCGCCGTGTTCGGCGGACTCCCTCCGCCCCGGCAGGGTACGCGGACGGGCCCTCTTGAGCTGCCCCGCCCACGCGCCCTCCCGGGGGCAGGCATGCCTCCGACTACATGAGTCGCGAACGTGCACCCGGCCGGGCCACCTCCGCAACCGCACCCCCCGAACTCCCAGCGCACGGTAGCCTCTCGATGACTTGCAGTCAGCACCGGCGGGGCGGGGTGGGGTGCCAGGGAGGGGATCAGGTGGGTCGGGGACGGGTGTCCGAGGAGTTCGGCGAGCGACGGGTGCGGGTCGGCGAGGTCATGATCAACCACGTCCGGGGCGGGCAGGGGCCGCCGCTGGTGCTGCTGCACGGCTACCCGGAGTCCTGGCACATGTGGCGGGCCCTGCTGCCGGGGCTGGCCCGGCACTTCGACGTGATCGCCCCCGACCTGCGCGGCTTCGGTGACAGCGATGCACCGGCCGCCGGGTACGACAAGAAGACCCTCGCCGCCGACCTGCACGGGCTGCTCGCCGAGTTGGGCGTGGCCGGCGACATCCGGCTGGTCGGCCACGACGTCGGCACCATGGTCGCCTACGCGTACGCCGCCGCCCACCCGGACCGGGTCAGTCGGTTGGTGCTCAGCGAGGCGCCGATCCCCGACGCGAGCGTCTACGCGTTCCCCGCGCTGACCCCGGCCGGCCCGGGGGTGTGGAACTTCGGCTTCTTCAGCCTCACCAACGGGCTGCCCGAGCAGCTCGTCAGCGGCCGGGAGACGCTCTGGGTGGACCGGTTCACCGACGCCCTGATGGTCCGCAAGGGCAGCATCGGCCCCGACGACGTCGAGGAGTACGCCCGGCACCTGCGGGACGAGGCGCACCTACGGGCGAGCTTCGCGTACTTCCGCGCGTTCGGTCAGGACATCGAGGACAACGCCGCGTACCAGGCGACGATGCTGCCGATGCCGGTGCTGGCCGTCGGCGGTCGGGCCAGCCTCGGCGACCAGGTGGCCGACCAGGTCCGCCGGTACGCCACGACGGTCCGGGGAGAGGTGATCGAGGACTGCGGTCACTGGTTGTACGAGGAGCGGCCGGACGAACTCCTCGCGCTGTTGCTGGACTTCCTCCGCCCGGCCTGACCCACCGGCCCGTGCCCGGCCCAGCTGGTCCGACGGTCCGGGCGACGGCCGGGTCAGCCGGCGGCGGGCGCAGGGCCGACCGGCCAGGCGTGGTCGGCGAGCTGGGGGTCGAGCGGAGCGTCGGTGAGCCGGTTGGCGAAGGTGGAGATGGTGTACGTGCCGACGCCGAGGACCACGTCGAGGGCGTTACCGGGGCGGTAGCCGGCGGCGAGGAAGGCGCGCATGGCGTCGTCCGGGACCGCGCCCCGGTGGTCCAGCACGGCCAGGGTGAACAGCCGCAGCGCCTCCAGCCGCGCCTCGGGCAGCGGCGTGCCGGAGCGCAGCGCGCCGACCAGCACCGGGTCGGCGCCCTGCCCGGTCAGCGTGCCGGTGTGCATCGCCACGCAGACGTGGCACTCGTTGCGGGTGGCGACCGTCAGCACGACGACCTCCCGCTCCACCGGGTCGAGACTGCACTGCTCGAAGACCCCGTTGATGGTGAGGAAGCCCTTGAGCAACTGCGGCGACTCGGCCATCAGGGCGGCCGGCGCCGGGAGGTAGCCGAACTTCCGCCGTACCCCCTCGATGATCGGCCGGGCGGCGGCGGGCGCGGTGTCGGCGGTGTGGGCGGTGAAGGCGGGACTGGGCATGGGGAACCTGCTCTCCGGTAGGCACGTGACGCCGGCCGTGACGTACGATCGTCAACGTGGTTGTCCAAACCGTAAACGTGGTTGTCGAACATGGCAAGCTCTGATCCCGCCCGCCCCGGCTTCGCGCTGCCCCTGCTGCTGCTGGCCGGCTTCCGCACGCTCATCGACGAGCTGCACGCGGAGCTGGCCCGGCAGGGGCACCCCGAACTGCGCCCGCTGCACGGCTTCGTCCTCCAGGCCGTCGGCCCCGACGGCACCACCGCCACCGAGCTGGGCCAGCGCCTCGGCGTCTCCAAGCAGGCCGCCGGCAAGACAGTCGACCGGCTGGTCGCCCTCGGCTACCTGGAACGCGCCGACGACCCGCACGACGCGCGCCGCAAGCTGGTCCGGATGACCGCGCGGGGCCGCGACGGGCTGGCCCGCTCGGCGGTGACCTTCGACGCGCTGCGCGACCGCTGGGCGGCCACCCTGGGCCCGGAGCGGGTCGCTGCGATCGAGGACGACCTGCGCACGGTCGCTGCCGCCGACTTCTTCCGCCTCGACGTCCCGGGCTGGTTCGGCACCTGACCCGATCCCGGCTCAGTACCACCACGTTTCGCACAACCAACGTTCTCGGCTCTGTGGTTACCCACATCGCAGCGCCGGCCGAGGGACCGGTCAAGGGGGCACGATGAGGGCATGAGCGACGCGTACGTGTCCGGGGACCCGGACGGCCTCTCCCCCCTGCTGGTCCGGATCCGCGACGCGGTGGCCCGGGAACTGCACGCCCAGCTCACCATGCGCGCCGAGCGGATCGAGCTGCCCGACGTGCCGGAGGTGGCCTACCAGGTCACCCGGCAGGTGGACCGGATCCTCACCGCGACGAGGGCCGCCCGGCCCTGACCGACGTCCCTGACGAAGGAGCTGGCCCCGGCGGTCACCGGATCGGTGCGACGGTGCCGGATCAGTCGACGCCGGCGTAGGAGTGCAGGCCGGTGAAGAAGAAGTTCACCCCGAACAGGTTCATCAGCATGGTGAGGAAGCCGAGGATGGCGAGCCAGGTGGCCACGTTCCGCCGCACGCTCGGGGTGGCCCGGGCGTGCAGGTAGCCCGCATACACCACCCAGGAGATGAACGCCCAGGTCTCCTTCGGGTCCCAGCCCCACGGCCGGCCCCACGCGGCCTCCGCCCAGATCGCGCCGGCGATCACCGCGAAGGTGAAGATGGGGAACGCGAAGGCGTGCAGCACGAAGGTCAGCCGCTCCAGGCCGGCCGCCGTCGGCAGCCGCTCCGCCAACGTGTACGGGAAGCTGCGTTTGCCCTGCTCGTACCCGTTGCGCATGAGGAACGCGATCGCCGGCACCGCGCCGAGCAGGAAGATGCCGGACGAGAAGCTGATCGTCGACACGTGCACGATGAACCAGTACGACTGGAGCGCCGGCATCAGCGGCACCACCTCGACGAACAGCTTCAGCTCGGCGAACGCGAGCAGCAGCACCATCACCAGGGTGAGGAACAGCCCCAGGCGGCGCAGCGAGGGGCGCTTCCACAGCACGCCGAGCCAGGCCGCCGTCCCGATGAACGAGATCGTCAGCACGAACTCGTACATGTTGCCCCAGGGCATCCGGTCGGCGGCGATGCCGCGGGTGACCGTTGCCGCGAGGTGCAGCGCGGCGGCGAGGACGGTGATCCCGACCGCGACGAGGCCGGCCAGCCGGGCCCGATCCGCCGAGCGGCCGACCCGGGCCGGCGGTGCGACCGGGGCGGCGGGCGCGTCGACCAGACCGCCGGGCCCGCCGACTCCCGCGCCGACCAGCTCGCGCGCGGCCGGAGCGACGGCCCTGGCGTTGCCCAGGGCGTACTCGACGGCGTGGCAGATCATCGCGACCAGGTACGCCAGGATCGCGAACGTGACCAGCTGGTCGGAGAGTGCGGACATCACTCGGCTCCTTCTCGCGTCCCGGCCGGACCGCGTGCGTCACGGCCCCCACCGGTCCGCTCGCCCGGCTCCCCGTCGCCACCGACGGCGGCGACGAGCTGCGCGAACTCGTCGGCGAACCCCGGATAGTCGGTGCGCGGCAGGCCACCGGTCTCCATCAAGCTACTACCGCCCGTCGGAGATCCGTCGGCGGGGTCGGCCGCCTCACCCGATCCGGCCGGCGTGACCCGGAACCAGACGCGCCGGCGCTTGCCGAACAGGGAGCTCATCAGGCCGACCAGCAGCACCGCCGAGCTGCCGAGCAGCAGCGTCGAGCCGGGGTCGTAGCGCACCGACAGGGTGATGTACGGCTTGGTGCCGACGAACTCCAGCACGCTGCCGTCGTCCAGCGTCCACTTCTCGCCGAAGGCTAGCTTCTTGTCGCCGACCTGCTTGAGCTTGCCGTTGGTGACCTGACGCTGGTCGAGCTGGTACACCGAGCCGGGGATGCCGGCGTCCATGCCCAGGTTCCCCCGGTACGCCACGAGCACCACGGCCGGGTTGCGCTCGGTCGGGAACTGCGACCGGGTGAACGGGGCCTGCTGCGGGGCGGTGGGCAGGTAGAGCCCCTCGAACGCCACCTGGAGGTTCGAGTCCCGCTTGCCGGTCCTCGGGTCGACGTTGACGTCCGGGAACGCCGCCAGTCCCTCGCTGGTCAGGGTGGCGTCCCCGCTGGTCAGGAACGGGACCGTGCTGGTCTGGGTCTTGCCGTACCGGTCGGTGTAGCGCAGCACCGGGGCGTAGCCGTGGCCGAGCAGGTAGACGTTGGCGTCGCCGAGGCGCAGCGGTGAGTTGACCGAGAACGACTCCGTCCGGGTGGCACGGCCCGCCTCCTCCACGTCGACCGTGGCCCGGTAGAACTCCGGCTGGGCCGACTCCAGGAACCGCGCGTCGAAGCTCTTCAGGGTCAGGCAGAACGGCGGCAGGTCGGCGCTGTCCACCTGGGGGCCGAGCTTGGCCTCGGCGTACTGCTGGCGGGTGTTGCAGAAGTCCTCGTCGGCCACCAGGAGCCGGTTGCCGTGCCAGCCGAACCAGGAGCCGAGGGCGACCCCGATCAGCACGGCGATCAGCGAGGTGTGGAACAGCAGGTTGCCGGTCTCCTTGAGGTATCCCTTCTCGGCGGAGACCTCGTTCCCGCGTACCACCACCCGCCAGCGTCGCCGACGCAGCTCGGCGGCGACGGCCTCGGCGTCGGTGGCGACACCGGTGCGCACGGCATGCTGGGGCAGCCGCTCCAGGCGCTTCGGCGCGGCCGGTGGCCGCGTGCGCAGGGCGCGGACGTGGTCGCGCAGCCGGGGCAGGATGCAGCCGATCAGCGAGGCGAACAGCAGCAGGTAGATGGCGGAGAACCAGACCGACCCGAACACCTCGAACGCGCCGATCCGGTCCAGCCTCGGGGCCAGCTCGGGGTGGTCGACGAAGTACTGGTTGACCTTCTCCAGGTTCACCCCACGCTGCGGCAGCACCGAGCCGGGGATGGCCGCGACGGCGAGCAGGAAGAGCAGGATCAGCGCCGTACGCATGCTGGTGAGCTGCCGCCACGAGTTGCGCAGCAGGGCCAGCGCCCGATTGGGCCGGCGGCGCGGCGCCTCGGGATCGGCCCGGTCCGTCACGATTGTCATCAGATGCTCACCTCGCCCACGCCGAACGTCGTCTGCAACCAGATGACGAAGTTGGTCCACCCGCCGGTGACCAGCGCGAGGCCGATCAGCACCAGCAGTACGCCGCCGACCCGGGTGACCCAGCGGCTGTTGCGCCGGATGGCGCGGAACACCCCGAGCAGGCGGTGGAAGGCCAGCCCGAAGACGACGAACGGTATCCCCAGCCCGAGGCAGTACGCCACGGCGAGCACCACGGCCCGGTCGGTCTGCCCGCCGGGGGTGGCCATGCCGAGCACCGCCGCGAGCGTGGGGCCGGTGCAGGGCATCCAGCTCAGGGCGAAGACCGCGCCGAAGACGGGGGCCCCGAGCAGGCCGGCGGCGGGCAGCCGGTGGATCCGGAACTCCCGCTGGAGGCCGGGGAGCACCCCGACGAAGGCCAGCCCGAGCACGATGACCAGCGCACCGGCGCCGATCTCCAGCGCCCGCTCGTACTGGATGAAGACCCGGCCGACGCTGGCGAAGAGGATCGCGGTGGCGGTGAAGACGGCGGTGAACCCGGCGATGAACAGCAGCGTCCCGGCGAGCACCCGGCCCTTGACCGCCGCCGCCGTCCGGCCTCGTTCCCGGGTCCGCTCCCGCACCGCCACGCCGCCGCCGTCGGCGCCCGGCCCGGGGCCCGGGGTGCCGGCGGGGGGCGTCGCCGGTGTGTCCCGGCCCTCCAGGTCGGCGCCGGCCAGGCCGGTGACGTAGGAGAGGTAGCCGGGGACCAGCGGAAGGATGCACGGGGACAGGAAGCTGACCAGCCCGGCGAGTGCCGCCGCGCCGATGGCCAGCAGCAGCGGCCCGCTCTGGGCGACGTCGTGGAAGGTCCCGCCCATCAGCGGGAGCCGTTGGGCGGGGGCTGCTCGGCGGCGATCCGCGCGACGATCGGTTGCAGCCGTTCCTGGGTCACCGCCGACCGGATGACCACGGCCACCCTGCCGTCCCGGTCCAGCACGACCGTGGCCGGGATGGTGGTGGGCGAGATGTCGAAGGCGAGGGCGAGTCGGCTCGGGGGGTCGAAGAGGCTGGGGTAGGTGACCCGGCCCTCCTCGAACGCGAGCGCCTTGTCCCGGTTGTCCTGCACGTTGATGCCGAGGAATTTCACCCCGGAAGCCTTGGTGGCCTGGTAGGTGGCCTCCAGGTCGTCGGCCTCGGCCCGGCAGGGCTGGCACCAGGATCCCCAGAAGTTGACCACGATCACCTGGCCGCGGTCCGTCGCGACGTCGTAGCTGCCGCCGGTGAGCAGCTCACCGGACAGCTTCGGGGCGGTGGACCGCTGGTCGGGGGCGCACTCGATGACGCCGTCGGTGGTGGCGCAGCGCTGCTCCTGACTGTCGGAGGAGCAGCCGGCCAGCGCCGCCGTGGTGGCCACGGCCGCGAGAAGTCCCGCGATCCACCTTCGGGCTGGCATCAGGCCCCCTTGGCCGTCCGGGCGGTCGGCGATGTGGCGACCAGGTGGGCGGCCGGCTCGCTGTAGCCGATCCCGACGATCTTCGCGCCGTCGAAGTGGAACGAGGTGAGACTGGCCAGGCCGCACTGCCGCCGCCGCGGGTCGTGCCAGAGCCGTGTGCGCTCGACGTGGCGGCGCAGCGTCCAGATCGGGAGCTGGTGGGAGACCAGCACGGCCTCGCGCCCCTCGGCGGCGACCCGGGCCGCGTGCAGGGCGGCGAACATCCGCTCCGCGATGGCCCGGTACGCCTCGCCCCAGGACGGGGTGACCGGGTCGCGCAGCACCCACCAGTTGCGTGGGTCGCGGAACGACCCGTCGCCCGGGGAGACCTTCTTGCCCTCGAACCAGTTGGCGCTCTCGATCAGCCGCTCGTCCACCCCGACGGGCAGGCCGAACTGCCCGGCGATCGGCTCGGCGGTCTGCTGGGCACGTTCGAGAGGGCTGGCACCCACGTGCACCACGTCCCGCTCGGCGAGCCCCTGGGCCGCAGCCTTGGCCATCTGCACGCCCAGCTCCGACAGGCGGAAGCCGGGCAGCCGGCCGTAGAGGATCTGATCCGGGTTGTGCACCTCACCGTGCCGCAGCACGTGGACCACCGTCTTGCTCACCGCAGCGCTCCCTTCGCTCGCGACTGCGGGGCTCGCAAAACCGGCTCACTCCTCGCGCTCACCACGCCACCTTCGTTCGCGACTGCGGGGCTCGCAAAACCGGCTCACTCCTCGCGCTCACCACGCCACCTTCGTTCGCGACTGCGGGGCTCGCAAAACCGGCTCACTCCTG
>NZ_JBEOWQ010000008.1:82990-134009 GCF_040296145.1 Micromonospora sp. NPDC002296
CGCGCTCACCACTACCCCCCGTTGCCCGCCGCTGCCGCCGCGTTCGCCGCCGCGGGCAGGGCCGCGGCGATCTGCTCACACGCGGCGTCGTCGATCGCCGCCGAGACGAACCATGCCTCGAACGCGCTCGGCGGCAGGTAGACCCCGTCGGCGAGCATCGAGTGGAAGAACGCCTTGAACGCCGGGACCTGCTGGGTCCGGGCGCTGTCGTAGTCGATCACGTCGGCGTCGGTGAAGAAGATCGAGAACATGCTGCCCGCGTACGACAGCCGGTGCGGGACCCCGGCGGCGGTCAACGCGTCGGCGGCGAGCTTGCCCACCACGGCGGCCGTCTCGTCGAGCCTGCGGTAGACGGCGTCGTCGGCCAGCCGCAGCGTGGCCAGGCCGGCGGCGCAGGCGAGCGGGTTACCGGAGAGGGTGCCGGCCTGGTAGACCGGGCCGGCCGGGGCGAGTCGCGCCATGATCTCCGCGCGCCCGCCGAAGGCCGCGGCCGGCAGGCCACCGCCCATGACCTTCCCGTACGTCCACAGGTCGGCGTCGGAGGGGTCGAGGCCGTGCCACCCGGAGCGGGAGACCCGGAAACCGGTCATCACCTCGTCGACGACCAGCAGCGCGCCGTGCGCGTGGGCGATCCGGGCGAGCTGGGAGTTGAACCCGTCGCGGGGGGCGATCACGCCCATGTTGCCGGCCGCTGCCTCGGTGATCACCGCGGCGATGTGCGGCCCCTCGGCGGCGAACGCCGCCTCGACGGCGGCGACGTCGTTGTACGGCAGCACGATGGTGTCGCCGGCCGCCGCGCCGGTCACGCCGGGCGAGTCGGGCAGGCCGAGGGTGGCCACGCCGGAGCCGGCGGCGGCGAGCAGGGCGTCGACGTGCCCGTGGTAGCAGCCGGCGAACTTGATGATCTTCGAGCGGCCGGTGAAGCCCCGGGCCAGCCGGATCGCCGACATGGTGGCCTCGGTGCCCGAGTTGACCAGCCGGACCTGCTCGACCGGGGTGCGGTCGACGATCTCGGCGGCCAGCTCGACCTCGCCGGGGGTCGGCGCGCCGAAGCTGGTGCCCCGGGCGGCGGCGGCCTGGACGGCCTCGACCACCTCCGGGTGGGCGTGCCCGAGGAGCAGCGGCCCCCACGAGCAGACCAGGTCGACGTAGCGCCGGCCGTCCGCGTCGTGGAGCCAGGGACCCTCCCCCCGGACCATGAAGCGCGGGGTGCCGCCGACGGCACGGAACGCGCGCACGGGGGAGTTCACCCCGCCCGGCACGATGGCGCGGGCGCGGGCGAACAGGGCCTCGGAGGCCGGCGCGTCGGCCGGGTAACGGCCGGATCCGGCGGAAAAGGTATCGGTCACGATGCCGCCATTGTGTCAGCGCCGGACGGCGAATCGGCAGCCACCCCTGGTCGGGGTTACCGGGCTCACGCGGAGCGGCTGGCCGGGCGGGCTGCGAGCGCCTCGGCGGGCCGGAGGACCCGGTTCGCGCTAGGCTGATCGGGTGGATCGTGCCGAACTGTCCATCACGCTACACCGGACGGGCGATGAAGTGGTGCTTCGCCTCGCCGGTGAGATCGACATGCTCACGGCCGCCCAACTCTCGACCGTCGTCAACGAGGTGCTCGCCGATCCGCCCCCGCGGATCGTCCTCGATCTGGGCGGGGTCACCTTCTGCGACTCCCAGGGTCTGGGCACCCTGGTCGTGCTCAGCCGCAAGACCAGCCACGCGCAGAGCCTGCTCATCCTGACCGGCGTCGGCGACTTCCTGCTCCGGGTCCTGGACATCACCGGACTCCGCTCGGCCCTGATGATCCGCAACGGCGCCCCCACCGACTGACCGCTCCGCCCGCCCCGGCGCCGCCTAGCCGGACAGGTCGCGGCGGCGGAAGGTGAGCAGGCCCGCCGTGGCCAACGCGGCTGCCGTGCCGGCCAGGGCCAGCAGCGGCGTGGCGGGAACCGAACCGCCCAGGACCTGCGGGGTGTGGGTGAACGGGGACAGGTCCAGCAGCCATTGGCTCAGCTCCAGCACCGCGCCGAGCTGGCCGAGGAGCAGGCAGCCGGCGAGCGCCGCCCAGGCCGCGCCGACGCTGATCCGGGGCAGCAGGCCGAACAACAGCACCGCCAGGCCGACCAGCACCCAGACCGCCGGCACGTGGGCCAGCGCCGCCCCGGCCAGCCGGGGCACCTTGCCGGTCACGTCGGAGCTGCTGAGGCCGTAGGCGAGCCCGGTGACCGCGCCGGTCACCGCCAGCATCACCGCCGGGCCGAGCAGGGCGAAGGCCAGGTGGCCGAGCAGCCAGCGGGACCGGCTCGTCCCGGTGGCGAGCACCGGCTCGGCGCGCTGGCCGGTCTCCTCCGTCCGCATCCGCAGCACGGCCTGGATGCCGTAACCGGCGGCGGCGAGCGCGACGATGCTCAGGGTCGTCCCGAGGTACGCCTCGGCGATCGACGTCGAGCCGCCGAGCCGCTCCATCAGCCGGGCGACGGTCTCGTTGCCGTCCACCGCGTCCCCGGCCGCCTCGGCCGCGCCGCCGAGCACCGCGCCGAGGGCCGCCGCGCCGACCGTCCAGCCGAGCAGCGCGACCCGGTTCAGCCGCCAGGCCAGCCCCCACGGGCCGGCGAGGGCGGGGCCCGCGGCGGCCGGGCCGAGCCGCGGCGGCAGCACGCCCGCGCCGAGGTCACGCCGCGCCGAGAGCCGGAACGCCACCGCGCCGACCAGCGCGGCCAGCCCGGCGAGCAGCGCCAGCGGCCACCAGCGCTCGCCGGCGTACGGGTGGGTGCGCTGGGCCCAGCCCAGCGGGGAGAGCCAGCTCAGCCACTCGGTTCCGCCCGCGTCCCCGGCGAGCCGGACCAGGTACGCCGCCCCGAGGGCCGCGACGCCCAGCCCCCGGGCGCCGCCCGCGCTCTCGGTGAGCTGCGCGGCGAGGGCGCCCACGGTGGCGAAGACCGCCCCGGCGAGGGTGAACGAGAGCCCGAACACCAGGGAGCCGGCGGCCGGCAGGCCGGCGGCGACCAGCCCGCCGGCCACGAGCAGCCCGAGCAGCAGGTCCGCCGCGTACGTGACGAGCAGCGCGGCGGCCAGCCCGGCGTACCGGCCGAGGACGGTCGCGCCGAGCAGCTCCCGCCGGCCCGCCTCCTCCTCGGTACGGGTGTGCCGGATGACGACGAGCAGGCTGATCAGGCCGACGATCAGGTGCAGCAGCCCGGACCGCTGGGCCGCGAGCGCGCCGACGCTGTCGCCGTACGCCGGGCCGAGCAGGGCCTCGATCGACGGGTTGCCGGCGGTGCCGGCCGCGTACTCGGCGCGCTGGGCGGCGGTCGGGTAGAGCCCGGCGTACGTTTCGGCGTAGCTGGCCGGCAGCACCGCGATCAGCAGCACCCAGATCGGCAGCAGCACCCGGTCCCGGCGCAGGATCAGCCGGACCAGGTGCCGGGTGCCGGTCACCGGGCCACCCCGGCGGGTGCGCCGGCGGCCCCGGCCGCCCCGTAGTGCCGCAGGAACAGTTCCTCAAGCGTGGGCGGCCGGCTGACCAGGCTCCGTACGCCGATCTCGGTGAGCCGGCGCAGCGCGGCGTCGAGGGCCGGGGTGTCCACGTCGAAGCGGACCCGGTCGCCGTCCACCCGCAGGTCGTGCACGCCGGCCAGCTCGGCCAGCCCGTGCGGCGGCCCGGCCAGCTCGGCGTCGACGGCCGTGCGCTGGAGGTGACGCAGCTCGGCCAGGGTGCCGGTCTCCACGGCGCGGCCGTTGCGGATGATCGTCACCCGGTCGCAGAGCGCCTCGACCTCGCCGAGGATGTGGCTGGAGAGCAGGACGGTGCGGCCGTCGGCGCGGGCCCGGTCCACCCAGTGCTGGAAGACCTCCTCCATCAGCGGGTCGAGGCCGGAGGTCGGCTCGTCGAGGATCAGCAGCTCCGCGTCGGAGGCGAGGGCGGCGACCAGTCCGACCTTCTGCCGGTTGCCCTTCGAGTACGCCCGGCCCTTCTTCCGCGGGTCCAGCTCGAACGCGGCGAGCAGCTCGTCGCGGCGGGCGCGGTCGATCCCGCCGCGCATCCGGCCGAGCAGGTCGATCACCTCGCCCCCGGTGAGGTTGGGCCAGAGGGTCACGTCGCCCGGCACGTACGCCAGGCGGCGGTGCAGGGCGACGGCGTCCCGCCACGGGTCGCCGCCGAGCAGGCGGGCGGCCCCCGCGTCCGCCCGCAGCAGGCCGAGCAGCACCCGGATGGCGGTGGACTTGCCGGCGCCGTTGGGCCCCAGGAAGCCGTGCACCTCACCGGCACGGACGGTCAGGTCCAGCCCGTCGAGCGCCCGGGTCCGGCCGAAGGTCTTCACCAGGCCGGACACCGCTATCGGAGTTTCCATGCTTCAGAAGCTACAGTCGTTTCACAAAGTTGTGAAGCCCGTGGAGGCTGGGGCACGATCAGATACCCGACCTACGCCGAGGAGAGCCGGATGACCGCCGCCGACCCGCCCAGCCGCAACGACGAGGCGGTCCACCTCTTCGTCGAGCGGATGGCGATGGCCTTCGCGGAGGTGGGCTTCCCCCGGATGGCCGCCCGGGTGCTGTTCACGGTGATGAGCGCGGACGAGACGCTGACCGCCGCCGAGATCGGCGAGCGGCTCGACGTCAGCGCGGCGGCGGTCTCCGGCGCGGTCCGCTACCTGACCCAGTTCGGGATGCTGGTCCGCGAACCGGTGAAGGGATCCCGCCGGGACCGCTACGGGCTCCCGGACAACCCCTGGTACGAGGGGACGATCACGAAGACCGGCCTCTACAAGAACTTCATCGACATCGCGGACGGCGGGGTCGACGCCCTCGTCGGCCGGAGCACCCCGGCCGGCGAGCGGGTCGCCGAGATGCGCGACTTCTTCGTCTTCATTCAGGAGGAGATCGACTCGCTCGGCGAGCGCTGGCGAGCCCGCCGCGCCGCCACGGGCCACGGCGGGTCGTCACCCGGCTAGGTCAGCGGGTGTTGCCCCAGCGGGCCTGTTCCAGCAGGTCGACGGCCCGGGTCCGGGCCTGCGGGCCGTCCGCCCGGAGCAGTGCGGTGGCCTCGTCGACGGCGTCGGTGAGCGTGCGCCACTGCGTCTCGCGCTCCCGGACCAGGTCCGACTGGGCGGCGAGCTGCCGGGTCTTGACCCACAGCTCGACGAAGACCGACACCTTGGCCCGCAGCACCCACGGGTCGAAAGGCTTGGTCAGGTAGTCGACCGCGCCGACCGCGTACCCGCGCAGGGCGAGCTGGGCGTCCTTGTCGGCCGCGGTGAGAAAGATGATCGGCACGTGCCGGGTGCGTTCCCGCCGCTTGATGTGGCTGGCGGTCTCGAAACCGTCCATGTCGGGCATCTGCGCGTCCAGCAGGATCACCGCGAAGTCGTCCACCAACAACTGCTTGAGCGCCGCCTCGCCGCTCTCCACAGCGACCGACTGCACCGGCAGCCCCTGGAGAATCGCCTCCAGGGCCATCAGATTCTCCCGCCGGTCGTCGACCAACAGCGCCTTGGCCGTCTGGGTCACGCTCTCTCCTCGCCTCGGCTGCCGCCCACCCAGGACGCCATCAGCTCGATCAGGTCGTCCAGGTCAACAGGTTTGGTGATGTAGTCGCTGCCGCCCGCCGCGAGCGCGGACTCGCGGTCGCCCGGCATCGCCTTCGCGGTCAGGAAGACGATAGGCAGGTCGGCGAAGCGGTGGTTACGGCGGATCTGCCGAGTGGTCTCGTAGCCGTCCTGGTCGGGCATCATCGCGTCCATCAGCACGATGTCCACCTCCGGATGCTCGGCCAGCCGGCGGACGCCGTCCGCCCCGTTGTCCGAGTACAACACGGTCATACCGTGCAACTCCAATGCGCTGGTCAGCGCGAAGACGTTCCGCACGTCGTCGTCGATGATCAACACAGTCACGCCCTCCAGCCGGCGGGTGGCCGGCGTCTCGGCCACCCCCGACAGCTCCGGCGGGGGCATCAGCAGCGACGCGGGCAGGCCCGCGCGGGCCGGCGACGGTGGCGCCGGCGCGACCACCGCGTCCGGGGCCAGCACGTCCGGTACGTACAAGGTGAAGGTGGAGCCCTCCCCGGGCACCGAGGCCACGACGATCGAGCCGCCGAGCAGGCGAGCCAAATCCCGGCTGATCGACAGCCCCAGCCCGGTGCCGCCGTACCGCCGGCTGGTCGTGCCGTCCGCCTGCTGGAACGCCTCGAAGATCAGCGACAGCTTGTCGTCCGAGATGCCGATCCCGGTGTCGATCACCGTGAAGGCGATCACCTGTCGGGCGTTGGTCAGCGCCGGCACGTCGAAGACGACGTTCTCGGACGCCGGGGCGATCAGCAGCGTCACCGTGCCGTTGTCGGTGAACTTCACCGCGTTGGAGAGCAGGTTGCGCAGGATCTGCTGCAACCGCCCGGTGTCGGTGACCAGCGCCGGGGGCAGATCCTCGGCCACCCGGACCTGGAAGTCGAGGCCCTTGTCCTCGGCCTGCGGGGTGAACGCCTGCTCCACGAACCCGCGGAGCTCGGCGAAACGGACCTCGGTCGGCTCGACGTCCATCCGGCCCGCCTCGATCTTGGACAGGTCGAGGATGTCGTCGATCAGCCGCAGCAGGTCCGAGCCGGAGCCGTGGATGGTCCGGGCGAACTCGATCTGCTTCGGAGTGAGGTTCTGCTCCGAGTTCTCCACCAGCAGCCGGGCCAGCAGCAGCAGCGAGTTCAGCGGCGTACGCAGCTCGTGGCTCATGTTGGCCAGGAACTCCGACTTGTACGCCGAGGCCCGGGTGAGCTGCTGGGCCTTGTCCTCCAGGCCGAGGCGGGCCAGTTCGATCTCCCGGTTCTGGGTCTCGATGTTCGCCTTCTGCTCGGACAGCAGCTGGGCCTTGTCCTCCAACTCGGCGTTGGTGCGCTGCAACTCGGCCGACTGCTCCTGGAGCTCGTGGGCCAGCCGCTGCGACTGGGCCAGCAGCTCCTCCGTGCGCCGGTTGGCCTGGATCGTGTTGACCGCGACACCGATGGTCAGTACCAGCCGCTCCAGGAACGACAGGTGCAGTTCGGAGAAGGCGGCCACGCTGGCGAACTCGATCACGCCGAGCAGCTCGCCCTCGAACAGCACGGGCAGCACCACCAGATCGGCCGGCGGGGTGTCCGCCAACCCCGAGCGCAGGGTGAGCCGGCCGTCCGGGGAGGCACTCACCCGGATGGTCCGGCGGGACAGCGCGGCCTGTCCGACCAGTCCCTCGCCGGGGCCGAACGTGACGTCGTGCCCCCGGGCCACGTAGCCGTACGAGGCGGTCAGCCGCAGCCGCATGCTGCCGTCGAAGGTGTCCACCAGGAAGAACGCGCCGAGCTGCGCGTCGACCAGCGGGGTCACCTCCATCATGATCATCCGGCAGACCTCGCCGAGGTCCCGCTGCCCCTGGAGCAGGCCGCCGATGCGGGCCAGGTTGGAGTCCAGCCAGCCCTGCTCGGCGTTCTTCTTCGTCGTCTCCCGGAGGGTGACGATCATCTGGTTGATGTTGTCCTTCAGCTCGGCGACCTCGCCCTGGGCCTCGACCGCGATCCGCTGGGTCAGGTCGCCCCGGGTCACCGAGGTCGACACCTGGGCGATGGCCCGGAGCTGGGTGGTGAGCGTGGAGGCGAGCTGGTTGACGTTCTCGGTGAGGTCCCGCCAGGTGCCGGAGACGCCCTTCACCTGCGCCTGGCCGCCCAGCTTGCCCTCGATGCCGACCTCGCGGCCCACCCGGGTCACCTCGTCGGCGAACGAGGACAACTGGTCCACCATCGTGTTGACCGTGTTCTTCAGCTCCAGGATCTCGCCCTGCGCGTCCACGGTGATCTTCTGGCCCAGGTCGCCCTTCGCGACGGCCGTGGTCACCGACGCGATGTTCCGCACCTGCGACGTCAGGTTCGACGCCATCGAGTTCACGTTGTCCGTCAGGTCCCGCCACGTGCCCGACACGCCCTTCACCTGCGCCTGACCGCCCAGCTTGCCCTCCGTGCCCACCTCGCGGGCCACCCGGGTCACCTCGTCCGCGAACGACGACAACTGATCCACCATCGTGTTCACCGTCGACTTCAGCTCCAGGATCTCGCCCCGGGCGTCCACGGTGATCTTCTGCGACAGGTCACCCTTCGCCACCGCCGTGGACACCTGGGCGATGTTGCGGACCTGGGCGGTCAGGTTCGACGCCATCGAGTTCACGTTGTCGGTCAGGTCCCGCCAGGTGCCGGCGACGCCACGCACCTGCGCCTGACCGCCCAGCTTGCCCTCCGTGCCCACCTCACGGGCCACCCGGGTCACCTCGTCCGCGAACGACGACAACTGATCCACCATCGTGTTCACCGTCGACTTCAGCTCCAGGATCTCGCCCCGGGCGTCCACGGTGATCTTCTGCGACAGGTCACCCTTCGCGACGGCCGTGGTCACCGACGCGATGTTCCGCACCTGCGACGTCAGGTTCGACGCCATCGAGTTCACGTTGTCCGTCAGGTCCCGCCACGTGCCCGACACGCCCTTGACCTGCGCCTGACCGCCCAGCTTGCCCTCCGTGCCCACCTCACGGGCCACCCGGGTCACCTCGTCCGCGAACGACGACAACTGATCCACCATCGTGTTGACCGTGTTCTTCAGCTCCAGGATCTCGCCCTGCGCGTCCACGGTGATCTTCTGGCTCAGGTCGCCCTTGGCGACGGCCGTGGAGACCTGGGAGATGTTGCGGACCTGGCTGGTCAGGTTGCCGGCGAGCTGGTTGACGTTCTCGGTGAGGTCCCGCCAGGTGCCGGAGACCCCACGCACCTGGGCCTGGCCGCCGAGCTTGCCCTCGATGCCGACCTCGCGGGCCACCCGGGTCACCTCGTCGGCGAACGACGACAACTGGTCCACCATCGTGTTGACGGTGTCCTTCAGCTCCAGGATCTCGCCCTGCGCGGCGACGGTGATCTTCTGCGACAGGTCGCCCCGGGCGACGGCCGTGGACACCTGGGCGATGTTGCGCACCTGGGCCGTCAGGTTCGACGCCATCGAGTTGACGCTGTCGGTGAGGTCCTTCCAGGTGCCCGCGACGTTCGGCACCTCCGCCTGGCCGCCGAGCTTGCCCTCGGTTCCCACCTCCCGGGCCACCCGGGTCACCTGCTCGGCGAAGAGTCGCAGCGTGTCGGTGAGGTAGTTCATCGTGTCGGCCAGCTCGGCGACCTCGCCACGCGCCCCGACCGTGATCTTCTGCGACAGGTCGCCCTTGGCCACCGCCGTCGCCACCTGCGAGATCGACCGCACCTGGCCGGTCAGGTTCGACGCCATGGTGTTCACCGAGTCGGTGAGGTCCTTCCAGGTGCCGGCCACCCCGCGCACGTCGGCCTGGCCGCCGAGCTTGCCCTCGGTGCCCACCTCGCGGGCCACCCGGGTCACCTCGTTGGAGAAGGACGAGAGCTGGTCGACCATCGTGTTGACCGTCCGGCCGATCCGCAGGTACTCGCCGCGCAGCGGCCGGCCGTCGATCTCCAGCGCCATGTGCTGGGAGAGGTCGCCGTCGGCCACGGCCACGATCACCCGGGCGATCTCGGTGGTCGGGCGGCCGAGGTCGTCGATCAGCGAGTTGACCGCGCGCTGCCCCTCCGCCCAGGAGCCCTCCAGCCCCTCCTCGTCGAGACGCTCGGTGAGCCGGCCGTCCCGGCCGACGATCCGGCTGATCCGGCGCAGGTCCAGGTGTTGCCGCTCCTGGAGGGCCACCACGTCGTTGAACGCGTCCGCCACCTCGCCGGCCGCGCCCGCCCGCCGGGGCAGGCGGACCTTCAGGTCACCGCCGCGCACCCGGCGCAGCGCCTCCACCAGCTCGCTGAGCAGGGCGGCCTGGTCCGGCGCGGACGCGTCCGCGGCTACCGAGTGTTTCGCCGTGGTCATCATTCCTCGCTCAGTTCGGGACCGCCGGGGCCTGCCGGCACACCGGCCATCCCATCATTGTGCCCGGCCGAGCGTCGATGCCGCGCCGCGCCGCCCGCCGGGCCGCCCTCGCGTCGAAGCAGCTCACGGCTCGGGGGAACGCGGCCGGCCGGGACGACGGCCGCCGGAGCCCGCGCCGCCCGGGCGGTCCCCCGGGCGGGGTACGCCCCTCGTGGCGGCATCCGGGTCGGCTTGGCTTACGGCCGGGCGGCGGTGGAGGATACGAAGGTGTCAGCGGAGGCGGGACCGACGACCTCAGGCGGTCCGGACGAGCGCGTCCGCCGGGTACGGCTGCCCGCCGACCGGCGGACGCCGGCCGCCGCGCGCGCCCTGGTCCGCTCCGTGCTGGCCGCCGCGAGCCTCGACGACCTGCTCAACGAGGCCCTGCTGTTGACCACCGAGCTGACCACGAACGCCGTCGAGCACGCCCGCACGGAACTGGACATCGAGGTCGTCGCCGACGACGTCGGGCTGACCGTCACCGTCTCCGACTTCGCCGCCAGAACGGTCGACGAGCTGACCGTGGGCGTCCGCAACGACAGCTCCGAGATCAACGAGGTCTCCGAGCGGGGCCGCGGGTTGCTGCTGGTCGACCACTTCGCCAGCCGGTGGGGCACCACGTACCTGCCCACGGGCAAGGGGGTGTGGTTCCGGCTCGACCGGCGCGACGCAGCCGGGCGGCCGGTCGCCCCCGGCCCGCCGCCCGCTGGCGGGTGGGGCCTGGCGACCATCCGCTCCGTCGACGGACCGGCCACCGAGCACCCTGGGCCGAGCGCCGGGGCGATGAGCGAGCTGATGCAGACCGCTCCCGACCAGAACGCCGAGGATCCGCTGCCCGAGTTCACCACCGACCTGCTCACCCGGCTGGCCGAGATGGTCGGCGCGGCCGGCGGCGTGGTACGGCTGGACCGGGGTGACGGGCAGGGCACGCAGGTGCTGGCCCGCTACGGCCGCGCCCCGCGGGCCGGCAACGAGCTGCTCGGGGTGCCACTTGCGGTGCACCGGCCGTACGCCGGGGAGCTGGAACTGGACGCCGCCCCCTCGACGTACGCCCGGCCGCTGGCGGTGCTGACCGCCGAGCGGCTCTCGCTGCACCTGGAGAACGACCGGCTGCGCCGGGCCAACGTCCGCCGGCAGGCCTGGCTGACGTTCCTGGCCGAGGCGAGCGAGCTGCTGGCCCAGTCCCTGGACGTCGAGCTGACCATGGCACTGATCCCGCAGCTCGTGGTCCCCCGCCTCGGCCAGTGGTGCGCGGTGCACACCGCCGACGAGTGGGGGCAGCTGCGACTCGCGGCGGCCACCCACGCCGACGAGTCGGTGCTGCCGCAGCTGCACAAGGTGCTCCGGGAGACGGGGACGGACTCGGTGCAGGCCCGGCTGCGCGAGGCGTCCCGGACCGGGTCGCAGGTGCCACTGGGCGGGCCGATGGAGGGCTTCGCCGTCCCGCTGGTGGCGCGCGGCCAGCGGCTGGGCACCCTGGCGGTCGGCCGGCACCAGCGCCACCGGCACGACCCGGACGAGGTCGCCGTGCTGGAGGACGTGGCTCGGCGGGCCGCGCTGGCCATCGAGAACGCCCGCATCCACGCCGAACGGCGCAGGGTGGCGCAGACCCTCCAACAGTCGCTGTTGCCGCCGGCCCTGCCGGTCGTCGAGGGCATCGGCTTCGCCGCCGAGTACGTGCCGACCGGGGACGACGCGGAGGTCGGCGGCGACTTCTACGACGTGCTCCCGCTGCCCGACAGGCGCTGGCTGGTGGTGGTCGGCGACGTGTCCGGCAAGGGGGTCGAGGCGGCTGCGGTCACCGGGCTGGTCCGGGACGTCATCCGGGTGCTGGTCGGCGACGGCAAGCCGCTGCCGGAGGTCCTGGGCCGGCTCAACGAGACGCTGGTCGAGCGGGGCGGCGGGCGCTACTGCACGCTGGCGCTGGCGGCGGTCGGGCCGGGCGACGGCGACCGGCTGGACGTGGCCCTGCACCTGGCCGGACACGACCGGCCGGTGCTGCTGAGGGCCGGCGACGGGGCCGACTTCGTCGGGGCCACCGGCACCGCGCTCGGCCTGCTCGACGCGATCAGCTCGCCGACGGCGCAGGTCACGCTCGCCCCCGGCGACTCGCTGATCTTCTACACCGACGGGGTGACCGAGCGCAGGCGGGGCCGGGAACTGTTCGGCACCGATCGGCTGCGGGAGTCCGCCGCCCCACTGGCCGGGTACTCGGCCGACGTGGTGGCCGCCCGGCTGCGCTCGACCGCCATCGGGTTCTCGGTCGAGGCCCCCCGCGACGACATCGCCATCCTGGTGCTGCGCAACGACCGGCTCTGAGCCCCGAGCGGAGCGCCCGGCAGGGAGAACCACGGACCCGGCTACCCCAGGGTCATTGCGTTGTCGCGGGTGTGGTCCCCGGTTGGCCCGGGGAGCGTGGCCGGGGCGGGCTGTGGGCGAGGCGGTCGATGCTGTGGGGCGGCTCCTACGGAGCTGAGTCGTCCACGTCATCACCGCCGGTCGGGCCCGGGCGCTGTTGCTGGCGGGGATCGTCAGCGCGGCTGCCCTACCCGTGCTACGTCTCCTCCCCGCCGTCGGCGACATGCACCGGTGGTGGCTGGACTGAGCGCCTCCGCATGACCGGAACGGCTGCCATGTCCCCTGGCGCGGAGGATGCAGCCGTCACAGGCCGCCGGGGAGGCGGCCGGGGGCCAGGCGCTGGTGCGGGTCGAGGTATTCCTTCGCCGCCCGCAGCCGGGGCAGTGAGGCCAGCTCGCCCCAGAGGTCGACCGCCTGGCGCACCGGTGGCGGCGCCGCCACCACGACGCACCGGCCACGCCGGGCGAGCAGCACCCGCCGCACCCCGGTGACGATCGACGCCACCCGCTCGGCGGGCAGGGAACCGGGCAGGGCCGCGTGCACCACGCCCTGCCCGGCGGAGCCTCGGATCGGGACCGGGCCGCCGGCCGCGTCGCGCAGCGCGTAGACGGCCGCGTGGAGGTCGGTGGTCGGCACCTCTATGCGCAACGCCGTCTCGCCGGGGCCGAACGGATAGCTCCGCCACCACGTCGGCGCCGAGTGGCCGGCGGTTGCCCCGTCGCCCAGCAGGGCGAGCAGGCCCTCCACCCGTTCGGAGACATCGGCGGGGCCGCCCTCCAGCAGCACCGCCAGGGTGCCCACCCCGGCCGGCGGCGCCGCCCGGCGGAACATCGAGGGGTGCCGGGCACGGGCAGCCGCCGCCGGTTCGTCGGGATGCGGCGCCGGGCGCACCCGGTTCGCCCGGGCCGGCAGGTCCAGCTCGACGGCCGCCGGGTCGAGCCGGGCGGCGAGCACCGCCCGGACCAGATCGGGCAGCTCCAACGGGCTCCCCACCGGGTGGGTGACCCAGACCTGACCGGCCGGCACCGGCTGCACCCGCAGGGTGGCCGAGACCAGCACCCCGAGGCCGCCCTGCGAGCCGCAGAGCAGCCGGGCCAGCTCCAGGCCGGGCGTGCCGCCGCCCGCGCTCGTCAGCTCGCCGTCGGCCGCCAGGTAGCGCACCCCGACCAGTTGGTCGCAGGGGCCGCCGTGGCGATGCCGCAGCGGGCCGGACTCGTCGGCGGCCAGCACCCCGCCGACCGTCGCACCGGGCGACGGCGCGTCGAGGGCGAGGCGCTGCGCGGTGCGTTCCAGGACCGCCTGGGCCGCGCGCAGCGGGGTGCCCGCGCCGATCTCGGCCACCCGGACACCCGTCGGCTGGTGGCCGATGCCGGCCAGCCGACCGGTGTCGAGCATGATGTCGACCTGCTCCGGGGCGGCACCCCAGTCGATCTTCGTGCCGGCGCCCCGGGGCACCACCGTCAGGTCGTGGGCGGCGGCCAGCCGGAGCACCTCGGCCGCGGCGGACGGATCGCCGGGCACGGCCACCCACCGGGCCGGCCGCCCGGCGACCTCGTCGGCCGCCCCGGCGAAGCGGGCGAAGGAGGGACCGCAGATATCGGTGAGTCGACGAGTGATGCCCATTGCCCCGGACCGGTCGGTCGACCGCGCTGCTGTCGCCATGCCGGTTATCGTACAGGTGTTCGAACGATTCGGCGGGGTGCCGCGCGCGGCGTCGGGCGACACGCCGGCATCGCCGCAGCCCGCAGCGGTGCCGGCGGCCGGTCGGTCCGCCCGGTCAGCCGGCGGCCCGGGGTCGACGCCAGGGCGCCGGGCCGCCTCAGCGCCCCGACGGCAACCCGGCCGGCCGGTAACCTGACCGGCGTGAACACCGAGATCCCGCCCGTCGCCAAGCAGGTTCCCACCGAGCGCATCCACCACGGCGACACGGTCGTCGACGAGTACGCCTGGCTGGCCGCCAAGGACGACCCGGAGATGATCGCCCACCTGAGGGCGGAGAACGCGTACACCGAGGCGCGCACCGCGCACCTGGAGGAGTTGCGCGGAACGCTGTTCGAGGAGACCCGGCGCCGCACCCAGGAGACCGACCTGTCGGTGCCGACCCGCAAGGGCGGCCACTGGTACTACACCCGCACGGTCGAGGGCCAGCAGTACGGCGTGCACTGCCGCCGGGCCGTCCACCCCGGCGAGACCGAGCCGCCGGTGAGCGCCGACGGCGCCCCGCTCGACGGCGAGGAGGTGCTGCTCGACGGCAACCTGCTGGCCGAGGGGCACGACTTCTTCTCGCTCGGCGCGTTCGACGTCAGCCCCGACGGCCGGTGGCTGGCGTACTCGACGGACTTCTCCGGCGACGAGCGGTTCACCCTGCGGGTGAAGGACCTCAGCACCGGCGAGGTGCTGCCCGACGAGGTGCCCGACACCTCCTACGGCGCCGCCTGGTCGGCGGACGCCTCGGTGCTGTTCTACGTCACGGTGGACGACGCCTGGCGGCCCAACCGGGTCTGGCGGCACCTGATCGGCACCCGGGCCGCCGAGGACGTCGTGGTCCACCAGGAGGACGACGAGCGCTTCTGGGTCGGCGTCGAGCTGACCCGGTCGGAGAAGTTCATCCTGATCGACAGCCACAGCAAGATCACCAGTGAGGTGCGGGTCATCCCGGCCGGCAACCCCACCGGCGAGCCGGCCCTCGTCACCCCCCGCCGGCAGGGCGTCGAGTACAGCGTCGAGCACCACGGGCACCGCTTCCTGATCCTGCACAACCACGACGCCGAGGACTTCGCGCTGGCGTTCACCTCGGCGGACGCGCCGGGCGACTGGGTGCCGCTGATCCCGCACACCCCCGGCACCCGGCTGGAGGCGGTCGACGCCTTCGCCGACCACCTGGTCGTCTCGCTGCGCAGCAACGGGCTGACCGGGCTGCGGGTGCTGCCGGTCGGCGGCGGCGACGGCCACGACATCGACTTCCCGGAGCCGATCTACAGCGTCGGGCTGGACAGCAACCCGGAGTACCGCACCCGGCAGGTCCGGCTGCGCTACGCCTCGCTGGTCAGCCCCGACTCCGTGTACGACTACGACCTGGTCACCCGGGAGCTGACGCTGCGCCGGCGCAAGCCGGTCCGGCCCGGTCCGGACGGCCGGGAGTACGACCCCGCCGACTACGAGCAGCACCGGGACTGGGCGCTCGCCGACGACGGCACCCGGGTGCCGATCTCGCTGGTCTGCCGGGCCGGCACCCCGCGCGACGGCTCCGCCCCCTGCGTGATCTACGGGTACGGCTCGTACGAGGCGAGCATGGACCCGTGGTTCTCCATCGCCCGGCTCTCCCTGCTGGACCGGGGCGTCATCTTCGCGGTCGCCCACATCCGGGGTGGCGGCGAACTGGGCCGCCGCTGGTACGACGAGGGCAAGATGCTGGCCAAGAAGAACACCTTCACCGACTTCGTCGCCTGCGCCCGGCACCTGGCCGGCTCGGGCTGGACGTCGCCGGACCGGCTGGTGGCCCGGGGCGCCTCGGCCGGCGGCCTGCTGATGGGCGCCGTGGCCAACCTGGCCCCGGACGCGTTCACCGGCATCGTCGCGCAGGTGCCGTTCGTGGACGCGCTCACCTCGATCCTCGACCCGTCGCTGCCGTTGACCGTCACCGAGTGGGAGGAGTGGGGCAACCCCCTCGACGACCCGGAGGTGTACGCATACATGAAGTCGTACACCCCGTACGAGAACGTGGCCGCGGTGGACTACCCGGCCGTCCTCGCGGTGACCAGCCTCAACGACACCCGGGTGCTGTACCACGAGCCGGCGAAGTGGATCGCCCGGCTGCGGGCGGTCGCCCCCCGGGGCGACTACCTGCTCAAGACCGAGATGGGGGCCGGCCACGGCGGCCCCAGCGGCCGGTACGACTCCTGGCGCGAGGAGGCGTTCATCAACGCCTGGGTCCTCGACCGGCTGAAGGTGGCGTAGGGGAAAGCCCTCCCCACCGGCCTCCGTCCACCCGGCGGAGGCCGGTGGGGCGCGTCGTCAGGGGACGGTGACCAGGTCGGCGAGCAGGGCCGGGTCGACGTTGCCGCCGGTCACCACCGCGACGGTACGGCCCGCCGGCAGCTCGCCGGAGCGGAACAGCCGGGCGGCCGTCGCCACCGCCCCGCTCGGCTCGACCACCAGCCGGGCCCCGTTGATCAGCCGGCCCGCCGCCGCCCGGATCTCCTCCTCGGTCACGGTGACGATGCCGTCGAGGCGGTCCCGCAGGTGGGCCAGGGTCAGCTCGGACAGGTTGGTGCGCAGCCCGTCCGCGCAGGTGCGGTAGGTCAGCTCGACGTCCCAGGGCACCACCCGGCCGGCGGCGAGGGACTCCCGGGCGTCGGCGGCGAGCTCCGGCTCGACGCCGATCACGGCGGTCGACGGGCGCAGCGCCCGCAGCGCCGTGGCGACCCCGGAGGCGAGGCCGCCCCCGCCGACCGGCACCAGCACCACGTCCACGTCGGGCAGGTCGTCGACGATCTCCGTGCCGACGGTGCCCTGACCGGCGATGATCCGCCGGTCGTCGAAGGGTGGCACCAGCACCGCCCCGGACTCGGCGACGATCCGTTGTGCCACGGCCAGCCGCTGCGCGGGCGGGACGAGCAGCACCGTCGCCCCGAACGCCCGCATCCGGGCGATCTTCACCTCCGGGGCGCCCTCCGGCACCACCACCGTGCACGGCACGCCGGCCGCCCGCGCCGCGTACGCGAGGGCCTGTCCGTGGTTGCCGGACGAGTGGGTGACCACGCCCCGGCCCCGCCCGGCCTCGTCGAGGCGGGCGACCGCGTGGGTTGCGCCGCGCAGCTTGAACGAGCCGACCGGTTGCAGGCTCTCGGGCTTCAGCCACAGCCCGTCGTCCCACGGGGCGCGCAGCAGCGGCGTGCGGAGGACGGTCGGGGCGAGGTCGGCGGCGGCGGCCCGGATGTCGTCGAGCGTCACGAGGTCCATCCCGCCATCCTGCCGCCGCCGCCAGGATCGCGCTCATTCCCGGAAAGAGTGGCATCCCCCGTCGCTGAGGCCACTGATTCTCTGAATTTGCGCGATCGCGAGGACAGGCGCAGCCGAGGTCAGCGCGGGGACCAGGCGGGGTGGCGGCCCATCCGGGCCAGGGCGAGGTCGAGCGGGGCGGCGTCCGGCGGGGCGGCGACCGGGGCGGCGAAGGCCCCCATCCGCTGACCCGTCTCCCCCATCCGATCCATGAACGCGTGCAGGACGGCGGTCGCGTCCGGCGCGGCGTCGAACGGCTGGCCGGTGGCCCGGGCCAGGTCCCAGGCGTGCACGGTGAGGTCGATCAGCCCCATCTCCCCGACGGTCTCCGGGGGCAGCCCCATCCCGGGCGAGACGCCCTCCAGCGCGGCCGGGTCCGCCCACGCCTCGATCAACCGCTCGGTCTCGGCGGCGAACCGGTCCTGCCAGCCGTCGGTCAGGTAGTCGGTCTTGTCCCAGTTCGCCGGTCGCTTGGCGGCCAACTCCTGGAAGTTGACCACCACCTGGTACAGGTGGTTCATCAGGTCCCGGACGGAGTAGTCCGCGCACGGGGTCGGCAGGTCGAGCTGGTCGTCACGGATCGCCCGGGCCACCGCGACGGCGCGCGGCGCGGCTTCCGACAGCAGTTCACTAGTCTTCGTGGCCATAGGAGCAGCGTACGAGGGTGGTCTTGAAGAAATGCGACACCAGCCGCGCGGCGACAGCCGCGGCATCCTCGACCCGCGCCGGCTGCTGCGCGACGTCCGCTTCCGCCGCCGGCTGCCCGCCGCCGCACTGCGCCCGTACGTCGAGCACTACTGGCTGATCGACTGGGAGCTGGCGGAGCCGTTCGAGCAGCGGGTGCTCCCGCACCCGGCGGTCAACCTGGTGTTCCAGCGCGACGGCGACGGTCGGGAGACCGCCGAGGTGGCCGGCGTCGGGCGGGAACTGTTCCGGATCAGCCTGACCGGCACCGGCCGGGTCAGCGGGGTGCAGTTCCGCCCGGGTGGGTTCCGGCCGTTCTGGCGGCGGCCGGTCGCCGGGCTGACCGGCGAGCGCCGCCCGCTCGCCGCCGGCCTCGTCGCGGGCCGGTGGCCCTGCGCCGGTACGGACGACGAGCGCTGCGCTGCCCTGGACGACCTGCTGACCGGCTGGAACCCGCGCCCCGACCCGTCGACGGCGGAGGCGATGACGCTGGCCGAGGAGATTCGCGTCGACCGGGGCATGCTGCGGGTCGACGACCTGGCCCGGCGGCACGGGACCAGCACCCGGCGGCTGCAACGGCTCTTCCTCGACCAGGTGGGCGTCGGCCCGAAGTGGGTGATCCGTCGGTACCGGGTCCAGGAGGCGATCGAGCAGGCCGCCGGTGGGCCGGTGGCCTGGGCGGCCCTCGCCGCCGACCTCGGCTACGCCGACCAGGCCCACCTGGTCCGCGAGTTCACCGCCGCCACCGGGATCTCCCCGACCGTGTACGCCCGGTCGCTCAGCCGGCCGGCGTCCGCCACCGGGCAGGGTGGCTAGATCGGGAAGCGGCCGCGGCGGACGTGCCAGTGGCGGCCGGCCTTCAGGTGATCGACGATCGCGCGCTGGAGCACGGTGCGGCGCGGCAGTTGGTCGAGCGGCGTGGTCAGGGTGCGGAACACGAACCGCAGCACCTCGACGTCGGCGTCCGACCCTTCCGACTCCTCGTAGGGCTCCAGCTCGAACCTGCGCTGGAACCGGGCGATGTTGGAGTCCTCGGGCAGGTACTCCAGCAGCTGCGGGTCGAGCAGCCACGAGCCGCAGGAGAACGCCGTGCAACGCTCGTCGGGGAAGTGGCGCGGGAAGAAGGCGCGGGCCTCGTCGAGCGACGCCGCGACCGCCTCCGGGGTCATCGGCCCCGACTCGGGGATGTGCAGGTCGATGGCGGTGCCGCCGCGTTGGTGCTGCAGCCGGCCCAGCTCGTAGATGCCGCCGCGCGCGTGCAGCGTCAGCCAGTTCTGCATGACCGACCAGCCCTCGCGGTGCATCCGCCGGTCGATCGCGAGGTTGCGGCCCAGGTCCGCGAGGGTCGCCCACGACACGACGTCGGCGATGCCGTGGTCGCGGTGGTACCCGGTGACGACGTCGACCAGGGCCAGGTACGCGTACACGTAGAGATGCCGCCAGGCGGGGCCCCGTTCGCGCGGGAGCGCCGGACCTGGCGACAGCCAGCCGTGGCCCCCGAGATCGGCGCGGACCAGGGCGATCGAGCGGTCGAGCAGCCAGCGCAGCTCCGGGGTCCACAGCGCAGACCCGGGGTCGGGCCAGCCCGCCATGATCTCGGCGGCGTCGTCCGGCCGTACCGCGAGCCGGTCGAGGATCGTGGGCGCGTCGGCCTTGGCCGGCAGCGGAGCCGACGGCAGGTCGCCGGCGAGGCGGTGCACGCGGTCGACGTCCTCGACGGGTACTCCGAGCCGGGCGGCGGTGTCGTCCAGATCCACGCGGACGACCATACCGGCCGGTCGGCGTCCTCCACGGCCCGTACCGCTCGGGGCAGATCCCGCCACGGCGGCCGATCCTCCGACGGCCGGGGGATCCGCCGCCGCATGGACGGTGGCCCTGGGTGGCTCGCTCGCCTACCGGCGGCGGCGGAGGGCGACCACGGCGACGTCGTCGTTGATCTCGGTGGGGGCCAGCTCGACCAGCAGCCGCCGGCAGAACGCGTCCAGGTCGGCGTCCACCACCTCGGCGCAACTGGCCAGGGCGGCCAGCCCCTCGTCGATGGTGGTGTCCCGCCGCTCGATCAGCCCGTCGGTGTAGAGCACCAGCGTCGCCCCGGCCGGCAGCACGAACTCAAGGTCTTCGGGGCGGGCCGCGCGGACGCCGAGCAGCGGGGCCGAGTGCTGGACGTACTCCACCGTGCCGTCCTGGCTGATCAGCGCCGGCAGGTGACCAGCGCTGGCCAGCCGGACGTGGCCGGAGTTCGGCTCCAGCAGCAGCAGGCAGATGGTGGCCAACTCGTCGCGCAGCAGCGTCAGCATCAGCTCGTTGACCCGGTGCAGGATCGCGCCCGGCTGGTGCCCCTCGACGGCGTACGCGCGGACCGCGTGCCGCAGCTCCGCCATCACCGTCGCGGCGTGCAGGGAGTGCCCGGCGACGTCGCCGATCGCCATCAGCAGGTGGCCGTCCAGCATCACCAGTTCGTAGAAGTCGCCGCCCACCTCGGTCTGCGCGCTGGCCGGCTCGTACCGGACGGCGAGGTCGAGCCCGGCGATCTCCGGGATCCGGCGGGGCAGCAGGCTGCGTTGCAGGGTGACCGCGATGCGGTGCTCCTCGTCGAAGGAGCGCTGCGCCTCCACGGCCGCCGCGACGGCCTGGGCGACCTGCACCAGCACCGGCGTCCCGGCGGTCTGGGTGTGCGTCGGCACCACCACGTAGAGCGGCGCCCGGTCCTCGCGCAGCTTCGCCGCGGCCACGGTCACCCGGTCTCCGTCGGGCCAGTCGACCAGCCCCCAGTTGCCGGGCTCGTCGACCCACACCGTGGAGCCGGTCGGCACCCCGGAGTCGTCGACGACCCACGGCACGATCCGGGGTTCGTCCCCCGGGCCGGCGCAGACCCCGGCGATGCAGTCACCGTCGAAGGTCTCCGCCACCACCGCCGCCGGGCCCTTGAAGATCCGGGCGGCACCGGCCGCCGCCGCCGTCAGCAGCCGGGGGAAGTTCGGCGCGGCGTGCACCGCCACGGTCGTCTCGGCCAGCCCGGTGAGCCGCTCGGCGAGCAGCTCGGCGCGCTGCCGGGCCCGGTAGTAGCGCAGCACCGCGTGGGTGGTGGCGACCAGCTCCTCCGGCTCGATCGGCTCGGCCAGGTAGGCGTCCGCGCCCCGGGTCAGGCCCTGGGCCCGGTCCGCCACGTCGATGGCGTGCGCCGAAACGTGGATCACCGGCATCGCCGGCTGGGCCTTCTTGATCCGTTCGCAGACCTCGAACCCGGTCAGGTCGGGCAGCCGGACGTCGAGCACGACCAGGTCGATCTGGTCCACCCCGATCCGGGCCAGCGCCTCGCCGCCGGTCTCCGCCTCCAGCGTCGTGAAGCCGGCCCGGCTGAGCCAGCTCACCAGCAGGTACCGCTTCGTGCGGCTGTCGTCGACCACCAGCACGGTCGCCGGACCGGCCGCCACAGTCACCCTCCGCCGATCGGCAGGGTGACCGTGAAGGTGCTGCCCCGGCCCGGCTCGCTGGCCAGTTCCAGGGTGCCGCCGAGCAGGCGCACCACCCGCCGGGCGTACGGCAGGCCGAGGCCGGTGCCGCCGATCCGGGTGCTCCCCGGCACCTGGTAGAACTCCTCGAAGATCCGATCGTGCTGCTCCGGGGCGATGCCCGCGCCGGTGTCGGCGACCGACAGCCACCACCGCTCGTCGCGAATCTCCGCCCGCAGCCGGACCTCGCCCCGCTCGGTGAACTTCAGCCCGTTGTGCAGCAGGTTGCGCAGCACCTGGGCGAGCAGCACCTCGTCGGAGCGGAGCGTCCCCGGCGGGGGCGGGTCCTCCACCACCAGCTCGACATCCGTCTTGGACAGCGCGCGCAGGGTGCCGCGCAACTGGCCGAAGACCGCCCGCAGGTCCACCTCGGCCCAGTTCGGCTCCAGCCGCCCGGACTCGGCCTTGGCCAGGTCGAGCAGCTCGTTGACCAGGCCAAGCAGGTCGGTGGCCGAGGAGCGGATCAACCCGACCTGCTGGACCTGTTCCTCGGTCAGCGGGTCGGACGCGGAGTCGGCCAGCAGCCGGCTCAGCCCGATGACCGCGGTCACCGGGGCGCGCAGCTCGTGGCTGACGTTGGCCAGGAACCGGCTCTTCGACTCGCTGGCCGAACGGAGCTGGACGGACTTCTCGTCCAGCTCGGCGTAGAGCGCGACCACGCCCCGGTTGGTCTCCTCCAGCTCCTCGGTGAGCTGGTTGTACAGGGCCATCACGCCATGGTTGGTCTCCTGGAGTTCCTCGTTGAGCACGGCCAGCTCGTCGCGCTGGCTGCGCACCTCGTCCAGGGCGGCGATGAGCTGCTCGTTCTGCGAGGCGAGCTCGTCCAGGGCGCTGCCGGGAGCGCTGCTGCCGAGCTCGGCACGCAGCTCGGCAACTCGCTCCGGGGTCAGCGCCTGTGCGCTTGCGGGGACACGTCGGGACATCCTCACGACCGTATCGCCCTCCCTGTCCACCACGCCCAACATGTCCACCAGTCGCGCCACCGCGCCGGAGTGCGGCTCGTACCGGCCATTCGGCAGCGGGCGCACCGGGGCCAGGTCCACCCGCAGCCGCAGTGGGCCCTGCCCGTCGAGGTCGACGGCGAAGGTGACGTCCGCACCGCCGGCGGCGTGCAGCAGGTCCCGGGCCACCTCACTGAGGGCGGTGGCGAGCCGGATCTGGTCCTGGTGCTCCAGGCCGACCGCCGCGGCCACCTCCCGGCCGCGCTGCCGGACCACGAAGATGTCGTGCTCGACCCGCAGCGCCATCTGGAGCAGCGGCAACCCGGTCACCACGCCGCCCTGGCGACCAGGACGCAGGCGTCGTCCCGGCGCAGCCCCGCGTCGCGCAGCAGCGTCGCGGCCATCACGAGCGGACTGCTGCCGAGCAGCCCGGGATAGTCGTCGAGCTGCCAGCGGTCCACCACCCCGTCGCTGTGCATCACCAGCGACGCTCCGGCCGGGAAGGGATAGTCGTACTCACGGACGACGGGTCGCTGGTGGCCGGCGATCCCGGGCAGGGAGACCAGCCCTCGCCGCCGTTCACCCTCGGCCACCACGGAGGCGGAGATGTTTCCCAGCCCGGCGAACCGCAGCAGCCCGGCGTCCGCGTCCAGCTCGGCGACGGCCAGCGCCGCGCCACGGGTGTGCGACATCGACCGGTGCAGGTGCTGTACCACCGCCGCCGGCGGCCCGGCCGGGGCGGCCCGGAACGCGGCCAGCGCCGTGTCGGTGGCCGCCGCCGCCAGCGGCCCGTGGCCGAGACCGTCGCAGGTCAGTACCTGGTGCCGCCCTTCGGCGATCCGGACGGCGTACCCGTCGCCGCTGACCGACTCGCCGGTGATCGGCCGGGTGAGCGCGTCGACCCAGGACAGCTCCGGGATGGGCCCCCGCGGCCAGACCTGCACGGCCAGGACGGTGCCTCTGCCGGGCCGGGAGTAGCCGTCGAACCAGTCGGTCTGACGTGTGATGGCGCCGAGACCGATGCCGAGGGTCCCGGCGGTGGAGTGCCCGTCCCGGGAGGACACGGTCAGGTCGGCCATGCCCGGCCCGGAGTCGATGGCGACCAGTTCGACGCCGGCCTGCCCGCCCCGGCGCACCGGGCGCACCAGCAGCACCCCGTCCTCGGCGTGCTTGACCAGGTTGCTGGTCAGCTCGGCAGCGACGATCGCCAGGTCGGCCGTGCGGGCCTCACCGATCTCGAGCTGCCGGCCCAACCGCTCGGCGGCCCGCCGCACCGCGCTGGCCGCGCTGCCGCTCTCCACCCGGAACCACAGGCCGTGGTCGGACAGGTCCTCGGCGATCATCGGGACCACTTGGTGACCGTGATCCGGGTCCCCTGACCCGGCCCGGTGACGATGTCGAACTCGTCGACCAGCCGGCGGGCGCCGCTCAGGCCGAGGCCGAGGCCCCCTCCGGTGGTGTAGCCGTCGGTGAGGGCGAGGCCCAGGTCGACGATGCCGGGGCCGTCGTCGGCGAAGACGATTCGTATGCCGCGCCGCAGGCCGTTGTCCACCGTGGTCACCTCGGCCTCGCCGCCCCCGCCGTAGACCAGGGTGTTGCGCGCCAGCTCGCTGGCCGCGGTGACCAGCTTCGTCTGGTCGACCAGGGAGAGCCGGGCCGCCACCGCCACCGTCCGTACCAGTTGGCGGACCCGCACCACGTCCTCGTCGCTCTGGATCGCCTGCGCCTGCGGGTGGCCCAGGTCGATACCGGCGGTCATGTCGTGGCCGTCGTCTCGTCGTCCGTCTCGTCCTCGACGGCGAAGTCGTAGTCGTCGTGCCCGGCCGCCGCGATCAGCTCCATGCCGCGCTCGACGTTCAGGGCGGTACGGATGCCGTTGAGCGACAGACCCAGCTCGACCAGGGTGATGGCGACGGCGGGACGCATCCCGACCACCACCGTCTCGGCGTCGAGCACCTTGGAGATCGAGGCGATGGCGGACAGCATCCGGCCGACGAACGAGTCGACGATGTCCAGCGCCGTGATATCGATGATCACGCCGTGGCAGCCGGTGGCGACGATCCGCTCGGCCAGGTCCTCCTGGAGCTGGACGGCGGTCTGGTCGGACATGTCGACCTGGATCGACACGAGCAGGATGTCGCCGATCTTCAGGACCGGAACCCGCTCCATCAGAACTCCCGTCGCGGATGCCGGCGGGCGTTCGCCACCCCGCTCAGCCGCAGCACGTGCCGCAGCGCGTCGGCCAGGCTGGCCTTGGTGGCGATGTCGCCGAACTCGATGCCGAGCGCGACGATGGTCTGGGCGATCTGCGGGCGGATGCCGGAGATGATGCAGTCGGCACCCATCAGGCGGGCGGCCACCACCGTCTTGAGGATGTGCTGGGCGACCTGGGTGTCCACCGCCGGCACGCCGGTGATGTCGATGATCGCGTACGGCGAGCTGGTGTCGATCAGGGTCTGGAGCAGCCGCTCCATCACCACCTGGGCCCGGGCCGAGTCGAGCGTGCCGACCAGCGGCACGGCCACCACGCCCTCCCAGATCTTGACGACCGGGGTGGAGAGTTCGAGGAGCTGCTCGGCCTGGTCCGCGATCAGGCCCTCCCGGGTGCGGACGAAGCTCTCGAAGGTGAACAGCCCCATCTGGTCGACCAGCGAGGAGAAGGCCACGTAGTCGCGCAGGGTGGCGGCGCCCTCGCCGGCCTCCATCAGCTCCAGCAGGACGTCCTTGAGGGCGTACACGCTGACCGCCGTCTCGGTGGCGGTGAACCCCTGCCGGGCCCGGCCCCTGGACAGCTCGGCGAGCACGGCGCGCAGCTCACCGGCCGACTCGGACTCAAGATCGAACGCGCCGCCCTGCCCCGCTTCCACGATGGCACGGTGCAGTTCCTGTACCTGTCGGCGCAGCTCGGCCTGACTGAGTCGGCCGCGCAGCGACGCGGTGGCGATCTCCGTCCAGCGCTGTGTGACCCGCTCAGCATGCTCACTCAGCAGACCGGTCAGCCGACCGCTTTCATCCGCGTTCAATGCCACGGCATCCTCCCTCTGACCTGGACCGGCCGGACTCTACCACCGGGTACCCAGCAACTAATTGTCACAAGGCAAAGAAATGATCGTGGACACGGCTGCCGCTTCCGCTCAGCGGCGAACCCCGAACGTGGGATACCGTTCCCCCGATCACAGGAGGTCCGAATGTCCTTGACGGTACACACGGAACAGCGCGGCGACGTCGTCGTCGTGTCAGTCGCGGGCGAACTGGACATGGCGACGGCACCGCAGCTCCAGGACCAGATCACGGATCTGCTCGACAAGGGCCGCAGCCGCCTCGTCTTCGACCTGGCCGACGTCTCGTTCTGCGACTCGACCGGGCTGTCCGTGTTCGTGCGCGCCAAGAACGGCTGCGACGAGGCCGGCGGCGTGGTCCGGCTGGCCGCCCCGCAGCGCGGCGTGCTGCGCATCCTGGAGGTCAGCGGGCTGGTCGAGGTGCTGCACACCTACCCGACGGTCGAGCAGGCCGTCGCGGGCGACCCCACGCCGGCCTCCTCCTGACCCGTCCCCTCAGCGCTCGTCCTCGATGAACCGGGGACGAGCGATCGCCAGGCCCGCGACGGTCTGCACGGCCAGGGCGGCGAGCAGGAAGCCGATCGGCGCGGTCCACCCGCCGGTCGCCTCGTAGAGGATGCCGACCAGCAGCGGGCCGAGCGCGGCGATCACGTACCCGGTGCTCTGCGCGAAGGCGGACAGCGCCACCGTCCCCTCGGCCGTGCGGGCGCGCAGCCCGATGGTGGTCAGGATCAGCGGGAACGCGCCCTGGCCGAGGGCGAGCAGGGCCACCCAGAGCAGCGCGGCATCGTGCGGCGCGAGCGCCAGCCCCAGGTAGGCCGCCGTGGAGAACACGGTCAGCCCGAGCACCAGCGGGCGCAGCGTCCGCAGCCGGCCGGCCAGCGCCGGCATCAGCAGCGCGACCGGCACGCCGAGCGCGGTCACCCCGGCCAGCAGCAGCCCGGCCGTCTCCGGCGCGAAGTCGGCGTCCCGGAAGAGCTGGGCCAGCCAGCCCATGATCGCGTACCCGCTCAGCGACTGCGCCCCGAAGTAGATTGCCATCGCCCAGCCGAGCCGGGTCCGCGCGGGCCGGACCCGGGCCGGCGCGGCGGCGGCCACTGTCGGGGTCCCGGCCCGGCGCGCGGCGCGGGCCCGCAGCGCCAGGGGCACCCACGGGAGTACGGCCACCGCGGCCAGCGCGGCCCAGACACCGAGCCCGGCCCGCCAGGAGCCGAAGGCGTGCGCGACCGGCACGGCCGACGCGGCGGCCACCGTCGTGCCCACCGTCAGCGTCATCGTGTACGCCCCGGTGACCAGCCCGGTGCGGTGCGGGAAGTGCTGCTTGACCAGCATCGGCAGCAGGATGTTCGCCACCGCGATGCCAGCCAGCGCGAGCGCGCTGGTGGCCACGAAGACCAGCGCCGAGTCGGTGACCACCCGCAGCACCTGCCCGACGGCCAGGGACACCATGGCGACCACCAGCACCCGGGCCGGGGCGAACCGGCGGACCAACCACGGGGTCAGCGCGCCGAGCCCGGCGAACGCGATCGTCGGCAGGGTGGTGACGAACCCGGCCATCGCCCCGGAGAGCCCGAGGCCGGTGCGGACCTCGCCGAGCAGGGCGCCGAGGCTGGTCACGGCGGCACGCAGGTTGAGCGCGACCAGCAGCATGCCGACCAGTACCAGCAGCCCGCCGGTGGCCGGCCGCCCCGTGGGGACCGGGGCGGGTGCGACGCCGATGGCCGGGGGCACGGCGACGGTCGGGCTGGGCCGGTCGGGCACGGTGACGGGGTCCTCGGTGGCGGTCGGTGGCGGGGTCATGGCCTTCAACCTACAATCATGGGATGAATTGCGGACGGGTGATGTAACCAGTGACACCGCCGGTGAATTCCGTGCCCGTGCCGCCCCGGGGTCACCGGGTCCGGCAGACGATCGAGCAGCTCCGGTCCCGCATCCTCGGCGGAGAGTGGCCGGTGGGCGGGCGCATCCCGACCGAACCACAGCTCGTCGCCGCGCTCGGGGTGGGGCGCAACACAGTCCGCGAGGCGGTCCGCGCCCTGGTGCACGGCGGGGTGCTGGAGTGCCGTCAGGGCTCCGGCACGTACGTGGTGTCGACCGACGAGCTGGCCCCGGTGGTGGCCCGCCGGCTCACCGACGACCGAATGGCCGAGGTGGTCGAGGTGCGCCGCGCCTTCGAGGTGGAGGCCGCCCGGCTCGCCGCGCTGCGGCGTACCCCGGAGGACCTGGCCGCCCTCGACGACGCGCTCGCCGCCCGGGAGGCCGCCTGGCGCGGGGGCCGGGTCGGCGAGTTCGTCGAGGCTGACGCGGCGCTGCACACGGCGGTGGTGGCCGCCGCGCACAACGCCATGCTCGCCGAGCTGTACGCCTCGGTCGGCGCGGCGCTGCGCAGCACGATCACCCAGGCGATGGGCGACGCGCTGGAACCCGAGCGGTACGTGGACCACGCCCGGCTGGTCGCCGCGATCCGCGATGGCGACCCGGGTTCGGCGGCCCGCGAGGCCGGTGCTTTTCTGGAGCCCTCCCCGGGGGAATAGGTTGCCCCGGACGGTAAACCGGACACCACGGGAGTACGGATGCTCAAGGGCTTCAAAGACTTCATCATGCGCGGAAACGTCGTCGACCTCGCGGTCGGCATCGTCATCGGCGCCGCGTTCACGGGCGTGGTCACCCAGCTCACCAAGTCGTTCCTGGAACCACTGGTCAGGGTCCTGATCGTGCTGATCACCGGCAACCCGAAGGGACTTGAGGGATCGATCCCCAAGTTCCGGGACATTCCGTTCGACTGGGTGGCGTTCGTCAACGCGGCGATCACCTTCGTGCTCACCGCGGCGGCGCTGTACTTCCTGGTCGTCTATCCGATGAACAGGCTCGCCGAGCGGCGCAAGCGCGGCGAGGAGCCTCCGCCGTCGGCCCCCAGCGAGGAGGTCAAGCTGCTCACCGAGATCCGGGACGCGCTGGTCGCCGCCGGCCACGCCACCCCGGGCCAGCAGCGGGGCGCCCTGGACGACGTGCTCGGCCGCCGCCCGGAGCCCCCGGCCCCGCGCTGAGCCCTCGGGACGCCGGCCCCGCGCCGGCCCACCCGGCAGCACACCGGCCCCCACGGGAATCCCGTGGGGGCCGACCCGAGTAGTACACATGTTCGATAGAGTCCCGCCATGGAGCAGCGGAAGCACTGGTGGAACGGCAAGTGGGGGCGGCTGGCGCGGCGGGACGTCTTCCTCCGGGTGAACGGCGACCGGTGGCACGTCGAGCAGCGGGCCGGCGGCGCCGAGGGCGCCTCCCAGTTCTACGAGTACCCGAGCGTCGAGGAAGCGGAGGAGACCGTCCGCGCGCTGCTCGCCGGGGCCGACGGCTGGCGCGAGCTGTCCCCCCGCCCGCCGGACGCGTGGCAGCCGACACCCGACGCACGCCCCTGACCGGGGCGGCGTTTAGCCGGCGGCCGGCCCGGGAACCGCGCCAGGATGGAGCAGCAGGGCACCGATCAGCAGGCGACCATCTCCCGCGTCACCACCGGGATGCCGGTGGTCGACGTGACCGGGGCGGAGGTCGGCACCGTGGACCTCGTCCAGCGGGGCGACCCGAACGCGGTGACCGTGCAGGCGCCGGCCGCGGACCCCGGCGGCAGCCTGGACGAGTTGATCGAGTCGGCGGCGGTCGAGGAGCCGGACGTGCCTGCCGACCTGGCCGCCCGCCTGCTGCGCACCGGCTACCTGAAGGTCTCCACCGACCTCGCCCCGACCGGCGCCGTCTACGTGCTGGCCGACCAGATCGCCGGCGTCGCCGACGGCCGGGTACGCCTCGACGTCCCCGCCACGAGCCTCCCCCCGGAGGAATAGGCCAGCCCCTATGGTGGACCGATGTACATCCTGATCGGGGAGCAGCAGGCCGAGGCGGTCGACGCGGACGAGCAACGGGCCCGGTTCGCGCACATGGCGGACGTGGTGCGGCGCAGCCCCGGGTTCGTGCGCGGCTGGTGGGGGCTGGACGACGCCGACCGGGAGGCCGCCCACGTGCTGATCGCCCTCGACACCCTCGACCACGCCCGCGCGCTGCGCCGCATGGTCGAGGAGAACGTGTCAGGAGTCCGGCTACGGATCATGGAGGTCGGCGTGTCCGCCGAGGCGGACTGATCCCCACCGTCTCTCCGACGTGAGGTCGGCCTACTCGGGCGCCCGGACGGCCGGGGCCGGGACAGCCCGGGCCGGGGCGTCCGGGGTCAGGGTCGGGGCGTCCGGGGCCGGGGTCGGGGCGTCCGGGGCCGGGCGGCGGCGGAAGAGGAGCAGCATCAGCCAGCCGGCGAGCAGCCCCCAGAACGCGCCGCCGACGCCGAGCAGGCTCACCCCGGAGGCGGTCACCACGAAGGTCACCACTGCGGCCTCCCGCGCCTGCGGGTCCGCGACCGCCGCCGACACCGCGCCGGCCAGCGCGGCGAGCAGCGCGAGCCCGGCCACCGCCTCGATCAGCACCGGCGGGGAGAGCAGCACCAGAGCGGTGGCGACGCCCGCGCCGAGGCCCAGCAGGGCCATCCCCACCCCGGCGGTGACCGAGGCGACCCAGCGACGCTCCGGGTCCGGATGGGCGTCCGGTCCGGCGGCCAGCGCGGCGGTGATCGCGGCCAGGTTGACCGCGTGCCCGCCGACCGGGGCGCCGAGGGCGCTGGCCAAACCGGTGACGCGCAGCGCGGCGCCGAGCGGCGGCCGGTACCCGTAGCCGCGCAGCACCGCCATCCCGGGAACGTTCTGCGCGGCCATGGTGACCAGGAAGAGCGGGAGCGCCAGCCCGACCACCGCAGGGACCGTCCACTCGGGCGCGGTGAGGGTGAACACCGGCTTCAGGCCGTGCGCGCCGGTCCCGCCCGGCGTGGTCAGCGCGATGGCGACCGCGGCCACCACCAGCGCGGCGGGCACCGCCCAGCGGCGGGCGAACCGGTGCAGGACAAGCCAGGTGACGACCACCGGCGCGGCCAGCGCCGGCACCTCGACCAGGGCGCGGACCGGCGCGGTGCACAGCGGCAGGAGCACGCCGGCCAGCATCGCGCTGGCGATCGGGCCGGGGATGGCGGCCACCGCCCGGCCCAACGCCGGGAAGAGCCCGGCGGCGACGATCAGCACCCCGCACACGACGAACGCGCCGACCGCCGCCGGCCAGCCGCCGGGGACCGGACCGGTGGCCGCCAGCAGCGCCGCGCCCGGGGTGGACCAGGCGATCGCCATCGGCAGCCGGTGCCGCAGCCCCAGCCACACCGCGCAGACACCGGACGCGACGCTGACCGCGAGCAGCCCCGAGGCGGCCTGGCTCTCGTCGGCGCCGACGGCGCGCAGCCCGGCGAGTACGACGGTGAACGAGCTGGCGAAGCCCACGAGCGCGGTCACCAGCCCGGCGAGCACGGGTTGCAGCAGGCCGGCCACGTCTCCCCCTCCACTGTTCCGTTTACGGAACGGAAGCGTGTAGCACCATAGCGGGGTGGAACCGCCAGCACCAGCCCGGGGAAGGGGCGTCGACACCGGCGCCGAGACGGTGGGCCGCCGGGTGCGCGCCCTGCGCGAGGAGCGGGGGATGTCGCTGTCCACCCTGGCCCGGCTGGCCGGGGTCGGGAAGGCCACCCTCTCCGGCCTGGAGAACAACACCCGCAACCCCACGCTGGAGACGCTCTACGCGATCACCGCCCAGCTCGGGGTGCCGCTGACCGCCGTACTCGCCGGGCCGGCCGCGACGCCGACGGTCCGGGGCGCGGCGGTGAGCGCCACCCTGCTGGAGGTCTTCACCGACACGGACGCGACGTACGAGCTGTACCGGATGCGCGTCGCCCCCGGGCCCGGCCAGCTCTCGCCCGCGCACCAGCCGGGGGTCACCGAGCACGTCACGGTCTTCGCCGGGGTGCTCCGCGCCGGGCCGGTGGACGCCCCGCTGACCGCCGGCGTCGGCGGCCACCTGCGCTGGACCTCGGACGTGCCCCACAGCTACGCGGCGGTCGGCGACGAGGAGGTGTGGGCGAGCCTCCTGCTGCGCTACCCCCGCCACTGACCGTCCGCCGCTCCGGGCCCCTGCCCGGGGCCGGGGTCAGGCCTGCCGGGCCGGGAGTCGGTGCTGGACGGCCCAGAGCGCCGCCTCGGTGCGCGACGCCGACCCGGTCTTGCGCAGCAGATTGGACACGTGCACGGTCACCGTCCGCACCGAGATCCCCAGCGCCCGGGCGGCCTGCTTGTTGGACATCCCCGCGACCAGGCAGGCGAGCACCTCGACCTCCCGGCCGGTCAGCTCGGCATCGGGCGGGAGCAGGTCGGCCGGAGGCAGGGCAGCGGGCGGGTACGCCGCGTCGGGCGGGCCCGCGGCGCGCGGCGCGGGGGTGCCCGGATGCTCCGACAGCGGCCGGCGCAGCAGGGCGTCCGGTCCCTGGCCGGAGTGCGCGGCGAGCAACTCGGTCAGCACGTACGGATTGCCGCCGGTCCGCCGCCATACAGAGGTCGCCAGCCGGCGGGACGGGCGCGTCCCCTCGTACACCTGGTTCAGCACCTCGGCGACCTCGGCCGGGCCGAGCGGGCCGAGGTGCTGGCGGACGGCGCCGCGTACCCCGCAGAACCGGGCCAGGGCGCGGGCGGCGAGGTCCGGCGCGACGGCGTCCACCGCGGGCCGGCTCGCCACCAGCAGCAGCGCCGGCAGGTCGGGCGCGGTGGCCAGCTCGCCGACCAGGTTCAGGCTGGCCGGGTCGAGGGCGTGCAGGTCCTCCACCACCAGCAAGGCCGGGCCGGCGCCGACCAGCAGCCGGACCGTACGCACGGCCAGCCGCAGCAGCGTGCCCGGGGCGTACCGTTCGCGGGGCGCGGTGGGCTGCTGGGCGAGCCAGGCGAGCGCGTCGGGCGGCAGGTCGAGGCCGCTCGTGTCCCGCCCGCTGAGCACGGCGGCGAGCCAGTCGTACGGGGCCGGGCTGTGCACCCGCGCGGCCCCGCTGAGCACCACCGCCGGGCGTGGCGCGAAGCCGTCCAGGGCCGCCGCCACCAGCAGGCTCTTGCCGACGCCCGCCGCGCCGGTGAGCACCGCGACCGCAGGGCCGGGCCGACCGCCGAGCGCCAGCGTGGACCACGCCCGGTCGAGCTCGGCAAGCTCGCCGGCACGCCCGACCATGGGGACCGGCATCATTCTTTTCACCCTACGCAGTAGTGCGTAGAGACGGCGGCAGGGTCTTCTTGGCAAGCTTGTCGCATGAAACTGATCCTCCGCTCGGCAATCCTCAACGACGTCGGCCTGGTCCGGACCAACAACGAGGACTCCGCCCTCGCCGGTGACCGTCTGGTCGCGGTCGCCGACGGCATGGGTGGCCTGCCGGCCGGCGAGGTGGCGAGCGAGATCGTCATCCGGATCCTCGACGAGCTGAACCCGCCGACCACCACCGAGGGTGCCACCGACGCGCTACGGTCCGTCGTGAGCACCGCCAACCGGCGCATCCGGGCCGCCATCTCCGTCGACCCGGCCCGCGAGGGCATGGGCACCACCCTCACGGCCGGCCTGCTCGCCGGGGACGTGCTGGTCCTCGCCCAGGTCGGGGACTCCCGCTGCTACCTGCTGCGGAACGACGAGATGACCCAGCTCACCCGGGACGACACCTTCGTCCAGACGCTGGTCGACCAGGGCGCGCTCTCCCCGGCCCAGGCCCGGCACCACCCGCAGCGCTCGCTGGTGACCCGGGCCGTGCAGGGCGCGGACGCGCCCCCGGCGGTCGGCGCGCTCACCGTCTTCGCCGGCGACCGGCTGCTGCTGTGCAGCGACGGCCTGTCGGACTACGTGGACGACGGGTCGATCGCCGCCGCCCTGGCCATGTACGGCGACCGTCGGCACTGCGGCGAGCAGCTCGTGAAGCTCGCCCACCAGGCCGGCGCCCCGGACAACGTCACCGTCGTCGTCTCCGACGTCACCGCGGCCTGACCGCTCACCCCCGCGAATGTGGTTGCGGCGGCCCGGCGGGCGGGTTGGGATGGGGGATGAATATCCGGCGGGTGACCAACACCGAGCGCTTCAGCACCTCCTTCCCGCTCCAGGCGTACGCCTTCGAGGCGTCACCGAAGCGGCCCGAGCGGGCCGAGGAGTTCGGCCGTTACCTGCCGTACGGCGAGGCCAACCGCACCCTCGTCGCCGAGGAGGGCGGCGAGACCCTCGCCGTGGTCTCCGCCATCCCGATGCGGCAGAACCTGCGCGGCGCGGTGCTGCCGATGGCCGGCGTCGCCGGGGTGGCCACCCATCCGCTGGCCCGCCGGCGCGGGCACGTCCGGGCCCTGCTGCACCGGCTGCTCGACGAGATGCGCGACGAGGGGCACCTGGTGAGCGCGTTGTACCCGTTCCGCGCCTCGTTCTACGAGCGGTTCGGCTACGTCGGGCTGCCCCGGGCCCGCACGGTCACCTTCACGCCGGCCGACCTGGCCCCGCTGCTGCGCGCCGACCTGCCCGGCGAGCTGAGCTGGGAACGGACCGGCACCGGGTACGCCACCCACCGCGCCTTCACCGAGCGCTGCCTGGCCGAGCGGCACGGCTTCGCGCTCTTCCCCGAGACCCGGGCGGTGTGGCTGCGCGACGACGACGACCGGTGGCTGGTCACCGCCCGCGTCGACGGCGCGACGGTCGGCGTGCTGACGTACCGGATCGACGACCACGGCGGAGAGCTGGCCGGCGACGACCTGCTGGTCGCCGACCCGTACGCCCGGGCGCTGATCCTTCAGTTCCTGGCCCGGCACGTCGACCAGGTCGGCCGGGTGCGGCTGCGGGTGGTTGCCGACGAGCTGCCCGAGCTGTGGCTCACCGACCTGGCCGTGCACGTGGAGGCCCGGGTCGCCCGGCCCGGGTCGGCGGCGCCGATGGCCCGGCTGCTCTCGCTGGACGCGCTGTCCGGCCTCCCCGCCGGGCCCGGCCGGGCCCGGATCGCGCTGACCGGGGACCGCTGGCTGGGCGGCAGCCACCTGCTCGACGGCACCACCGGCCGGCTGGAACTGGTGGCCGACGACGCCACCGGCACCGCGCCGACCGCGACGCTCACCGCGGCCGGGCTCTCCGCCCTGGCGTACGGGGTGCTGGACCCGGCGGAGGTGGACGTCCGCGGCCTCGGCCAAGTGCCGGCCGAGGCCGCCGTCGAACTGCGCCGCCTCTTCCCCCGCCGACTCCCCTACCTGTACTCGGACTTCTGACCCGTTTCCGCCGCCCGGCGTTCGGGTAGCGTTCCGCGAATGCCGGAGTGGTTGCAGGCGGGCGGCTGGGGTCTGCTGGCCGGGTCGGCCCTGCTGGTCGGGGCGGCGCTGGGCTGGTTCGTGCCGGTCCCGCGACGGGTCGTCGCGTCCGTCATGGCCTTCGGCGCGGGGGTGCTGCTCTCCGCGGTCTCCTTCGAACTGGTCGCCGAGGCGCACGAGCAGGGCGGGCTGCTGCCGACGGCGATCGGGGCGGCGGGCGGCGCGGTGGCGTACACCGGGGCGAACGTGCTGCTGGCCCGGCGCGGCGCGCGGCACCGCAAGCGCTCCGGCGACCAGCCCTCGGAGGGGCAGGAGCCCGGGTCCGGGTCGGCGATGGCGGTGGGGGCGCTGCTCGACGGCATCCCCGAGTCCGTGGTGATCGGCGCGAGCCTGCTCACCGGCGGCGCGGTCAGCGCGGTCACGGTGATCGCGGTGTTCCTCAGCAACGTGCCGGAGGGGCTGTCCAGCGCGGCGGGGATGCGTCGGGCCGGCCGCACCCGCCGGTACGTCTTCCTCCTGTGGACCGGGATCGCCCTGGTGAGCGGCCTCGCGGCGCTGGCCGGAAACACCCTGTTGGGCGGCGCGCCGCCGGAGGTGCTCGCCTCGATCACCGCGCTGGCGGCCGGCGCGATCCTCGCCATGATCACCGACACCATGGTCCCCGAGGCCTTCGAGGACGCCCACCTGCTGGTCGGCCTGATCACGGTGCTGGGCTTCCTGGTGGCCTTCGCCCTGTCCCACGCCTGAACCCCCGCACCAGGCCCCCCGGGTGCGCCCCGGCGGCGGTCAGTACGGGTTGCCGTGCCCGGCGGGGCGGGCCTTCAGCAGGCCGGCCGGGCGGCCCGGAAGATCCGGGTCGGCGGACATCGGCGGGCTGGCGGTGTGGCCGCCGTGGGCCATGCCGGCGAAGAGGTCGCGCAGGGCGGTCAGCCCGTCCACCCTCGGCTGCCAGCCCAGCTCGGCCTCGGCCCGCGCGCTGGACATCAGCGGCGCGTTCAGGCCCAGCTCCACCCAGCCGGCGTCGACCGGTTGCAGCCGGGCCAGCCAGGTCAACGCCGCCGCGCCGCGCAGCAGCGGGGCGGCCACCGGCACCGTCCAGCCGTGGAAGTGCCGGGCCACCAGCTCCGGTGTGAGCACCGGATCGGCCGCCAGGTTGAACGCGCCGCGCGCGTCGCCGAGCAGCGCCCGGGCGTACGCGTCGGCCACGTCGTCGGCGTGCACCGCCTGCATCCGTAGCCGACGGTGGCTGGGCACCAGCGGGATGCGGCCGTACCGGAGCAGGCGCACCGGGGCCAGCGGCCCGAGGAAGTAGCGGGTGATCTCCGTGCCGGCGTCCCGTTGGAAGATCAGCCCCGGCCGCATCCGCACCACCCGCAGCTCCGGATGCTCCCGCTCGACCCGGTCGAGCAGCGCCTCCACCTCCGCCTTGTCCCGGCTGTACGACGAGCCGGGCACCCCGGTCACCGGCCAGCGCTCGCTGATCGGGTGGTCCTTCGGTCCGGAGGCGTACGCGCCCACGGAGGAGGCGTACACGAGGGCGGGCACCTTCGCGCGGAGCACCCCGTCGACCACGGCCCGGCTGCCGCCGACGTTGGTCCGGTGCAGCGCCCGCTGGTCGTGGCTCGGCTGGATCTGCCAGGCCAGGTGCACCACCGCGTCCGCCCCGGCGAAGACCGCCGCCAGTTGGTCGGCCGCGCCCGCCGCCCCGATGTCGCAGGAGTGCCACTCCAGCCCGTCGTACGGCTCGCCGGCGTTCGGGCCGGGGAGCCGGCGGGCCACCCCGACCAGCTCCACGTTCCGCTCCCGGCGCAGCCGGCGCAACAGCGCGGTCCCGGCGTTCCCGCTCGCACCCACCACCACGATCCGCATGCCTGGCCCGGTACCCGTTGCGCCGGTCGTGAATCCCCCGGGCCTCCTGCTCGCTGCGACCGTCAGGGGCGGGGAGAGGTGCGGCCCAGCTCTGCCGCTGACGCCGGTCCCGGCTGCCGCCGCTGGCGCCAGGCAACGCGGGCAGACGTACCCCACCGAGTCGGCCTCGGTGAGCACGTCCGTGGAGGAGTAGTCGGACCGGACGTGCGGATAGCGGCGCGTCGACGGGCCCGTCGACGCTCAGGACGTGCGCGACCACCCAGGCGCCGAGCCGGCCGTAGGTGACGTCGATGGCGTCGTGCGGCCTGTCGTGGACGGCGACATCGACGGCGACCGCCGGGAGTTCGACGACCTCGATCCGGCCGCACCCGGCTGGTGCCCGGACTGCCGGTGACCGCAAGCGTCGACGCGGGCGGCGGACAGTACCTCGTCGCCCTGGCCATCGGCCGCCGCTGACCGGTGGCCCTGGTCGGCGGGCCACCGCCGGCCAGGGCCGCGAGCGGCTCGATCGTTATCAGCGGCAGGTCAGAAGGGGGGTGCGTCCTCGCCCATCAACGCCAGCACGACGCCTCCCTTCCCGCTCTTGAGGCTCTGGACCACGACCTTGCCGGTGCTGCCGTCGGGCAGCTCCAACGTGAAGGTCTTCCCGACCGCGTTCTTGGGGCCGTTGCCGGAGCTGTTGGCGGGTCGGAAGTCGCCTGCCCACGGTGGGGTCCCACCCTTGCGGGCGGGCTCGGCGAAGAGGGCGGCGGTGCCGGGGGTCCTGGTGCCGTCCGAGGAGAGGAGCACTGAGGCGCTGCGAAAAGTAGCCATATGCGCGAAGGATATCCCGGACTGCGCTCGTTCGCGCCACGCCGCCGCGGTGCTGCTCCCCGCCAGCCCGGCTCGTCCCTACCCGGCCTACGACTGGTCCTCGGCAACGACGGTGGCTCACTCGTTCCGGGCGGTCTCCGGGCCGGTGATCCGGCGCGGCAGCGGCAGCGTCGAGGCGATGATTCCCAGCGACGACGAGTACCACCTGCCGGCCACGTGACCTGCGCAGCGTCGGCCCGCCCGACGGAAACTGGGTCAGGCGTGCTGCTCCGGGTCGTGGCCCGCCGGCGGCTGGGTCTGCTCCACCGCGAACGGATGGCGCAGTCGCCGCATCGCCTCCTCGCTGCCGTCGAAGGTCACGCCCGGACCGTCGAGCCCGTCGGTGCTCGCCGGGGCGAAGAACAACACCGGTTGATCGTTACCATTCGATGCCATGCGGTAGTCCTGTCTTCGAAAGAGAGGCACGTCAGGTTTTCGGCATCTCGTGCCGACAACCTCGTGACAGACCCGGCGCTCGCCCTGGGCCCGATCAGTGTCTCGCTTACTGGCGAAAGCCCGGCGACACCGACACACCGCACCATACCCGGATTCACCGTCCGTCATGTGCCGCCGCCGTTGACCGCCCGCTCGCGCGCATGCCCCGCCCCCCTCACCACGCGCACATTCCCACCGGTCGGGGCAGGTCCCGACGACGTCCCAGGTCCGGCGACCGGACGCCGGTCGGGCGTCGCCGGCTCGTGGCGGCTACAAGCGTTCGAAGCTCTCCATACCGGCGAGTTCGAGCACCTCGGTCCGGGTCGCCGGGCATTCCTGCCGGGTCTGATCGTCGATCTGACGGCCGGTCGGCACGGCACCCTGCTTCTCGTACCAGGAATAGAGGTTCACGGTGAGGTTGGCCATCGCGCCCGTCTCGGACCCGATCCCTCGCAGCGTCGGCAACTGGCCGTCCAGGTAGGCACACAACTCGTTCGCCGACACCGGCGTCGAGCCACCGGCCGGAGCGGATCCGGCCGCGCCGGACGCGGCGTCGGCCGCGGCGGGGGTGCCCGGTGCTGCGGCCCCGGGGGGCTCGGGCGCGTCGCCGTCGGCACACGCCGTCAGGGCGAGCACGAGACAGAGGGTCGGCGCGACCATTCGGATCGTTCTCATCGGTTCTCGTCCTGACGTGGTTGTCGGTGGTGGGTGACCGGCGGTCGGGCCGCAGCGGATGGCTCGTCAGCGGACTGCGGAACGCGTGACCCACCGTCAACGCCGGCGGCGATCGCGGTGACGAGCCACAGGCCGGCGGGCAGTCGGTAGCCGACGCCAGGTTCACGAAACCGGTCGAGCAGCCGGATCGCCCCCGCCCGGGCCGAAGCCTGCCCAGCCGGCGGAGCCGCCCGGTACGCGGCACCGGCGGGGCCGATCTCGACAAGCCATTCCGCCACGGCATCGGCGTCGTCCGGAGCGTCCATCGCGACGTCACACGACGTGATCGTGACGGCGGTGAAGCCGGCGACGGTGAGGACCCGGGCGAGCCGCGCCGGGTCGGCGAAGGAGAACGGACCGGGCTCGTCGCCCACCGGTAGCGGTGGCAACGGCCCGAGGTGCGGCGCTGCGCCGAGCATCGCCGCGGACATCCACGGGTTGACGCTGCCGTCGCGGAAGACGGTCGCGGCGAGGCGCCCTCCCGGGCGCAGTGACCGCCGGATCGTGGTGCAGCCGGCGACCGGATCCGCCAACAGCATCAGGGCCGTTCGCGAGTACGCCGCGTCGAACGGTGCCCCCGGCACGACGTCGAGGGTCTCGATGTCGGCCGCGCGGAAGCGGATACCCGGGTACCGGTTCGTGGGGAACCGTAGCCGGGCGGCGGTCACCATCGCCTCGGCGATGTCGATGCCGACCGCCGCGCCGCTCTCGCCGACCGCAGCGGCGAGTTCGGCCGTGGTGCCACCACATCCGCAGCCCACATCAAGGATCCGTTCGGCGGGCCGCGGGGCCATTCGATCCATGGCGGGCGCACCCAGCGGTCGGCCGATCTCGTCCTGCCGATCGGCGTGGCGGATCCAGCCGGCTGCCGCTCCCGTCCAGAAAGCGGCGTTGCGGGACCGCAGGGTGGCGGCGTCGGCCATCAGAACGGCATCTCGGTGCCGTCGACGCTCATCGATCGAAAGCCGGCCGCCTTTGCGGGGTCGAAGCCGTCCTCCTGCGCCGCCAGGCCTGCGGCCCGGACCAGCCGTTCGGACTGGAACCGACGGAACGCGGCCTCGTCCTGCCAGATGTTGATGATCCGCCAGCCGTCCTCGGTCGGGCCGGCGACGTGGGCGACGAGTCCCGGCGGCCGGTCCGGCCCGAGGTGTCGCTCCACCTGCCGGTACTCCGCCTCGCTGACGCCGGGCATCTCCTGCAACACACCGAACGGCATGGCCACACCCTTTCAATAGAGTAAGAACCTATCCAATAGAGCACTACACTCGAACCGTGGTTGTCAAGAGACGCTATGACTCCTCCCGGCGGCAGGAGCAGTCCCGACAGACCCGGCGAGCCATCCTCGAAGCGGCCGGCCGGCTCTTCGTCGACCCCGGCTACGCGGCCACGCCGCTGACCGCCGTCGCCGCCGAAGCCGGCGTCGCGGTCCAGACGCTGTACGCGGTGTTCGGCAGCAAGCGCCAACTGCTCTCCCAGCTGGTTGACGTCACCCTGGCCGGCGACGACGAACCGGTGGCCCTGCCGGACCGGCCCTTCGTCGCCGAGATCCGCGCGCTCGCCGACCCCCGCGCCAAGCTCGCCCGCTACGCCCGCCACCTGGTCGAGGTCCACACCCGGCAGGCCCAGGTGATGCTCGCGCTGGCCGGAGCGGCCACGGCCGATCCGGACGCCGCCGAGATCTGGCGCAAGAACGTCGACGAGCGCCGCCGCGGCATGGCCATGTTCGCCGCGGAACTCGTCGGCACGGGAGCCCTCCGCCCTGACCTGGACGTCGAACAGGTGGCCGACATCCTCTGGCTGGCCCAGGACGTCCGCAACTTCGACTGGCTCGTCCGGCAACGCGGATGGCCGCTGGAGCAGTACCAGCGGTGGTATGTGGACACCGTCAGCGGCGCCACCATCGCCCAGCCCCGGTGAGGCCGGTGTGATGGCCTGCCGCATCGCGGTACCCGCCTTCGGCAACGGGCCCGACTCAGCAGGGGAAACACTCCCGGCCGTCCCCGGGTGCAGGGTTCCGGTAGCCTGGTGCAGCGGGCCGTTAGCTCAATGGCAGAGCTGAGGACTTTTAATCCTTAGGTTCTGGGTTCGAGTCCCAGGCGGCCCACCGACCGCACCATTGTGCGAACCGGTGGTTCATCGTGAGTGCCCCCGTCCGGGTCGGGCGGGGGCATCGTCGTGTCGGTGGGGATCTTGAACACGGGGACGATGCCCTGGTCGGTGAGTCGGACCTCGGCGATGAGGGTTTCGATGGCTGCCTTGCGTTCGGTGGGGGTGCCACTGGTCATGATCGTGGTGAGGTGGTCGCGGATCTGGGTGATGGTGCCGGGTGGTGGCGGTGTGGGTTGGGTGGCGAGGTCGGCGTCGAGTTCGGCGTGCCGGGTGTGGAGTTGCCGACCACCGTCTACAACGAAGGACTCTCCGGAGCCCTCTACATCGACCGCCTAGAAGAGGTACAAGCGTACGCCGAGGTGTGGAACACCCTTATGCATCAAGCCCTGGGTGTTGAGGAGTCCCGCAAACTCATGCAAGAAATCAAGGAGAAGGATCATGACTGACCTGACCGGCGCAACTTGGCGGAAGAGCAGCCGCAGCAGCTCCCAGGGCAACTGCGTGGAAGTCGCAGCCAACATCCCAGGACTCGTCGCCGTTCGAGATAGCAAAGACCAGCACGGGCCGGCGCTGGTCTTCACTCCTGCTCGATGGGCCGCTTTTCTCGGCTTCGCCAGGGCTCCAAGGTGACCGTTTCGCTACTACGCCAACAGCGGAGCAGTCAATCTCGGCAGCAACGCATGGTCGTGCTTTGACCCTTGGGCGCCAACGCGAGCAGCGCCCCGAGGTTGGCGACCAGACTCGTCTTGCCGACCCCGCCCTTGCCGTTGAACACCGCGAGGACCCGGCGTAGGTGCGCCCGCAGTGCCCGCGATCTCTCCTGGGCCGCGAGCAACTCGCCGTCGACGGCTGTCCGCCCGAACATGTGATGGCTCTCCTCGTTGCTGGTGCGGTCGCGACAAAGCCACGCCTACCACCCTCGTCAACCGCACGCCAGAGGGCGCACGCGCGTGATCTTACGCAGGTCCGCGCACCGGGGATGACCAGCAAGAAGGCACGCCAGCGAGCGAGAGGAAGCGCAAACTCACCCGCTCACGATCGAGCACGCGATAGCGCGCACTATAAAGATCACCATTATGCACATTACTTGATAAGCGATGTTGTCACAGGGATGCTTCCTGAGTCGACATAGCATGTTGTCGACAGAATAGGAGACACGATGGGGGATAGGATCGCGTCTGGTGACGCAACACCCAGTGTCAACGACATTGATACTGAGGTTGCGATAAGGTTGGTGAGCGACCTGGCTGACGAGCTTTTCCGGTCGATCAGTGCTGATGGGCGGGCCAGCCGCCTTGACGGCGGCCCGAGAACGCTGTCGTTGTCTGCGTTGACGAGAAGTCGCAGATCCAGGCCCTGGATCGGACCGTGCCGCTGCTGCCGATGCGGTTCGACCGGGCCGAGCGCCGCACACACGACTACCGCCGGCACGGCACCACCACCCTGTTCGCCGCGTTGGAGGTGGCGACCGGGAGGATCACCGCGGATGCCTGCTACGACCGGCACCGCAACAATGAGTTCCTGGCCTTCCTCAAACAGGTCGCCAAGGCCCACCCACGGGTGAAGCTGCACGTCGTGGCGGACAACTACGCGACCCACAACCACCCGAACGTCAAGGCGTGGCTGGCGAAGAACCCCCGCATCACCATGCATTTCACCCCGACCAGCGCCTCCTGGATGAACATGGTCGAGATCTTCTTCGGGATCATCACCCGTCACGCCATCCGACGCGGAACCTTCACCAGCGTGCCGAACCTGATCGGGGCCATCCGTGCGTTCATCGACGCATACAACGAACGCTGCCGACCCTTCCGCTGGACCAAGACCGCGGATCAGATCCTCGCCAAAGCCGACGGCAACCCCGCTGCCTACCCCGCCACCACGGACACGGCATGAGCCGACGGCGATACGTGGCACGCGGAGTCCCCGGCGGATACCGAATCTGGGACAACAAAGCCCGCCGATGGTGGGGCGACCTCTACCAACTCTGCCCCGACGACCTCCTCACCGAACTCAACGGCGAAGCTCACCCACACAAGATCACAGCACTACTCAAGAGGTATCGAGCACTGAAACGCTAACGTCCAAACACTTCGGACACGCGACACTAGTCGCGAGTCCGAAAAGTCGGATGGCCTGGATCCTGCTCTGGTCGCTCCCCGAGTATTGCAGCCACAGTCGGACCGCCGGTGATCACCTCATCGCCGCCGAATGTCAGCGGCTTGCCATTCAGCATCCACACGGGACGTGTAGAGAGTAGCTGTTCTTTGGTCAGAACATAGCGCGGCGCGCCCTCGCTTCGTTCGGCGCTTCGCCAAATCTCAGTGCAGTCCTCTGCAGAGTCCAAGGTAGCAACGAATGACCAAGGGGAACCAAGCCAGCTAGTCAGCTTTTCAAGCTTTCGCAGGTCTGAATCCTTGAGTCCAGCCGACGTCCGCTTGCACTCGCCTGGAATCAGCGAGCCATCTGCGAGAAGAAGCAACACATCGGCGTCGGCTTCCTCTCCGTCTTTTCGGATCAGAACACCTGGATATGCCCCGTAAACGGTGTTGGCCTCACGCGTGGAGCCAAGGATCTCTAGAAGAAACCGTGCTGCATACAGATGCGGTAGGCTGTCGTGCTCCACGAGACTAATCATCTGTTCCGACAATCGGTATCTGAACTCGATGCGGTCGGGCGGGTAAGGGCGTTGCACGCTCGCACCGCATCGTCGGCAGATGACCGGCGGAGCCACCTGCGCCAAGGGCATCCACGCCGACTTCCGGCACTCTGGGCAGAGCATGGAGATACCGCGATGCACAAGCCGTCGATCTTCCGCCCAGCGGATCCACTCCTTGGCGGCTCGCGCAGATCCAGCCATCGCCGCCTTAATATGGTGAAAGGTTATCTCGTTCAGTTCTTCATCGGCCTGGGCAACGATACTGAGATCTGAGATTCGCCTCTCCAACTCAGCTCCTCGTCCGCCTTCATCTTCCTTGAAGACTGCGCGAGCGATCTGCGTTGCACGATTCCTGAACCAGGACATGCCGCTTTTCTGTGATTTCTCGTAAAGCAATTCGATGATCTTTGTATCCAAGACTGGCAACATCTCATCCCATCCCCCGATCTGGTGGAGGAACTCAGCAGCTAGATGCCCTGGGATGCTCTGTGTAGCGGTCATCCCTAGGCCACGGACAGCCTCGGTCAGCACGGTCCAGCCGCTTGGCCATACCACATCGAGGAACTGCTTATCGGTGGTCCGCCTCGCATAGACCCCACCATGCGAGACACGGTCTGCAAAGAGTTCCCCTACGTTGAGCGACGGAACGATGGGAAGATTCCGGCCTCGGAGCACGAAGCGACTCTCAAACTGGCCCTTCCCGAACGTTGAGGTGAGGTCTGCGATCTCCGTTTTGTCTTGATAGGTCAGAGCGGGTAGGCGGGTGTAGCCCTTATCGAATACTGCGATCTCCGCGCTGTTCCGGGTTAACGGGTATCCCACACGCAGTACGGACGACATTGGAGTTGCGCGGCATCGTTCATCTGTTGCCTCCGCGATCTCACGTAGCTTCTCTTCGGAGACACTCACACTCACGAGTGCAACTGTGAGGCGCCGGAAGCCATGATTGTAGAAGTTGCCTGGACGCAACAGCCGCTTTATGTCTTCAGAGATGCTGGCCGTCAGTGGAAGTGCCGCTGGAACAGATCCGAGGTGACCGTAGGCCGCCCGAAGATTCCATAGAAGACAGAGGTCACTTGCGTCTTGAGGCGTGTATACAACGATCACGTTCTCGTTGAAATTGCGACTTTCAATGTTTGACATTGGAACCAAAGGCTCGCCACTGAAATTTCCGCCACGAGATGGCTGCTGAACACCCCAGCCAAGAGCCGCCAGATGCGTTGGGTTGGTAGTCGAAGACACACCCTGCGTCCGGGAGATTAAGTCGTCCGGCCCAGTATTTTCAGGAACGGCCGTGTCGATGTCATACACGTCCGCAAAAGTGGTACCAGGCACGAGGCTGCTGAGCTGCAGATCTTGTGGACTAGGACTGCTCGGCAATAGACCCAAGCAACCTACATATGCCAGGTGCCAGGGATTATCCTCAGAAACGATCGACGGATCAAAGCATGGAATACTTCTGTTCACCCCCTCGGGCCTCCTGGCGAGCATGGATATGACCAGTTCGCCAAGGTGTCTTTCGCCATCCCTAATATTCGCCAGCGGAACGGACGGTTCAAAACGTTCTACTACGTCACGAGTGAGGACGGCGTCCACCTGGCTGATGCTTAAGAACTTCTCCCAGTCTGCGGTTAATTGGCCAGACTGCTGGATGGGAATCAGGATGTCCGTCGTGCCGCCCCACCGCGAGCATGTCTGTCGAACGGCCGTGACGGCGTCCGAATAACTGCCACCATCGACCAGTCGCGCGAAGCGCGGAGGGCTGAAATAACGGTCGATAGCATGAGTGCCGCTAATGACCGACTTATCGAGGAGACTCGGGATGTATCGCGGGTGCATAACAGGGGACACACAGCCTCCATCGTCCGTTTCGTCGAGGTCACCCGCGAGCATGGCGGGAACAGCGCGGGGAGGTCAACAAAGCCGTGCATGAAGACCCGAACGCGGCGCCGTAGGCGGCCGGGCCGGCGGCTCCATAGGGGCCGGCTGCCGCGCCGGACCGGGCCATCGTTTTATATCTATTTTGGGTAGTTTGTTGGTGTGGCGTTGGGTATGGCTTCACAGCAGTTGGACCTGCTGGATCCGGTGAGCCGGTTCTGCGATGAGGCGTTACCAGCTAACTCGATCTTCGCGTTCCTGCACGGGCATCGGGAGACGCTGTTCCCGGACGGGTTGATCATCGACCTGTTCGCGGCGGTGGGTCGCCGGTCGGTGCCGCCGTCGGTGGTGGCCACCGTGATGGTGCTGCAACGCCTTGAGGGGCTGTCGGACCGGGAGGCGGTGGACCGGTTCACGTTCGACGCCCGCTGGCGTCACGCCGCCGGAGTCGGCGGCTGGGACGGCGCGGGCCGGGTGGGGTTCGCCCACACCGTGCTGGTCGACATGCGGGAACGCACGCAAGTACGCCCACGCCACCACCGCCGAGGCGTTGATCGGCCCGAACGCCAGCAGCCGACCCAGCGTCCTCACCCCGTTCCACTCCTCCTGCGGATCAGTGCCTGGATCATGCGACCCGGCCACAAACACACCGACGACGACCGCGCTGATCTCGCCGACGCCCGCCGCCGCTGTCCGGACCTCGACACCGTCGCCGGCCTCGCCCGCGGGCTCGCCGCGCTGGTCCGCCACCAGGGCACCGGGCAACACCTCGACGCCTGGATCGACCGCGCCCGCCACGCCGGATACCCCGAAATCCGCGGCTTCGCCGCCGGCCTGGCGAGCGACCGTGACGCCGTCGTCGCCGGCCTCACCCAGCCCTGGAGCTCAGGCCCCGTCGAAGGCCAGGTCAGCCGCATCAAGACGATCAATCGACAGATGTATGGCCGCGCGAACCTCGACCTCCTCCGCAAACGCGTCCTGACTACCCCGTGAGCCATCAACAAGATCAATCACAGAATGTGTGCCAGAGCCAGTTTTCAGGCGGAGCCGACAGCGAGGAGGCACCGATGACGGAGACAGCGGCAACGGAACTGAGTTGGGTCTTCCGCCCGCACCCGTCACGGCCGGCCGACATTTTGATCCTTGCGGGCGTGCCCATACACGCAGTCGACCCGGCCGACGCCGGCGGGAGCCGTTTGATCGTGTTGCAAGACGGCAGCCGTGTGCGAGCCGAAAGAGCTGAGATCGTCCCGAGTAGGCGCACCGACCTCACCCCGGCGGGATACACGTGGGCTGCCGACTTGGACTCCATCTGAAGCCGCCGGACGACGGTCCCCGACCGAGATCACCCGAAGGGTATGGCGCTGGCATCCAGCTGGCGCTCGTTGGTAAGGTCCGCGGCCGGGGCAGCAAGGTTGAAGATTCGTGACGGGGACGTGATGGCGGATCGCAGGCGAAATGGAGCGGCAGGCCGAGTGCCGTTCCGTCGGCGGGTGGGAGCCCGTAGCCGAGGCAGCCTTCTACGGTTGCTGACCGCAGCGGGGGCGAGCCCTGCTCTTCGTCACCGGTGGCCGTCGGTTGGGCATCTGTTGTCGCTCGCCCTGCACGGCTCGGACGGTGGGCGGCCAGTCGATGCGGCGGACCTGTCTGGACTTCTCGAGGAGTGCCTGGCCGACGACCCGCGTGTTGGGCAGTACGAGGACTTCCTTCCCGTAGATCCCCGGCTTGTTGTGCTTGGACGCGTTGGCCACGATGCGGTGCGTCTCTTTCCAGGCGCGGTGGAGCGCCCTGTGGCGGACGTCGCGCGGTGGGCCTTGATCGCCGAGGCCGTGGATCCGTATCTCGTTGGTGAACTCGGCTTCGGTGTCAGCCATTTCACCGAGATTGCTCTTCGCTACATCGATCATGCAGTGTCGATGCTGGCGCCAGCGTGGCCGACCGACCCTCGGGCGGGTGAAAACCTGTTGCCGTTGACCGCGGAGGAACTGGAGGCGGCGGGCAGGCTGCTCGACTCGGCAGTCCCGCAGGGGCTGCTGGTCTCGCCGGAATACCGGGCGGCGTTGGACTGGGCGACGGCGCCACCGGGCACCCTGAAGTTCGACGTCACCGATCCTGAGAGCTCGTTCGATCGCTTCTTGGCGGTGACCCTGCCCACCTCGGGAAGCCGTGATTACCGCTTCTGGCTGCCGTTAGCCTTTCTGCCAGAAGCCACCGCGAAGGGCGTCGTCACGCTCGCCGGCCGCGCAGCTGAGGACCCCGGCAGCGTCCGGCGATTCGCCCAGCTGGCTGCCGATCGCTTGCGCCGAGCGCTTTTCCGGTTCGCCGACGAAGTGATCGGAGCGCCTGACGGCGAGGACGGGCCGCAAGTCACTCCCAACGGCAACATCGTCCAGTGGGTCGCGATGATCGGAGACGGTCGAGCGTTGGCGGTCCAGCTCGTCACCCAGCTTGAGCCCGGACCGTCCAGCTTCAACGGGATGCCCGAGGCGGTTCGCGTGGCGCAAAACGCCCGCGAGCATCCCGGCCAGGCGGTGCGTGTCCGAGTGTCCGGCGGTCATCTCGACCTCGGGACAAACATCGAGGTCGTACCCCTGCTGGTCGTCGCCTCGTCGGGGCACGTGGCTCCGCCACATCAGCCGCCCGGCTTGCCGATCATGTCGCTGGATGACGTGATCTGGGCATCCACTACAGCAGACGAAAAGACAGACCTGTACCTGTTCTGCCGCGAACTCGCCAGCGGCCGGAAGTTGTTCGCGTTTGAATCGATCAACATCTGGGAGTGGTGGCGGGCCAACGGCAAGGTGCTGTTCGGTGGCGCTCAGGCCCCTGCCCTGATCTCGATCGAACCCCACTGGGGCCGCGCGGAGTGGCAACGCAGCGCGAACCGCGCCGAACTCGAACGGGCGCTTGCGGCGCTCGACATGTCGCCGATCCGGGACTGGGTCGACGTCGATGACCTTGCCGCGGGACCGCCCACGGTCTACGGGTGGTCGTCCTGGTGCGCCCGGCTCCGCGGCGAGGCGGCATACGATCCTGCGCTGGACGAGACCCTCATGCCGCCGCTCGTCGGCTGGCAGATCCACCTCAGCAGCGTCCCGGTGGCCATCCGCAGCGCCGACGAAACTTGGGCGCCCGACGACAGAGAACGGCTGTCCACCCTGGCCGGATCGATCGCCTATGGCATCGACCAAGTCGCCACGCCGTGGCAGTACGCCCATCAGGGCGTTGACGTCGCCGGATACGTCATCGGTCTTTCCGTAGCTCAGCCTAATTCCGTTTCCGGCGCATTGGTGCCTCACTCGATCCAGGTCGGGAGTGTGCAGGTTGAGGCCGGCCCGACCGGCAACATCGTCCGCGTAGTTTTGCTCGTCGACGGTGACCGGCTCGTCGAGGACGCGGTCGCGGACAAGGCCTCGGCCGGCCGTGCCATGGCCACCGCGTGCCAAGAGGTGATGGCGCGGGCGGGCGTTGCAGAAGGTCCCGCAACGACAGTTCGGACAGCCTGGGAAGCTGCCACCCCCACGTACGCGGCGGAGATCACGACCTCGCGAACGGCCCGGTCGACGTTGCCGCAGCCCTGGAAGCTCGACGACGCCCTCGTCGCCAGTGCTCACTTGGATGTCGCCAAGGCGGTTCAGCGCGCCGGGGTCGAGCCGGGAACCTACACCGGGGACGAGGCAAAACGACTGGACGGCGACCACTTGGGGCCGGCCGCGTTGGAGCAGCTGACCCGGCTCCTAAACCGGCATGCGTTGAGCGACATCGTCGCGACGGGAATGCGTCAACTCGACCGGGCAGTCGCCGCACGAGAACGAGCTCTCAGCGACATCCGCCGAGCCCGGACGATGCAGCTCGCGTGGGATCCCGATGAGCGTGCCGCCGAGGTCAAGGACGACCATCTGCGTCTCCGGCGCTGCAACGAGACGGCGATCGAAGCGGCTCTACGAGCTGAACCCACGGGATCCGAGCCCGTGGACCAAATCGCCTGGGTGCAGATCCTCGCCGCGGCCTGGTCATACCTCGAGGCGACCAGCCGCAGCGAAGCCATCCACCACCAGCTCAACCCGACCGCGCTAACCATCACGACCAGCTACGAAATCAAGACCACGCCTGACACCTCCGGCACGGCTGCCACCGATACCGCTGGCCAAGGCCGCGTCTACGCTCTGGATCTCGCCGCGTACCGCCGCGCTCGAATGCCCGATCGCCCTAACCTGCCCGACGCGGGCGAGCCTGACCCGACGGATACCCCGGATGCCGCCGCCGTAGCAGGACTAGTCCCAGAACAGCTGGACACGGCAATGCTGCAAGCCTATGGCGCGTCGGCGGCGGACATCGTGACCGCCCTCGCTGCCCTCGCCCTGTGGCCCGTTCCTGCGGACGGCGACCATCTCGTTCGTGTCGAACGCGACGCCGCAGTCGGGCTCCTTCTCGATACCACAGACCTCGGCGAAATCCCGGGTGGGCCGGACCGGGCGGAGGCGGTTCTCACCATCCTGACCAGCACTGCCTCAGGCCTTCAATCGGCTGACTGGCGGCCATGGCACGCGCGAAGCCGGCAACGTCGCCTTCTTACTCAGCCGCTCGTCGAGCTGCCAACCGGAATCATTCACATCGCTCCCCACTTCTGCTATGCCGCGATTTCCGTCTATCTGAACTACCTCCGGCAAGGCATGCTCCCGTGGAGCAAACCGGAGCCCCCACAGCTCGTCAAACGAGCACTGGATGACATCCGCGATGAACGGAACAAAGACCTCGAAAAAGAGGTCGACGAGCTCCTCTCCAATTCCGAACCTAGATACATCACCCGCTCGCGCGTTAAACCGACCGACCCGCAACGACTCGGCGTCCCATCGTTGTCCGGAGAGATCGACACACTCGCCGGGCGACCCGGCTCGCGCATCCTCTGGCTAGTGGAAGTAAAAGACCCGGCCGACGTCTTCGTGACACCCGAGATCCGCCGACACCTCGACACCTTCTTCGTCGGCAGCCGGAAGAAGCACGCCTACTTGACGCAGCTGCAACGGAAACTTGCTGACCTCGCGCCGCATACCGCCCAGGTCGCGGCCGCGCTCGGTCTGCCGCCGCTACCTGATGAGGCCGGCTACAAGGTGCGGCCACTGTTCGTCACTCGCCATCCCGTGCCTGCCGCATTCGTCGGCGAGCCGACGCCCTTTACTTCAATTGACAAACTTCTCGAGTTCATCACGGACCAGGAACTACGCATGTCGGCCCGGAGGCTGAGGCAATGAATGCTCACCCATCAGAGGAACCTCTAGGTCGCAGCCCTGCGCCATGATTGAAGAGTTCTTATGCCGTAACCTCAGCTCCACCAGCCAAAACACCGCCATTTGATCTAGCGACTCGCGGCTTTGGGGCGCCGCATAGAACAACGGCCTCCGCCGGGCGTATCGCAGACGTACAGTAGCCCGAGCAGAACGAGGCTGCCCCGGGCCTCCGTGGGGTGCGCCGATCAGCTCCGGTGGCCGAGAAGCCCTGCGCCGAGGTTGGGGGCGGTTTTGGGTCTGTTCGCACCGCTCGCTGGCGACGACAGGGAATGGTTTCTTGAATATCATCCGCGTCGGCATTTCTTGGCTGCCAGCACGGTCTTCTGCTGGTCCCTGGTCGCAGGCGGTGCTGCTGGTTGCCAAGGCCGGAGACTGGAGGCGGTGGTACGAGTAGGCGAATCCCGATCGCCGAGGTCGCCTACGAGGGTTGCCTTGCCATCGAGAGGGGTGCTGCTGGTTGCCAAGGCCGGAGACTGGAGGCGGTGGTACGAGTAGGCGAATCCCGATCGCCGAGGTCGCCTACGAGGGTTGCCTTGCCATCGA
>NZ_JBEOWQ010000008.1:134106-193086 GCF_040296145.1 Micromonospora sp. NPDC002296
CGAGAGGCAGGGGTTTGATCCGCAGTGGGTGTCCGCGAATGGGAGTGGTCGGGCGTGAGCGGCGGAGGGTCTCGCTCCTGTGTGGCCGGTGTCTTCGTTGTTCTGGCATGGCGGGGACGGAGCGCCGTACACCGATCGTGGTGGTGCGAGACCGAGGACTCCCCATAACGGCGAGGGCCGACCGTAGGCGGGTGACCGCACTGACCGTATTGATTCACGAGTGGTGGTCGGGTGACCGGAGTCGCAGCGCCGATGCTGCTCCCGGTCAGCCCGGCGGCGCTGCGGCGGGTGACCCACGATGAGCCGGATAGGGCATACGTCGGCGTGTCGTGCTACCGGAGCAGGCCTGGTTGCGCAGGCTGTGCTGGCCCTGATTGCGTCTCCGGGAGTACTACCGTCAGGGGTGTGAGGAAGCGTGCTGCACGGTATGAGCCGCTGACGGTGGCGCGGTTGGGTGCCCTGCTCGTCGGGGCCGATGGGACGCGACGGTGGCGGTTGGTGGCGGAGTTCTTGGAGGAGTGCCGATGGGACGAGTTTCCCCCGCTTTGATGAAGCGGGTGCCGTTACAGTCGGCGTCAGGTGATACGGCGCATCACCTGATGGACAGCCTTGACCGCCACGGTCCGCAGCTCCGGCGTTCGCACCACTTTGCCGACGACAATGGCTCCCGCGACGGCGGTGGTCGCTACGGCCGGGCCGTGCTCGATGACCTTCTCCGTCGCGGCTTGCTGCCACGGCTGTGCCTGCCACAGCTCGCCAGGTCCCGCATCGATACCGACCAGCCCGTACAGATCCGTGACCAGCGCGGACAGCCGGTTACTAGCGTCGATGACCGCCGGCGACTTCCACGGGTGCCTGAAGACGTTCGCATTGGCGGTGCCGACAACGGTGTCCATCCGCGCCCGTAGCGCTGTGGTGCGCTCAAGGATGTGGTCAAGCTGCTTGCGCCGGTCGGCGCGGACACCGGCGCGGTAGGCGTCGACCCGGTCGGGGGTTTCCCGGCGCACCTGGTCAAGTTCGATCACGTTGAGGCCGTCTTCTAGCTGGAACGACCGGGCGATCACGACCAGCCACCGGTGTGCTTCACGTTCGGCCTTGCTGGCTTCCTCCGCGAGAGTCGCGATTCGGGTTTGGCTCTCCAGCTTCTTCACGATCCGTTCGAGCTGACCGAGGGCGTACCCGCGCGCGGTCCTGATCGTCTCGTACCCGCCTTGCACGGTGGACCACAGCGTCCCCGACACCTCTATTGTCTTTTCCCGGATTGTCATCGTCCGGTCGATCGTCGAACCGATGCTGTACATGGCGGCCAGCTCGCGGATCTCCTGGTTAGCGAGGATGTCGGTGACACCGGAGTCGATCCGCGACAGATAGGCGGTGATCCGCGCCATCTGTTGCTGGGCCGCGAGCTGCGAGATGATCCCGGCGACGCCCGCGACCGCCGCCGGGTTCAGCAACGACCCCGGCTCTTTCGCGAACTGCACGTACGTGCGGATACGACCCTTGACGCCTTTGATCACGCCGGTCGGTGCGCCCGTCCCGAAGTCAGCGCGCAAGCCGAACTTCTCACACAGCGCCGCCGAGTCCTCGGTTAGTTGAACCCACCGGAATGCGCCCGCTGCGATCTCCGTGCCCTCAGCGACGATCGCGGCCCCGGCCCCCAGGATCGCGTTGGCCTGCTCGCGGAAGTCCTGCGATTCGGTCCACCAGCCGTTTTCGACAAGGAACAGCTCGACGGCTTGCGCCTTACCGATGACCGCCAGGCCGTGACCGTCACTTATCAACTGAATGGCGTCGTCCATCCCTGGCCTTTCGATCGGCTACCGCCGTTGAGGTTAGTCGGACTGCTCCACCCGTGAACGCGGCGCCTCGCCACCGACGTGGCTACGTGAGTTCGGTGATGCCGTACAGGAATCGCAGCCGATGTCCGGTTGTGTCACTGAGGTTCCACGGGAGATTGGCCCGGGAGGGCTGGTCCAGCCCTGGGTGGTATCCAGGCACGCCGGTTAGCGGAGTGCGGAGCATGATCTGGTCGAGTGCGCTCAGGCAGGCGGGGAACAGCTTGTTGATGAGCTGTCGGCCCTCGAATATGAGCGTGCCCTCGAGCGGGTCGGCGGGCCGGGGCGCGCCGGTCCGCCGCACGGTGACGCTGTAACGGCCGGTGCCAGGCAGCCATTTCGCCGCAGTGGCGCCGCCGGGCGGCTGGACGCGGATCCCGAGATCGGCGGCGTCCCATCCGGTGTGCCCTTCGCGGAGGAAGCCACGGAGGTCGTCCTGGGTTCCGCTCTCCACGGTGACGTAGAACCTCTGTTTCTCCCTGGTCAGGTCGAGCGCCTCGTTATGGACGCTGTTGCGTAGCCATCGCAGGACCTGGAAGGCGCGCTGCATCTCGGTGCCGGCCGCAGTGGCATCGTAGAGGTCTTCCGCGATCGGCTCGAGCCGCTTTTGCCAACCGTTGCTCTTGGTGTACTGCCAGCCGACGCTTCGTCCGCCGTTCATGCCGAGCAGCAGATCGGTGATCCGGGCGGCGACGTCGAAGGCGCCGACGAGGGAGAACAGCAGGGAATCCAGTTCGCAGAGCAGTTCCTCCGGCTCGAACCCGGCCATGGTCGCTGCAAGCGCGAACACGCTGTCGCGGAACTGGAAGGCCCGCGAGACGCGGGTCAGCAGCGTCTTGTTGAGGTTCTCGATCCGCAGGTCACCGCCGGAGCGGTCGTGCCAGGCCCGTCCGGCCTGGTTCCACCGTTCGAAGGCAGGCATGGCCGTATACGCGCCACTGCTGCGCATCGCCGTGGGATGCCACTCGGCGACGGCGCCGCCGACGATCACCGGCTGGCGATGCCAACGTAGGTAGAGGCCGATCAGCGCGAGTGCCTCCGCTGATGAGACCAGGGGTGCCAGGAAGTCACCGTGCGGCCGGCCGCGTTCGGCGAGCAGCCACTCCCGGTCGGTTACGATAAGGTCGGCTTCCAGCACGGCACCGACCCGATAGAGCAGCGCCGCCTGCAGACCCTCATCCAGCGTGATGCCATGCTGTGACGCGAACGCGGCGCCTTCCTCGACAGCCTCTCCGTAGTAGTCAATCCCGGTGTAGCGCTCCCCGCGATCCGTCTTGACCTCGAACGACAGCGAATCCGGATCGAGCGGTTCTGGTTCGCCGAGGACCACGTCACCGACCTCGGCGAGGTCCTCACTTATCCGCAGGATCTCAAGCCTGGGATGGGTGAAGTAGCTGCGCAGGACCGTCGCTGCGTCGGGGTAGCCGGTGCTGCCGCCGGGCAGGAACGGGTAGCCGTGGTAGTCGCCGGCACCGTCAACCGGCCCGGCGACCAGCGGTGCGTCTATCAGAATCCGCAGCCGCGTCGCCTGCGCTCGGTCGAAGGGGTTCGGCGAGCGGGACGACCGCAGGACCGGCGGCGCGTACAGCGGAAGCGGCATCCGACCACTAAAGCACCACACTTCTGCGGCAGCGACCGAGAACCGCCCTCCGACGATGGCTGAGCCGCACTGGGGCAGGCAACCCTCCGTCGCCGCAGTGGCCGAACGGATTTCGACATTCACGAGCCGAACGGCCTACGAAGGTGATGTGGCCAAACGCAAAATCCAACCCGTGGTCGCGGCGGCCAACGCTACCCGAGCTCGCCCTGGCCGCGCCGATGACCACACACTTCACTCCGGAACAGCGAGTCGATTCGTGGCGCTCCTGACCGACGTGATCGTCAACTATCGCCAGGAATAACACCTGGAGCGGGCTCGCGCGGCGGCAGCGGGCGGACGCCATCGCGGCCCTCCGGCTTGGTAGCGCGGCCGCCCGCGACGGCTGACGGCGGGTGCAAACCAGGCTGACCGCTTGGCCGAATGCCCATTGAGCTGGCCAAACGTCCCGTCAGTGGGTGACCGGGGACGACGGTGGGCTGGTTCGCATGGTGCAACGTCCGGCCTACCGCATAACGTGATGTCGCTGTTGACCTGCGCTTCCGTGGTTCGCATGACCGGGACATAGCCTCGCAGCAAGGGTTCTGCACCTTTTTTGCTGGGTTGGTCATGACAGGGATGGGCCATGTATAGCCTGAGCTATAGTTGTCCCGTGACCAATGGGCCAGTCCGCCGCTGGGCGATCAGGACGACAGGCGATGTCCGTGACTGGTTACGGGCCCTGCGTCAGACCGACCCGGCGGCGTACCGGTCAGTGAACGCGGCGATCGACATGCTCGCCGAGACCGGTCCGGGTCTGGGGCGTCCGCTGGTCGACACTCTCCGGGGTTCGAGCATCAGCAACCTCAAGGAGCTGCGGCCGAGATCCGGCCGCGACGTCGCCATCCGGCTTCTGTTCGTCTTTGATCCATGGTCGCAGGCGGTGCTGTTGGTCGCCGGTAACAAGGCCGGAGACTGGACGCGGTGGTACGAGAACGCGATCCCGATCGCCGAGGTCGCCTACGAGGGTTGGCTAGCCTTCGAGAGGAAACGGAGGGAGGGCTGATGGTCGACTTCCATGACTGGGACGACATCCGCGCCGAGTTGCACGACGGGGACGACGACGCGCTCGACGCCGAACGTGCCCGCACCGAGGCGTGGGTCAGCGCGTTCCACCTCGCCGAGGAGCGCAAGCGTCTCGGTCTCACCCAGCGGCAGGTGGCCGAGTTGATGGGAGTCACGCCCGGTCGGGTGAGCCAGATCGAAAACGGCGACCTGGACGCCAACGAGGTGGCCACCCTCAGTCGGTACGCACGAGCGCTCGGCGCCCGGATGCGGATCATCTTCGACTACGGCAGCGACCTCCGTCAGATCGCCTGATCCCCGCGAGCCTCAGCCGACATCACGTACGACGAGGCGAGTCGTTCCGGCGAACCGCACCGCTCGGCAAGCCGAGGTCATCGAGCACCGTTCGGCGCCCGCAGGCTGGGCAAATCTAGGGGCAGCGGGTTGCCGGCGATCGTGGCGGTGTGGTTCGCATGGTGGTACCTCCGGCCCACCACATACCCACTCTGAGCTGCAAGAACTCCGACTGAAGATCATCCGGCACAACTTGGGCACAACTCAGATTTGATCTTGGCCGGTGGGATGCTTCGGCACCTTGGTGGGCTCTTGGAGGGCGCCGATCACGCTGCCGCCCAACGCCCGGGACTGCGACAGGATCAGCGGCAACACCGCCTGGACGCCCCGAGTCAACGACCGATCGCCGTAGCCGGTCACCGCCCCCAACTCGTCGATGATCAGCAGGTCGAGGGGGGGTTTCCCGCGACAGCTCGAAGGTCCGGCGCCCCTGCTCGGCCAAGACCTTCTTGCGGCCCTGCATGGTCTCCCAGAAGGCGCCCATCAGTTCCACGATGTCGGCGTCGGTCTCGGCGTACCGGTAGGACACCGGCCGCAGGGCGTTCAACTCGGTGCCCTTGGGGTTGACCACGTGCACCCGCACCAGGCCGTCACGGATCAACGGCGCGCACGCCCGCAACGCCATCCACGTGATGCTGTTCTTGCCCGACCCGGTGGCACCGGAGACCAGCCAGTGCTGACCGATCAGCGGCGCGTACCAGTCGGTGCCGTGCTCGGTCTCGCCCAGGTACACCCGGCCCAGGCTGGTCGCGTCGGCGTCGCCCGGCAGGTCCGGCGGGACGATCACCTGCGTGAACGGCTCGGAACGCTGCACGATCAGCGCGATCATCTGAGGGCGGACCCGCTCCACACCGACCCGTTCCGCCTTGAGCGCGACGGCCAGGGCGTCGGCGGCTTCCTCCCACAGCTTCGGCGTCTGCCCGAGGAGGAGACGCACGTACACCGTCTCCGTGGACGGGGAGTGCGACCGGATGCGGATGATCCGCGGCACGTTGATCACGCCCGTGACCCGGTGCACCGTGACCAGGTTGCACGCCTCAGTCACCCGAGCCCACCATGGCCCGAGGTAGGACCGCGACAGCCACCGACGACGAACCGCCCGCAACTGCGGCACCGCCACCGTCGACCACGAGTCGGGGTGACCCCGGTACCAGCCCACACCCGCCGCGACCGCACCCGCCACCACACCACCCGTGGTCACCGCCCCGAGCTGCGCCACACCAGCAGCCACAGCGGCCGGAGCAGCCACGAAGCCCGGGTGACGCGTGGCCCAACCCGCAACCCGCCATTCCCACCCTTGACGACGATTACCCATTTCCTACACCCACCTTCACCATTGATTAGCAATTAGTAATGTCGTGTTTTTGAGCAAGAGAAGGCCCGGATCGGATCACCGATCCGGGCCTTCCGTTGAACCTGTCTGTCAGGGCCTGCCGGTCGCAGACATGCGGATCGACACCGAGGCTGTATCAGTCAGTGAAGCGGCTAATGCCATCGAGCGGCTTATAGATCACTCATAACGCTACGCCCGTCACCCGCCAGCACGGCTAACTCCAGCAGGGGATCCTCGCCGCTCGGGGAGAATTCCGGCATGGCGTTGCATTTCGGTATTGTCACATCCGTCCACCCTCGTCGTTACGTTCGCCCTTCGCCAAACGCCAGGGTTTATCTCTCCGTAACGATCCGACTATCGTGAGTGAGAATTCCCGAAGAAGGAGAGGACCTCTCATGCCGTTGTCAGTGGCGGACCTCGCGGCGCCCGGAAAAGCACCGATCACGATCCTGTCGACGACCTTTCCGAACGTGTATCTGCGCATGGACGGCACCGGGGTGACGGCCTGGAACGGGTCTGGCAGTGGGATCGTCAACTGCCAGTTTGGCGCGGGACCCTACGAGAAGTTCAAGGTTCTCCCGCAGGCCGACGGCTCGTTCGCCTTCGCGTCGGCGACCTTTTCGAACGTGTATCTGCGCATGGACGCCGCCGAGTTGCCGCAGATCCCCGGGGGGCCGGGCGGTGGGACCGTCAACTGCCAGGTCCACGTGGGTACCCACGAGACGTTCAAGCTTCTCCCGCAGGCAGGTGGCTCGTTCTCCTTCGAGTCGACGTTGTTTCCGAATTCGTTTCTGCGCCTGGTCGGCTTCGGGGTGACGGCCTCCACCAACGGTGGCGGTGGGGTAGTCAACTGCCAGTTCGGCGCCCCGGGTGGCGATCACGAAAAGTTCTTTCTCAACGTGGCCGCCTAGCCACGGCCCCGTCAAGTCCCTGGAATACCTTGACTAGACGGCCCTGACCCGAACCCGCCCGACGCATCGCCGACGTCATCGCCTGGTCCATCTTCCGGCGGCGACATCAAGGGCGGGCCTGTGGCCCGCCGCCGTGCCCGCGCCGGGGCGCGCGTGCGGCCTCCGGCCGGTCACGCCCCGGCGCACGGCGTACCAAGAGGAGCGGTGACAGCCGCAGCCGCCGGTGACCGGACGCGCGGGATGCCGGAGTGTGCGTAGCTCCCGAACTCGACCGCGACAGCTACCGCGAGGGCGGCTGAACGGATAGGCCCTCCCCGGCCTAGCTAATGGCACGTCGGTCAGAGCCCCGCGACCCGGGGGGCAGACCGGTAGCGGCGCGGCAGCGATCGCCCCGCCCTCGGCGACGGCCAGTGCTACTCCTCCGCCGGCAAGTCGTGAAACCACCGCCGGGACGATACGGGCACCAGCAACAGGCCAACGATGGCTGACGCACCAACGATCTCTAGCAGCCCTAAGGCATCAGCCCCGGCGATCATGACGACGCCGTACACAACGCTGACGGTCGAGAAGAGGGTTGCCCAAAACCGGGCCCGCCCGCTACCACGCCACAGTCCGTAAGCCAACGCCAGGAGAAGAAGCACCTGCATCAACCCGATGACCATGGATGGACCACTCGCAAACATCGTCGTCGCCGGGAACACGATCGCCACGAGCAAAATCACCGATGCGGCGGCAACCGGCATAGGCACGCGTCGCTGACTTCGCTCGATCATCGGCTCATGGTAGGCGTCGTTCCCCCGGTCCACTAGCTAGAACGGGCCACCGTCGGAGCTGGTGCCGGGAATGCCGCGCAGGGGAGAGCCGGCAAGCCCCAAGCATGGGGGCGGCGCCCGCGCCATGGCCGTGCCGGGTCGGGTCGCGCTCCGCAGCGCGATGCACGCTCGCCGACTTCAATATCTTGTTCGCCCGGCGTAGTTCCGCGTTCTCCTTCAGCAGCCGCCGGTTCTCGGCCAGCACGTCGCTGCTGGGCCCGGTCATGCCGCTCGCCCCGTTGGCCTCGGCTTGGCGGATTCAGTTATGCGAGGCCTCGTGATCCACGCCGAGCTGCCCGGCCAGCCGCCGGATGAGGGGTTCGGGTCCGACTCGCGGCACCAACGCACAGCACGCTGGCGCAGCTCGTCGGGTGCTTCTTCGGTGCTGCCACAGAAACTTGCTCCCCACTGCCATCAGACCATGATCGGCTCGGGTACCGCGCAGTCACATTGACGGTGACGGCGCGGGGATGCAGGGTGCGTCCGACTCTGACGCGTGGGCACCTTGAACCATAGGTCGGACTTGACGTGAACCCGTAAATTCTCCGCTGGACCACTGGGAGTAGGTTCAAGGCGTTCGAGAACCGTCCTCAATGAACGGCCAGTTCGGACGTTCGGCGGAGACTCGATGGACGTCAGTGTGTGGTACTCATCGAATCCGTATGCAGTATCGGTCGGAGGTAGCGACATGGACGTAGGTGTGACGCCGGTGGCGGAGGCGGTGGTGCCGTTCGTGGCGGCCGCAGTCGGAACGTACGGCGCCGGCGTGGTGAACCGGATCCAAGAAGCGGCAGCCAGCGCCACGGTCGGCGTCGGTGGGCAGTTGCTCCGTCGCCTGCTGGGGCGTTCGGAGTCGGCGCCGGCGTTGACCTCGGCGGTAACGGACCTCGCCGTCGACACGTCCGACGAAAAGCGGCTGGCAACGCTTCAGCTGCGCATCTTGGATATTCTGCGCATGGATGAGCAGATCAGGGCGGATGTCGTCGGGATTCTCCAGGCGGCCAAGCCGAATGTCACCGCCTCGGGCACCCGTTCAGTCGCCGCCGGCACCATCAGCGGCGGCATCGTGATCACCGGTGACCACGCCCAGATCCCCCGATGACGACGCCGCCCTTCGGGCCCGCCGAGGAGTCGAGGCCGGATGCCCTGACCGACGGCGCCCCGGTCGGTGGCACGGCGGCGGGTGGCGACGCCGCCGACGTAACCCTCGACCGGCTGCTCGACGAGATTCGCAATTTGCAGTCCAGCTTCGATGCCAAGATCCGCTATGACGAGGTACGCGAGCACTCGGTCCGGTCGATGAGCGACGAGCTGACGGCGTATCGGGAGAACCAGGCGCAACTGCAACTGCGCCCACTCCTGATCGATTTGATCACGCTGCACGACGACCTGGCGAAGATCGGCGGGTCGGCCGATTGCACGGCGGACACCGCCAAGGTGCTCGGCCATTTCCGGGACGCCGTCGAGCAGATCCTCGCCCGCAACGGAGTGGAGCCGTTCACGGTGGAGAATGACGCGCTCGACCGCGCGCGGCAGCGGGTGATCAGCGTGCTGCCCAGCGGCGACCCGTCCGCGAACCGCAGGATCGCCGAGCGGTTGCGGCCGGGCTTCCAGTGGCACGACAGGGTGCTGCGTTCGGAGTGGGTGAGCGTGTATCGCTACGCCACGCCGAGCCCACCGATCGAGCCGACCGTCCCACCGACCCCACCAGCCGTCCCGGAAGCCGACGAAGGAGCCCTCCGTTGACCGACAGCCGCGTCTACGGCATCGACCTGGGAACGACCTACAGCTGCATCGCGCACTTCGACGACCGGAGCGGTCGACCCACCATCACCCCGAACATCGAGGGCGAGCTCACCACCCCGTCCGTCGTGCTCTTCGAGGACGAGCAGACCCGCGTCGTGGGTCGGGAGGCGAAGAACACCGCCGTCCTGGAGGCCGACAACGTCGTCGAAATGATCAAACGGGAGATGGGCAAGCCGGAATGGCGGCGGGAGTTCTTCGGCCGGGAGTACTCCCCGGAGGAGATTTCCTCGTACATTCTGCGCAAGGTGGTTGACGACGCCGAGCGCCACGACGAAGTACGGCCGAAGAAGGTGGTGATCACCTGCCCGGCGTACTTCGGCATTCCGCAGCGGGAGGCGACCGCGGCGGCCGGCCGGATCGCCGGCCTGGAGGTCCTGGAGGTCATCAACGAGCCGACCGCGGCGGCGATCGCCTACGGCAGCCAACACCCCGAGGACCAGGTGGTCCTGGTGTACGACCTCGGCGGCGGCACCTTCGACGTCACCGTCATCGAGGTCAAGGAGCGGGCGATCACGGTGGTCGCCACCGACGGCAAGCACGAGTTGGGTGGCCGGGACTGGGACGCGGAGATCGTCAAGTACCTCGCCGCGCAGTGGCAGGCCGAGCACCCGGGCGCAACGGGTGACCCGCTCGACTCACCGGAGACCGTCCAGGACCTGTGGCTGCGGGCGGAGAGCCACAAGCGGACCCTGAGCAACCTGACTCAGACAAAGGTGCCGGTGGTGCACGACGGCCAGCAGGTCACGGTGCCGCTGACCCGGGAGAAGCTCGACGACCTGACCCGGCATCTCCTGGAGGACACCGTCACCCTGACCAGGCAGGTGCTCCAGACCGCCCACGAGCTGGGCTACCCGAAGGTCGACCGACTGTTGCTGGTCGGCGGCTCGACGAAAATGCCGCAGGTCGTTGCCCGGCTGACGACGGAGTTCTCCTTTGAGATCAAGAGCTTCGAGCCGGACCAGGCGGTCGCCAAGGGTGCCGCGATCTACGGCCAGAAGCTCGCGATCGGCGACAAGGTCAGGAACAAGATCCTCAAGGGGATCGACTGCGCGCCGGAGCAGGTCGACCTCGCCCGCGTACCGGCGGAGGTCCGGAAGGCGGCCGAGGAGGCCGTCGCCACCGACCTCGGGCTGCGGCTGGACACGGTGCAACAACTGGGCGGCATGACGGTCAAGAACGTGGTCAGTCACAGCTTCGGGGTCCGCGCGCTGAAGGGCCCGGACAAGACCCCGGTCATCGCCAACCTCATCCTGGCCCAGCAGACGCTGCCGATGCAGGCCAAGGGCACCTTCGGCACCCTGCGCGACGGGCAGCCCTCGGTTGATCTGAAGATCTACGAGAACACCTCGCGGGAGAAGTACGTCGAGGACTTCGGCACCGGCGAGCAGGTGGGCGACGCGATCCTCGAACTGGCTCCGGGGCTGCCGGCGAACTCACCGATCGAGGTGACCTTCCAGCTCGACAACGAGGGCCGGCTGCTCATCACCGGCCGGGACGACTCCACGGGCGGCAAGCAGGTCACCGCCACCATCCAGACCAACCGGGCCCTCTCGGCCGAGCAGGTCGCGGACGCGATCGAGCACGGGCAGAGCATCCGGGTGATCGGTTGAGCGGCCGGCCCGGCGCGGCCGGCGATCCGGTGCCGCTCGCCGTCGGCATCGACCTCGGGACCACATACTCGGCAGTGGCGTGGGTCAACCCGGACGGGGATCCGGAGATCATCCCGAACGCCCTGGGCGAGCCGCTCACCCCGTCGGTGGTCGGTCTCGTCGACGGCCGCCCGGTGGTGGGGGCGCACGCGAAGGGGGAGCAGGCCCGGGGCGGGACCGAGGTGGCGCACCTGTTCAAACGGGCGATGGGCAACCGGGCCTTCGAATTCCCGCTCGGTGCCGAGCTGTGGAGCGCGCCGAGACTCTCCGCCCTGGTGCTGGGCCAGCTCAAGACGCAGGCCGAGGCGGCGCTCGGTCGGCCGGTGAGCCGGGCGGTGGTCACCGTGCCCGAGTACTTCACCCACCCCGAGCGGGCCGCCACGATGGAGGCGGCCCGGCTCGCCGGGCTCGATGTACCCCGCATCATCAGCGAGCCCACCGCCGCCGCCCTCGCCTACGGGCTGCGCCCGGGGCCGGGCAGCCGGACGGTCCTGGTGTACGACCTGGGCGGCGGCACCTTCGACATCGCCCTCGTCCGGATCGGACCGGACGAGATCCGGGTGCTGTGCAGCGCCGGCAACCACGAACTGGGTGGCCGGGACTGGGACGACCGGCTGGCCCAGCTCGTGCTGCGCGAGTTCCCCGGTGAGGCGGATGCTCTGGAGGAGGGTCCGGACGCGCTCCTGGTCGAGGTGGAGAATCTCAAGCGCGCCCTCTCCGCCCGGCAGTCGGCGGAGTTCCGGCTGGTCGTCAACGGCCGGTCGCTGATCTGCCGGATAGCCCGGGAGACGTTCGAGGAGGCCAGCCGGGACCTGCTGGACCAGACCGGCCGGCTCATCGACCAGGTCCTCCGGGAGGCGGGGCTGGGTTGGGCCGACATCGCCGGGGTGCTGCCGGTGGGCGGGTCGACCCGGATGCCGATGGTGCGACGACATCTCGAACAACTGTCGGGCCGGCCGCCGATGGGCGGCGTGCATCCCGATCACGCGGTGGCCCTCGGTGCGGCGGCGCAGGCCGCGATCCTGCTGGAGCAGGAGGCGGAGACGCGGCTGCGGCTGGACGGTTCCGCCGTGCCGGTCGAGCCGCAGCTGCGGCTCGACGCGCCGCGAAAGATCCACAACGTGGTCGCGCACGGCCTCGGCATGATCGCCGAGAATGCCGCAGGCGACCGGTATGTCAACAGCGTCCTGCTGCCGCGCAACCGGTCCATCCCCGGTGCGGAGACCCGGCCGTACCAGTTCCACCTGGACGGCAGCGGCAAGGAGTTGCTGGAGGTCTTCCTCACCCAGGGCGAGACCGACGACCCGGCCACCTGCGTCTACCTGGGCCGGTACCTGGTGACCGGATTCCCGGCGCGCGGCCGGCGTCAGGTCGTCGTCGACCTGACCTACGCCTACGACGACAACGCCATGGTCGCGGTGACCGCGACAGAGCGGCACACCGGCAGCGCGCTGCGGGTGGAGGTCGCCGGCCTGCCGGAGGACATCCCGCAGCGGTTCCTCGCACCGCCGGTCCGGACGGTCTCGCGCGAGCCGAAGAGCATCTACCTGGCCTTCGACCTCTCAGGCAGCATGGCGGGCGAGCCACTGCTGGAGGCACAGCGCGCGGCACGGGCCTTCGTCAGGCAGTTGGACCTCACCACCACCTCGGTCGGCCTCGTCGCCTTCTCGGACCGGGTGCGGGTGGGGCAGCAGGCGACCACCAACGCCACCCGGATCGAGGGTGCGATCCGTGACCTCCAGGTGGGGAGCACCGGCTACGGCAACGCCACCCACCCATTCGACGAGCTGCACAAGCTGCTGGCGTCGGTGCCCGGCCTACGCTTCGGAGTGGTGCTGGCCGACGGGGTGTGGGCGCGGCAGGATCTCGCCGTACGGCAGGCGCAGCGCTGCCACCGCGCGGACATCGACATCGTCGCCGTCGGGTTCGGCGGTGCCGATCGGGAGTTTCTGCGGCGGATCGCCTCCTCGAACGAACAGGCGCTCTTCACCGATCTCGGCCAGCTCACCGCCGTGCTCGGCACGATCGCGCGGGAGATCACCGAGGGCGCCCCAACGTCATGACCGGTCCGGACGAGGAGCGGCCCAACTTCTTCCTGCTGCTCGGGCTCGATCCCGCCGTGCCCTGGGACGAGGCGCTGTTCAACCGTGAGTTCGCGAAGCAGCGGGCGAGCTGGACGAAAGCGTCGGGCGGTATCGGACGGCGGGCCAGCGAGGCCAAGGCGAAGCTGTTCTGGAAAGAGCAGATCGACGGGGTCATGCGTGACCCCGAGCGGCGGGAGCAGGAGCAGGCCCGGGCCGGTCAGCTCCAGGAGGCCGCTCGGATCGCCCGTCGCGCGGAGCTGTCCGCCCGGCTCGATCTCCTGCTCGTCCGGGGTTTCCTGCTCGAGGAGGAGGTGGCGAAGCTCCGAACTGACTTCGCCGAGGTGCTCGAGTCGAGTCCGGAACTCAAGAGACGACTGGCCGCGGCCCCGCTGCGCCAGGCGCTCTCGGACGTTCCGGCACCGCTCGACCCCGCCCGGGAAGCGGAGATCCTCACCCATCTCGACGGGGTCAGGGCGCAGTCGCTGTACGACGTGTTGCATGAGGTCGACCAGGCGGTCACGCACACCAGCGCACGGGAAGTGCTGCTGGCCGCCGCCGACCAGCTCGCCGACAAGGCCCATAAGATCAAGGACAAGCGCAACCCCAAGGTGCTGCACTGGGAACGGCTCAGCAGCCTCGCCCGGGTCGTCTTCGGTTCCGATGACGAGCACCGCCGGCACGACGTCTCGATGCGGCAGGCCAGACTCCAGTCCCTGCTCACGGACTTCGAGGAGACCCTCTCCATCGCCGCTGAGGTGAGCGCCCCCCAGGTGGAGCTGTTCCTGCGGCGGGCGCGGGATCGCGGGATCGAGGACATCGAACACGCCAGGGGCTACTTCGTCGAATACTTCCGGGCACGGAAGTGGCCGGTGCAGCTGCCGGCAGAGGAGACCCAGCGACAGCTCGCCCGGCTGGTCCAGTGCGCGTACTGCCACGAGTTGAACAAACCCCGCGAGAAGGTCTGCCAGACCTGCGGGGAGAGCCTGCGGATCCCCTGCCCGAACTGCGGACAGGTCGAGCCGCGGTACGGCGGCGGCTGCCGCTGCGGTTTCCCGATCGGGCAGCGACCGCTGGTGGAAAGCCTCCTCGCGGAGGCGCGGTCGGCGGCGGAGCGGCTCGACCTGGAACGGGCGCGGCTCGACCTGGAACGGGCGGAGCGGATCTGGCGTCTCCCGCCCGACCGGGCCGACGAGCTGACCGTCCGGCTCCGCGACACACGACGGGCCCTGGACGAGACACGGGACCGGATCACGACGGCGGCGACGTCGGTCGAGCGGCTGATCCGGGAGCGCCGATTCGTCGCCGCCGTAGAGCAGTTGCGGGCCGCGCCGGACGGCCTGCCGCAACGGGACCAACTGCTGTCCCAGGCCGAGCGAGCCGTCGACCAGGCCCGGGAGCACTACCGGCAGGCGCGGCAGCCTGACCACACGTCGACTACCCGGGCCGAGCTGTACGCCGAGGCGCTGCGTGTCTGCGACGACTTCGAACCGGCCCGGGGCGAGCTCCAGCGCATTCCGCCGGAACCGCCCCGGAGGGTCCGCGCCGTGGTGGACGGGCCGGCCGCCGGGGTGCGGTTGGAGTGGCAGCCCTCCCTCGATCCGGACATCTCCTACGTGGTGGTCCGAGGCGTCGGCGTGCGGTCCCCGAGCTGTGTGGAGGACCTGCCCGACCAGCAGCGGGTCGGTACGACCGTCAGAACCAGCTGGCGGGACCGCAGGGCGGCCGAGGTGCCGGGCCGGACCCTGCGGTACGCGGTCTTCACCGAGCGACGGGGCACCTTCTCCGCGCCGGCCGCCGCCGAGCCGGTGCTCGTCGCCGCCGACGCCGCCGACGTACGCTGCACGGCCGAGGAGGGCCGGGTGGTGCTGACCTGGCGGGTACCCGAGCACGCCGTCCGGGTCGAGGTGCGCCGGACGGCACTCGGCTCCGGGGCGGACGGGGTGGTGTTGTCCGAGCTCGGGGTGGGCCGGGCCGTCGACACCGAGGTCCGCACGGGCATGCGCTACCGGTACACGCTACGGGTCGCCTACCGGGATGCCGCCGACGGTCTCTGGTGGTCGCCCGGGGTGGTCCTCGACGTCACCCCGATCGAGCGGCCGCTGCCGCCAGGGCCGCTGACCGCCGCCGCGAAGCCCACCACCACCGGCATGTACCGGCACCGGGTTCAGCTCCGCTGGCCGGCCGCAGAAGCCGGGGTCGTCTGGATCGTCCGCCAGGCCGGTGCCGGGTGGCTCCGGGAGGGCGAGGTGATGGCCGAGGATGCGCTGCACCGGGACGGCCTCATCCTGCGCGACGGGCCACCGGCCGATGACGTCTGGATCAATTCGGAGATGGACCTCTGCTCGTACTTCCCGGTGCTGCTGTTCGAGCACTCCGGGCACGTGGGCCGGCCCCGCCGGTACGCATACACCAACGAGCCGGCCGACGTCGAAGGCGAGTTCGGCGGCGCGACGGTTCGGCTGGGTTGGCGCTGGCCAGACGGGGTGGTGGCGGCACTGGTCGGGCACGACACGGCGAGACTGCCGGTCGATCCGACCGCCGCATCCGGCCAACTCGTGGTCGACCGGCTCGGCGGGGAGCCGTACGGCGGTGTCGAGGTGCCGGCCGGCGACGGCGGCGAGCTGTACGTCCTCGTCGCCGCCGTGGTACGTCGGGACGGCCTGGACTTCGTGACCTCGGGCGTACCCGTGCGGATCCGGCGGCCCGGCGTCCGGGTCGGATACGCGGTCCGGCACCTGAACCGGCGACGCCGGGAGCTGATCCTGTGGACCGAGCAACCGGTGACGCTGCCCGCGCTGGTCCTGGTCAGTCGGCCCGGGCGGCTCCCGTGCGCCCGGGCCGACGGTATCCGGGTCGCCGAAATACCGTCGGGCATGACGGTGACCGGTCAACGGACGGTTGCGCTGCCGCGCGGCACCGGTGACGAGTCGCATCACCGGCTCTTCACCGCCGCGGCGACGGACAGCGTGGCGGTGGAGTGGGAGACGTGATCAGCGATCAGCGCCTGATCAGGGCATCCGCCACGGCCCTGACCCGGTGTTGTCAGAGCTTGAACAGGTAGACGTCGATGGTGAGCGTCGAGGGCGGCGAGGCGAGGCTGAGGAACGGGCGGTAGACCGTACCCCGGAAAATGATCCGATCCCGGCCGAGCCCGGCGAGGGCGGCGTTGGCCCGGCCGGCGACCTGCAACGCCCTGTCGGTGTTGCCGCCCGAGGCGCCACCGAAGGTCAGCACCAGCCCCGCCCGGCGGTCCTTCAGGCCGGGGTGGGACCGGACCCGGTCCTGCAACGCCCGGGTCGCCCCGGGGTCGTTGGCCAGCAGGCCGCGCCAGTCGACCGAGGTCAGCCGGATGCTGACCGGTGCGAGTTCCAGCACCGGTTCGGGGGGCGGGGTCGCCGACGGCGACGGCGACGCGGACGCGGACGGCGAGGAGGTCGGCTCGGGCTCCGGCAGGAGCGGCGCCCCCATCGTCGTCGCCACGAGGTACGTCATCGCGAGCGCGAACATCAGATCGGCGAAGAGCCAACCGATGGTGCCGAAGACCTCGTTGCCCGAAGCCCGTCCGGCTGACCGGTGCCGTCTACGAGCCAGGAACCACATGCGCCATCCTCCCGCACCCGTTGGCCGAACTTCGGTCTCGCTCCGCTACCGGCCGAGGGGTCGCATCCAGCGTCCCCACCACCCGCCCCGGCCGCTGGCCGCCGCGAGGCCGGCCGCGACACCGGCCAGGTCCGTCGCGACCCGGTCCAGGTTGGTCGCGGTCGCGTGCAGCGCCCTGGTGGTCAGTTCGAGGGCGCTGCCGGTGGTGACCAGGTCCCGATCGACCTCGGCCAGCCTGTTGCTGGCGGCGACCACGTTGCCGGCCAGGGCCTCCAGGTCGGCACGGAGACGGCCGCTCATCGTCTCGGTGGCCTCGCGCATCGCGGTCGCCGCAGTCGTCATGCTCTGCGAGTTCTCGGTGAGCCGCGCCACGAAGGCACTCTGCGAGTTGTCGATCCGCCGCAGGTGCTCGTCGATGGAAGTGGCGGTGGCCGCGTACGTCCCGACGCTCCCGCCGAGCAGGTGGGCCGCTGCCGCCAACTCGGTCACCCCGCTAGCCAGCGTGGCGGCGCTGGTCTGGTACGTCTCGTGGTCGGCCCGGTACTCCCGCAGCGACTCCCGGAACCCTTCGAACAGCGGCGACATCTGCTGCTCGATGAGTTGCCGGTTGGCCGTGCCGGCCTGCTGGAGCACCTCCCTGGCCTGCTCGGCCGTGCCGGCGATCAGCTGGACGTTCTCGGTGCGTACTGCGACCATCGTGGCCAGGGTCTCCTCCGCCAGTCCGCCGACGAACTCCCTCCCCTTGGTGTGCAGTTCGGCGAGTTCCGTGCGGCCCTGGGCGTACAAGGCGGTCACCGCCTCCCGGCCCTCGGTGGCGAGTTGGATGTTCGTCTCGGCGAGGGCCCGGGTGTCCCGGACCGCCGCCTCGATGAGGCGCTGGGTCTCGCCGAGCACCCGCTGTGCGGCCGCAGCCCACTCCTCGGCGGTCATCGGCGACCGGACCGCGCTCATCTCGATGGCGAGGGCGAGCGCGCCGAGCGCGCCGTCGACCCGAGCGCGGAACCCGGCGATGACGCGGTTGGCCTCGGTCTCCCGCCGGTGCGCCAGCATGGTGAGGACCAGCACCAGCCCGAGCATGAGGAAGGCGAAGAGCGCCGTCTCGGCGAAGGTGAGGACGGGGGCACCGCCGAACCGCTGCTCCCAGAGCATGAGGAAGGGCTGCGTGGCCAACTCCGGCTCCGCCTGAAGTTGGCGGTGGTAGTGCCAGCTGGCCAGGCCGAGGAAGCACCAGGTCATCAGGAGCGGCACCAGGGCCGCCGCGTTGCGCCAGCCGTTCAGTGTGCGGGCCCGGGCGTGCTTGAGCTCCGAAAGTTCGTCGAGCGGGTGTTCGACGGCGATCATCCGCTCAAAGCCGGCGTAGTCGCGACGGGCGGCCGCCCGGTCCAGGGCCAGCAGGCGTTCCGCGTCCGACGTGGCACCGGCCTTAACCAGGTCGCCGTGCACCTCCCGAAGTTTCGCAGCCGCCTCGATGCCGTTCGGCTCCAACTCGGCCACGTTTTCGAACAGGTCGTGGTTCGTTTCGGCCTGGTTTGGTTCGGCGACCATGAACCGCTCCTCAGGAGTCAGCGCGGATGAGAGGGGAAATCAGCTGCCGGAGTGTTTCGACCCTAGTGATGCCGTGTACCGCACAGCAAAGTCGGTCCGTCCACTATGCACTGTACAAAGTGGTCTTACGTGGTTGTCGATCGGTCGCCTACCGGCCATCGAGTCGGGCGTTGATGTCCTCGAACGTAGGATGGTCCGGCGGAAAATTGTCCGTCGCGATCCGGAGCGCGCGCTTGAGCAGAGACACCTCCTCCCCGCGCTGCCCTCGCTGTTGGTAGCTGGCGGCGAGATTGACCAGCCGGAGCACCAGGTCGGGGTGGTGTTCCCCGCACACCTCCTCGGTGATGGCCAACGCGCGCTCCTCGATCGGAATGGCGCTGCCGGGCTGGCCGTGGTCGTAGTAGTAGTGTCCGAGGCTGCCGAGCCGCGCCGCGAGGTCAAGATTTCCGGACCCGTACGTCGCCTCCGTCAACGCAACCGCCCGACGTTGCACGGAGATCGCCCTGGCGTTCTGCCCGGCTGCGGCATGCGCCGAGGCGAGCCGGTCCAGCCGGGGCAGCACCTCGGGGTGGTTCTGCCCGAAGGCCCGCTCGGCGATCATCAACGCCCGGGTACGCAGCGCCACAGCCTTCTCCGGATCACCGGTCGCGGCGTACGACCCGGCGAGTCGGTCCAGCCGTTTGACGAGTGCGGGGTCGTCGGGGCCGTGGAGTTCCTCGACGATGCCGAGTGCCCGCTCGTCGAGGACGAGGGCCTGTTCGGTCTGCCCCACCGCTCGATGGCTCTCCGCCAGGTTCTCCACCCGCAGCAGCAGCTCGGCCTGGTCCGGCGAGCCCTCGGCGATCTCCAGCGCCCTTGTCTCCAGCGGGATGGCCTCCTCCGTCCGACCCAACTCGTAGTAGGCGAGGCCGAGCCGACCGAGTATCACGGCCACCTCGGGGTGGTGCGGGCCATGGACCCGCTCCACAATGGCCAGCGCCCGGCGGTGGACCGGGAGTACGTCCAGGTAGCGCTCCAGCCGGTCGTACGCCCCACCGAGGCTGCGGAGCGGGTCGAGGACCTCGACATGGTCGACGCCGTACTCCTCTCCGGCGACTTCGAGCTCGCGTTCCCGCAGCGGCACCTCCTCCGCCACCCGGTCCTGCTCGCGGTAGGTCGCGGCGAGGTTGTGCAGACGCAACAGCAGCTCCGACCGGGGCGCGCCGGGGTGGGCCTCGACGATGGCGAGCGCCCGCTCCTCCAGCGGCGCCGCCTCGGCGTACCGCTCGGCCTGGTAGTAGGCGGTGCCGAGCCGGCCGAGCCGTTCGGCCAGGCGCAGGTCTGCGGGGCCGTAGTTCGCCTCCGCGACCGCGAGCGCCCGCTCCAACGCCGCGACGGCCCGATGGTGCCGGCCCAGAGCCGGGAGGATGTCGACGATGATGTCGAGCCGTTCGATCAGCCCCTCGTGGTGCCGGCCGTGCGTAAGCTCGACGATCCCCAGGGCACGCTGGTAGAGCGCGTAGGCCTGGTCGAGCCGTTCCAGGTCCCGGTAGTTGTCGGCGAGGGCGTCCAGCCGGGGTACGAGGTCGGGGTGGTCCTCGGGCAGCAGGTTCCGCGTCACGGTCAGCGCCTGGCGGTTGGCCTCCGCCGCGTCGTCCAACCGGCCCAGGTTCTCGTAGACGTCGGCCAGGTTGCCGAGCGTGATCGCCACGTCGGCGTGGTCGTCACCGTACGTCTGCCGGGAGATCTCGACCGCCCGCTTCAGCAGCGGTGCCGCGTCCTCGAACCGCTCCAGCTCGTAGTAGCTGCTCGCGAGGCCGACCAGCCGGTTCGCCACGTCCCGGTGGTCGGGGCCGAAGTGGGTCTGGGTGATGGTCAGGGCCCGCTGGTCCAGCCCTCGGGCCTCCTCCGCCCGCCCGAGCATCCGGTAGGAGCTGGCCAGGGTACTCAGTCCGACGGCGACGTCCGGATGGTCGGGGCCGTGTCGGGACTCGACCATCCGCAGCACACGCTCGTCCAGCTCGGCCGCCTGTTCCGCCCGTCCCAGCTTTCGATAGGTGCCGGCCAGGTTGCTCAGCCGGATGGCGACGTCCGGATGGTCGTCGTCCAGGGCCGCGGTGACGATGTCCAGGGCGGCCTCTTCTAGCCGCAGTGCCTCGTCGTGCTCGCCGAGCGCACCCCGCATCTCGGCCACGGCGCCGAGGAACATCGCCAGGCCGGGGTGGTCCGACTCCAGCCGGCGTTCGGCGATGGCCCGGGCCCGCTGCACCAGCTCCAGCGCCTCGGTGATCCCGCCCAGCTCCCGGTAGCTGCCCGCCAGGTCGACCAGCCGGTACGCGACGGTGATGTGATCCGGCCCGAGTTCCTGCTCGCTGATCGTCAGGGCTCGGCGCTGCAACGGCACCGCTTCCCGGGTCTGGCCGAACTGCTGGTAGACCGAGGCGAGGTTGGCCAGGCAGTTCGCGACGAGCCGGCTGTCGGAGCCGTACGCCTCCTCGGTGACCCGCACCGCGCGCAGCAGCAGAGGTACGCCGTCGCCTGGCCGGCCGAGCGCGGAGTAGGTGATGGCGAGGTTGCTGAGCCGAGTGGCGATGGCGACATCGTCCGGGGCGAGGGTTCGCCTCGCCATGCGGAGCGCCTCCTCCTCCAGCTCGACCGCCTCGGCGTGCCGGCCCAGGTTCGAGTACGCTGCGCCGAGGTTTCCGAGCAGGGTCGCCAGCTCCGGCTCGTCCAGCTCCAGATCACGCCTGCCGATTTCGAGGGCGAGGCCGGCGAGCTTCGCGGTCTCCGCGTAGCGGCCCTGAACAGCGGCGAAGAGGCCGGCCTGGTTGAGTAGCTGACTCAGCACCTGGTCCTGGTTGCCGCCGCCGATGTTGTCGCCCAGCGCATGGACGTGGGGCAGCAGGCTCCACCACCGGGGCCAGCCGTCCATGTTCCCTTCCGGATCGCTCGGCATCGCCCCGGCGAGGAGGTCGACAGCCTGGCTGGCGGCCGGGGCGAGACCCGAAGCGGTCCGTTCCGTCGGCGTTCCGCGCAGCACCGCCTGCACCAGCCGGTGGATGCTCACCGACTCGTGGGTCAGGTTGATCATGCTGTACGAGGCGAGCAGGGCCAGCATCCGGTTCGCCTCGCCGACGCTCCCCCCGGCGAACGTGGCGACCAGGTCGCGTGGCAGGTCCGCCGGGCCGAGCCAGGCGAGCACGTCGAGCAGTTCGACGGCGCGCGGATCCTCGGCCAGCAGCACGTCGAGGGTGATCTGCCAGACCCGGCTGACCGCCCGCTCCTGCCGGGCCCCGGGCGCCATCTCCGCGATGAGCTCCGTGAGGCCGTCCTCCAGGCGGTCCGCGTACGAGGCCAGCGGCTCCGCCGTCGCCTTGACGTAAGCGGCGGCCTGTTGCAGGGCCAGCGGAAGGCAACCCAGCGCGGCGGCGATCCGCTGCGCGGCGGCGCGGTCACGCTGACCGGTCCGGCGGACCAACAGATCGATTGCCTCGGCGGGGTCGAGTATGTCGAGCCGGACGGGCTTGAGCCCGTGGTCGGCCCAGTCGAGGTGCCGCCGGGTGGTCACCAGGACGTGACCGCCGTCGGCACCGGCGAGGAACTGGGCGATGTCGGCGGGATCCTCGACGTTGTCGAGGATCAGCAACCAGCCCGGGTACCGCTGCAACCACGCCATCGCCCAGTCGGCCGCCGCCTCGGGCGGAGCGGCCAGCCCCGGTGCCAGCCGGCGGGCCACCTGGGCGAGGCCCTCGGTCAGGTTCGTCGGACTGTCGGCGGTGATCCAGAAAACCGAGGCGTACGCAGCCCGCTTCGCCGCCGCGTACTGCAGGGCCAGCTCCGTCTTGCCGACCCCGCCCAGCCCGGCGACGCTCTGCCCGACGACCCCGCTCCCGTCCGCCATGGTCAGCTCCAGTTCGGCGAGGGCGCGGTCCCGGCCGACGAACACCGGCGCCGGACGTCGGGGCGCCATCCACACCTTCCGCCAGCCGACCTCCTCGACCGGAGGCAGTTTCGAGTGATAGCGGTTGATGTTGATCGACGCCTTGTCGCCGGTCGCGATGACGTTGTTGCTGATGGCGCCGCCCGCGACCGACCGGTCGCCGGCCGCACTGACCCGCCTGGATCCCGGTTGGACGGGCCAGCCCCGCCGCTCATCGGGGCGGTTTCCACCATCGCGACTCAAACGACTACGTCCAATACCCATGATCTTTCAGAGTGGGGGCGGGTATCGATACTAACCGGATCCGCACAGGATTGATCGCCGACGAATCAAGGGGGCGAGCGGCCTCTCGAACTCCATCGCCCGCCCACCCGGCGTCCGTTTCCCCCCGAATGATCGATGAATTCGGGAACTCCCATGATCAGCGACCAACCGCGCCCGCTGACGGATTATCGACCGAACGTGGGCCGGCAGGCGATCAACATGTGCGTGCCCTGTGTCCGGCCGATCGCTCGGACCGCTCCCATCGACACCATTCTGTCCGACCGTGCAATTGGAGCACTCGACAGCGCCCCGGCCGTGGCACGAGCGGCCTCTCGTCCGCGAGGTGCGCCACCCTCAGCGACATCCGCCGACGCCGACGCCGTACGGGTCCCCCGGCCCCGTACGGCGTTCGCCCCCGTTGCGCCGACGTTCAGACCTCGACCGGTTGCCGTACCCGGTCGACGTCGTCGTGCGCCTCGCCATGGGAGAGGGCGGGCAGCCAGGCCAGCCAGCCCGGCAGGTACCAGTTCCGTTCCCGCAGCAGGACCATCACCGAGGGCAACAGCACGGCCCGGACGATGGTGGCGTCGATCAGAACCGCGACGGCCAGGCCGAAGCCGAGTTCCTTCATCGAGACCAGCGAGCCGGTGGTGAACAGCCCGAACACCGCGACCATGACCAGAGCGGCACTGGTGATGGTGCCTGCGGTGCCGCGGATGCCCCGGGACACCGCGAGCTTGTTCGGCCAGCCCCGGTCGTAGCCCTCGCGGATCCGGCTGAGCACGAAGACGTGGTAGTCCATCGAGAGCCCGAACAGGATCACGAAGAGGAACAGCGGCACCCAGTTGGTGACCGCACCGGCGGACTCGAAGTCGAGCACCCTCTCGCCCCAGCCGTGCTGGAAGACCAGCACCAGCAGCCCGTACGCGGCGGCGACGGAGAGCAGGTTGAGCACTATCGCGGTCAGGGCCACCACCAGTGACCGGAACGAGACGAGCAGCAGCAGGAACGCCAGGCCGAGCACGAATCCGAACACCAGTGGGGCGCTGCGCCCCATCGCGTCGTTGTAGTCGACCGAGGCGGCGGCCTGTCCGGTGAGCAGCGCCTCGGCCCCGTCGACGCCGTTGACCGTACGCGGGATGACGTCTTCGCGCAGGGCGCGTACGGCCTGCTCGGAGACGGTGTCGATGCCGGTGCCGGACAGTCCGGCGCTGACCACGGCGAGCGTCCGGTCGGGGTTGATCTCGACCGTCACCGGCTCGTGCAGCGCCCCGGTGGCCAGTGCCTCGGACCGGAACCGGCCGATGGCGGCGGTGAGCGCCGGGGTGGTGACGTCGTCGGCCCGGACCGCGAGTACGGCCGGGTCGCCGCCGCCGGGGAAGGCCGCCCCGACCTTGACGAACGTGTCCAGCGCCGGGGCGGAGGCCTGCAGCGTGGTGATGTCCTCCTCAGCGGTGCGCATGCCGAGCGCCGGCGCGGCGAGCGCCACCAGCGCGACGGTGGCCAGGATCGCGGACAGTCCCGGCCGGCGCAGCACCAGATCGAGGAACCTGGCCCAGCCCCGGCCGTCCGCCTTGCGCCGGTACAGCCCGGGCACCCGGCCGAGGTCGATCCGGTCGCCGATCTTGGACAGCACGGCCGGCAGCACGGTGAGTGAGCCGAGGGCGGCGATCGCGACCACCAGGATGGTGCCGGTGGCAAGGCTGGCGAAGACGGTGTCACGGGTGAGGAACATGCCCGAGGTGGCGATGATGACGGTCAGCGCGGAGATCAGCACGGCCCGGCCGGAGGTGGCCGCCGCGATCGCCAGGGCCCGTTCCGGGTCGGCGCCGCGGGCCCGTTCCTCCCGTTCCCGGCGCAGGTAGAACAGGCAGTAGTCGACGCCGACGGCGAGGCCCATCAGCAGCATCAGGTGCATCGTGGTGTTGACCGTGGGCACCAGCCGGCTGGCGGCGGCGAGCAGGCCGAGGGAGGCCAGGAACGCGGTCAGGGCCAGGCCCATCGGGAGTACGGCGGCCAGCAGCGCGCCGAACGCCACGATCAGGATGCCGAGCGTGACCGGGATGGAGAGCAGCGACAGCCGGTGCATGTCACCGGCGAGGATCTCGTTGAGCGACTGGTCCAGGCTGGCGTCCCCGGTCTGGGCCACCAGCAGGTCCGGAAACTCCCGTTGCACGACCGCGACGGCGTCGCGTACGGCGTCGACCCGGTCGACGGCGGTGTCCGCCGGCCCGGACAGGTCGAACGTGACCAGGGCCGAGTGCCGGTCGGCCGAGATCGCGTCGGCGCGCACGTTCTCCACCCGGCCGGTGCCCTCGACCGCGCTGACGGTGGCCGTGACGGCCTTGGTGAACGTGGGCGATTCGGCGAGTAGGTCGTCGCTGTGGATCAGCACCATCTCGCCGGCCCGGTCGGGGAAGCCCGCGGAGGCGATCAGTTCGCTGGCCCGGCCGGATTCGCCGTGGCCGTACGAGCCGTCGGCGGCCTGCACGGTGCCGAACACGGCGCTGAAAGCGGTCGCCACGACCACGAACAGCAGCCAGCCGACGATGGCGATGGTGCGGTGCCGGGCGCTCCAGCCCGCGATCCGCGCGGCAAGGTTGCCGGGCCGCTGGTGGCGCGGCCGGGCGTACGGGTCTTGCCGGGGTAACGGCGGCGGGAGAACGGTCGACGTGGTCATGCCTCAACGCTATGGACCCGCCGTTCGTGGATCGATCTAGCTCACACCCCGGTTTCCGGTAGGGCTGTCCGGGCTGGCGGGGTAGGGCAGACCCGACCGGGCCCACGCCACTCGCCGTCCGCCGTGAACTCCACATACGCCGCCTTCTGCCCGCAGCTGGGCACCCAACGACCGGCTGGCCGACGCCGGTCGACGGGAGCCAGCGCCGCCGCCTGCTTGGATGGGCGGGGCCGAGCTGAACCGGGACCCGCCCGGTGGCCTCGCGCGTCGGGCAGCCGTCTCAACTCTCGCCGGCGGGGTCGAAGAGGGAATCCGGTGGGCCGGCGGCGACCGGGGCGGCGCGGTGCTCCGGCGGTGGAAGCTGCCGCGCCGGCTGTCGGGAGTGCAGCCGCACGCCGGCCTCGCCGCGCCGCGCGGTCACCGGGACGGTGACCATTCGGACCGGTTCCGGCGGTTCGACGAAGCCACGGGCACCCCACCGCACCCAGATCGGCACCCGCCCGGCGTCGGCCTCGGCGAGGAGCTTCTCGACCGTACGGCGCCGGTCGGTGTGATCGACCTCGATCACCACGGGCGGCGCGGCGGGCCGGGCGCAGGCGATGTCGATGACGGATCGCTGCCCGGACATCGGCGGCGGAAGCGGCACCACGCTGGCCGCCCGCCGGTAGACCCGCCAGCCCTGCGCCGTGCCCCAGTCGGCGACCGCGTCGATGAGCAGTTCGGTGACCTGTTCGGTGGTGCGGTCCACGAAGGTCAGGGAGGCGAGTCGGCCGGACATCGACGCGGCCAGCCGCGCTCCGTCGTCTGGATCAGTCATGCCAGCCGGTTCACTCCTGCCCGTCCGTGGCCCGCGGCGGCAGGCCGATCATGCCGGTCCGACCCGCGGTGGCCCCATCCACCCAGTTTGCCGGGTCGCCGAGCCTCCCGGGAATTCGGGGCGGGATTGGAGCACCTGGGCTGGAGATCGATGGACGACTATCATCCGAGCATCCATCCAACTCGATCGGAAGGCGCTGAGTTGAAGAAGTTCGTGCGGAACGCCGTCCTGGCCACCCTGCTGACCGTCGCCGGCACCACGGCGGTCGTGGCCAGCCCGGCCATGGCCCTGCCGTACCCCAACGACAACGAGAGCATCACCTTCATCTACTACTCCGACGCCAGCAAGACCGTCGAGGTCGGGATGTACGTGTACGGCAACTGCCTGGAGGACTTCCAGTACGGCGTCCGTACCCGCTACTCCACCTGGCACCGGACGACCTGCCCGCCGAACCTGCCGTAACGGCCTGATGGGGCTCGGCGTCGACCGGGCCCCACCCGATTGGCCGCCTTCCGGTGCCCGGCACGGCCGGGTGACAGGTGAGCGGTCGGCAGCGGACGACATTCCTGGCACACCCCTCGGTCATAATGGGCCGCCATGGTCCACACAGAGCAGTCGGCGCCCCACCGCCCCGGGGAGGCCGACACAGTCCCGGGGCTCGACCTCGGCGTGGCCGGCTGCACGGACGCGGTCGAGATCGGTCGGGGCGGCTTCGGCGTGGTCTACCGCGCCTGGCAGCCCGACTTCTCCCGCTGGGTGGCGGTCAAGGTGCTCGCCGCCGACTGGCACGGCCCGTCCCGGGCCCGCTTCGAGCGTGAGCTCAGGGTGCTGGGGCGGCTCTCCGACCATCCGCACATCGTCACCCTGCACCAGGCCGGTCGGACGGCGGCCGGCAACCCGTACCTGCTGATGGCGTACGAGGAGGGTGGCTCGCTGGCCGACCGGCTGGCCGCCGCCCGGGCGGGCGGCGCACCCGGGGCGGAGTCGGCGGCGCAGCGATGGCCGGCGGCGGTGGCCGGCGGAATCACGGTGGCGGGGGCGCTGGAGACCGCACACCGGGCCGGCGTGCTGCACCGCGACGTGAAGCCGGAGAACATTCTGATCTCCCGGTACGGCGAGCCGAAGCTGGCCGACTTCGGGCTGGCCCGGCCCCGGGCGGCGGAGCCCGCCCCCGGGCGACGCCGGGTCACGACGAGCGTGCTGCACGCCGCGCCGGAGATCCTGCGCGGTGAGCCGGCCTCGGTCGCCTCGGACGTGTACGCGCTGGCATCGTCGGTGCTGCACTGGATCCGGGGCACGCCCGCCTTCGCCGAGGCACCGTCGGGCGCGGGGCCACCGGACGGGACGGAGCCGCTGGCGCGGCTGCTCCGGCGGGTCGCCGCCGATCCGGTGCCCGACCTACGGCCGGCCGGCGTACCCGAGGCGGTGTGCGTGGTGCTGGAGCGGGCGATGGCGAAGGACCCGGCGCTGCGCCATCCGACGGCGGTCGCGTTCGCCGAGGACCTCCAGCGGGCACAGCGCGCCGCCGGCCAGCCGGTCACCCCGCTCGTGCCCGGCGGCGGGGACGACGGGGCCGCCCACCAACGGCCGGACGACGCCCCGGCCGCCGACGGCGATCAGGTGCCGCCCCGGCCCCGGTTCTCGCTCAGCGCGCGCCGCCGGGCGGCCCTCGACCTGGACCTCACCGCCACCGTGCGGGGCCGGCAGTCGCCCGGGGTGCCCCGGCGCGCGCCGGGCCGTGCCGTCGGGTTGCTGGTCGCACTGGTGTCGGTGCTGGCCACCGGCTGGTCGGCGGCCCTGCCGGCCCCGGCTCCCATCGAGATGCCGGTGGAACTGACCTTCGGTGATCAGGAGGTCAACGTGGATTCCGCCGAGCAGACGCTGACCGTGCGCAACCCGGGCGACCGGGCGGTGCGGGTGACGGGGGTCGCGTCGACCGGGGCGGACGGCGGGGACCTCCGGGTCACCGCCGAGGGATGCACGGCCCGGCCGCTGGCACCCGGGCGGGCGTGCGAGGTACGGCTGCTCTTCGCCCCCCGCGCGCCGGGGCCACGCCGGCCGGTGCTGGCGCTGACCGTGGCCGGGTCGCCGGACCCGGTGACCGTCCGGGTGGTCGGGACCGGCCACCCGCGCCGGGCGAGCCGGGACGACGCGCCCCCGGGCCGCTGCTACGACGACGCCTACCAGGTGGGCACGTCGGCGTACGGGTACGCCGGCGGCCTGCGCGCGATCTCGGTGAAGCAGTACTGGTCGCCTGCCTGCCGGGCCGTGATGGCGTACGTCTGGGTGTGGAAGCAGTACCGGGACAACTCGGCGACTGACGGCGGCACCTGGGACGTCGACCTCACGGTCCGCCCCGGGACCGGGGCGGCCGGACCGTCGGGGTCGCCCGACGCGTCCGGGCCGATCGGGGTGCGGCAGCGGGCGACGGGGCAGCCGTTCGAGCTGTGGACCGAGCCGTTCCCGGTGGACGGCGGCTGCACCACGGCGACCGCCACCGTGACGAGCGTGCGGACCGGGGTGCCGACCAGCGCGACGACCGCGCCGTACTGCGGCGACTGACCGTTCGGAGGCGCGGGTGGCGGAGGGCTACTTCGAGGTGTACGGCGCGGGTGGCGTCCGGCTGGTGCCGTTGACCACCGACGCGCTGACCATCGGACGGGCGAAGACCAACGAGCTGCCCATCGACAGCAGGCTCGTCTCCCGCCTGCACGCCCTGGTCGAGCGCTACCCGTCCGGCTGGTCGATCCGGGACCTGGGCAGCACCAACGGCACCACGATCAACGGCAGCCCGGTGCGTCAGGCACAGATCCTGCGGGACGGGGACCGGGTGGAGGTCGGCCCGGCCCGGCTGCTCTTCCACGCCCCGTCGGAGCACCCCGGCACCCGGACCCTGCACGTCGAGCCGCCGCCCGCGCCGCCCGCCCTGACCCCGCGCGAGCAGGAGGTGATCACGGTGCTCTGCCGCCCGTACGTCTCCGGCGGCCAGCCGTTCCCCGAGCCGCCCTCGGTGCGCGCGATCGCGACCGCCCTGCACATCACGGAGAGCGCGGTGAAGAAGCACCTGACCCGGCTGTACGAGAAGTTCGACCTGACCTCCAACGAGGACCGGCGCCGGTCGCGGCTGGCCAGCGAGGCGGTGCGCCGCGGCTCGGCCGGCCAGCAGTCGGCCGCCCGCTGACCCGCCGCCCCGATCCGCCGCGCCCGGGAGTGCCAGCCGACGTGCCGTTCGTCCCGGCCGCACGGCTTCAGCGGCGGACGCCCACCCCGCCGAAACCGTGCGACACCCCGTCCCGCGGCTCGCCGTCGGGCCGCCAGTCGGCCAGCCAGGCCAGGCCCGGCCCGATCAGGTCGTACCCGTCGAAGAACCGCAGGATGTCGGCGCGGGTGCGGGGCACCAGCGGGGCGGTGCTCTACTGGTGGACGACCCGGCCCCGCTGCGCGGGCAGCGGCGGGGCGCCGTCGAGCGTCAGATGGGACAGCGGGAGCTGGCTGCCGGGGGCGGTGACGTCCGCACGCCCTGCTCGGGCGAAGTTGTGGCAGCCGCGACCGCCATCGACCCCGCGTGTCGTTGATCCGGTTGTGTCCGTCGCCGGTCTGCGGCGACGGTGGGCTGCGACGCCGGCAGGGTCGGCGCCGCCCGGTCGAGGAGGTACGCGATGACCCGTCAGCGAGAGACCGTCGAGGTCGACCCCGTGCTGTTCCGCGCCGTGTACGACTCACCGGCCTCACTGCCCGGCCGGCACCGCTGGGTGACGCCGGAGCACGACGTCCGCCGGATCGAGAAGCTGCTCGGGATGCCGGCGCGCAGCATCGGGGCACCCCTGTGGGTCAGCGGCGACGAGCCGGACTGCCCGAAGTGTGGTCGGCGGATGACCTGGCTCGACATCGTCTCGTCGGCGCTGCACGGCGTACACGACCCGTCGATGATCGCCCGGGTGATCCTCGGCGACCGCCGGTACGTCAACACGGAGGTGCCGGACGCGATCGCCGGCGTGTACTGCTCCGACTGCCGGACGCCCATCGAAGGGCTGCGCAGCTTCAAGTGCCACAACTGGGCGTACGCCTTCGAGGCGCTGGAGGAGGTCGTCGAGCGGATGTCGGGCGGCGTGCCCCGGCCGGCGCCCGACCAGTCGTGAGCTGCCCCGGGCCCCCACCGACCTTGGTCGTGGTGGCCACCTGACGTTCGTCCGGTGCGGGGACCCGGTTCAGTCGCCTACCGTGTGATCAGGTGAACGGAAGATGAACACTTGATAGGTTGAGGCATGATTGACGGTTTCTTGTCGGATGTTCCGCAGTTCAGCGTCGACTGGTACCGCGACATCGTCGACTTCGCGGACGACACGCCCGATTCGGTGCAGTGGTTCGCCGCGCACTTCACCGAGTGGTCGATCATCCTGCTCGGGCTCCTGTTCGTGGCGGCGGCCCTGCCGAGGCTGGGTGCCGGGCCGCGCAGCCTCGCGCTCGCCGTGGCCGCGCCGGTCGCGGTCGTCCTCGCGTACGGCGGCAGCGAGCTGCTCAAGACGGTGGTGGACGAGGAGCGCCCCTGCCGCACCCCGGCCGAGCTGGTGATCGTCGCCGGGCAGTGCCCACCCGTGGGCGACTGGTCCTTCCCGAGCAACCACTCGACGATCGCGGGCGCGCTGGCCGCCGTGATCCTGCTGCTCTCCCCCCGCCTCGCCTGGTACGCGGTCCCCCTGGCCGTGCTGGCCGCGTTCTCCCGCACCTTCGTCGGCGTGCACTACCCGCACGACGTGGCCGCCGGCCTGCTCCTCGGTGCGCTGGTGGCCACCGTCGGCACCCCGCTGCTGGCCCGGCCGGTCGCGGGGGTGCTGCGCCGCCGGGAACGCCGGGCCGAACGCCCGGTGGCCGACGCCAGCCGGGGCCGCTGACGAAAGGGCCTCGGTCATGGGGTGAGGAGCAGGGTGACGACCGTGCCGAGCACCAGGAACGGACCGAAGGGCAGGTGGCTGGACCAGCGGACCCGGCGGGCCAGCAGCAGCGCCAGGCTGGTCAGCGCGGAGAGCGTGAACGTCACCAGCACCCCGAGCACCAGGACCGGCCAGCCGTACCAGCCGAGCAGCGCACCCACCCCGAGCGCCAGCTTGGCGTCGCCGAGGCCGAAGCCGCGCCGCCCGAGCACCAGGGTGGTGGCGGCGAAGCAGAGCGCCAGGCCGGCCCCGGCCGCCGCCGCCCGCAGCCAGGCAGCGGGCCCCTCGGCGGCCAGCGCGGCCACCCCGAGCAGCGCCTGGACCCCGACGGCCGCCGGCCAGGTGAGCCGGTCGGGCAGCCGGTGCACGGCCGCGTCGACGAAGACCAGCGGCACCGCCCAGCCGAGCCACCAGGCCAGGGCCGCCCGCTCGCCCGGCGACCCTCCCACCGACACGAGCACCGCCAGCGCCGCGAGCACGGCGACCTCGACCGTGCCGGGCGGCGCGCCGACCCGGGACCGGCAGGCCGGACAGCGGGCCGCCGGCCCGAGCGCCGGCCAGGGCCGATCGAGCGCGAGCGGCATGCCGCAGGTCGGGCAGGCCGTCCGGTCCGGCTCCCCGGACGGTACGGCGTACCGGGCGACCGCGAGGCGGAGCACCGGGGCGACGGCCAGGACCGCCGCCAGTCGCGCCCACGGCCGCCCTCGCGACCCGGCGCGTGTCCCCGGCACGGCCGGCGGGACCGGCCCGACCGACGCGGACTCGACCGACGCGGACTCGACCGGCTCGACGGGTGCCGCGAGCGGCCGGGACGGGGGGTCAGCGGGCATGTCCGGCTCCCGGGCCGGCCGGACGGCCGGGTCGGGGAGGACACGGTGAGTCACTTTCGACTCGCCCTCGTGTAGCGAATGATGCCGAATCCGACCCGGCCACACCCCGCCATGGCCCAGCGGGGCCGCCCGGCCGGCGGGGCGGCCGGCCGGGCACGGTAGGCACCCCGACCTGCGGGCAATTCGGACCCACCCTCCCGGAGCGGGCCGGCTGACCGGCCGAAAGGACCACGCACCCCGCACCCGCAGCCGACGGCACGGCCGTCATGGTGCCATCCGAGGGCGGCCCCGACCCGCGATGTCCGGCCCCGTACGTGCCATCCCCCATTACCACCCAACCGTCACCGAGAGTGTTTGCATGAATTGCCTCTGTTGCATCGGCAGGCGTCAGCTTATGCTCGCCCCTTGAGTACGACGCAACCCCGCAAGCGGCGTCGGAGGCAACGCGAGGGCATCGATTCACGGCTTTTCTAAGATCAGCACAGGCGAATACCGCGGTGACGCAACAGGGTCCGGATGACATCATCCGGCCGCGTTGCCGCACGCCCGGGGGCGGTCGGCGTGCCGCCTGGCCGGGTCGCCAGCAAGGAGGGGCGGCGTTGCGAGCACAGCACCCCGGCCGATGGACGATCTTCCTGGTCGCGGTCCTGGCGGTCGGCCCGGTCGCCGCCTGCGGCACGGAAGCCGAGACCACGACGCAGCCCCTGTCAGCGGCGCCGAAGACGGCCCAGAGCCATTCGGCGGCCGAGGAACGGGCGGCCCGAGAATCGGCGCTCACCGCATATTCCGGATATCTCGCGGCGTCCCGGACGGCGAACCGACGCGGCGATCCGTTCCACCCGGAACTGACCAGGTTCCTGGCAGATCCATTGCTGACCCGGGTTCGACTGGCAATTCGCGACGCGAAGGAGCACGGTGCCATGCGTACCGGAACGCTCGTTTCCGATCCCACCGTCACCTCCGTGAGCCTGGACGGCGTCCCGGCCACGGTGGAGATCCAGGACTGTGTGGACGCCACCGGCTACCGGCTGGTCTACACGAAGACGAAGAAGGTGGTGCCCGGCTCGGGCGGCGGGCGGCACCTGGCCACCGCGACGGCCACCCGGTATGCGGACGGCCGCTGGCTGATCAGCTCCGGCGCCGCCCACGAGGACCAGCCGTGCTGACCCGGGGCGGACCGGCCGGCGCGGCGCCGGGCCGGCCCGGCACACCAGCGGTACGTCCACGGCCCGCCCACCGCCGGCTCCGCGACCCGCGGCCCGGACGGCTGCTCGCGGGGATCGGCCTGGCCCTCGTGCTCGCGGTCGCGGCGGCCCCGCCCACCGCCACCGTCGCGGCGGCGGCGGCCCGGGGTGGCGGGGTGGAGTGCCCCATCGGCCAGAACGACTGCAACATCTGGGACGACGACCCGGGCACCCCGGGCGGCGGGGGCGGGAACCCCGGCGGCGGGGGCGGCGACGACGGGCCGGCCGGCAAGTGCCAGTGGGGCGGCAAGGTCATCCCCTGCTACGACAGCATCCTCGGCTGGTTCAACAACGACGACGGCTGCTACTACAAGCTGAAGCAGCCGCAGCCGCCGGGCACCCCCGAGGGCAAGCAGTGGTACCAGCTCACCTGCAACGGTGGGGACCTCGGCAGCCTCCGCGAGGAACTGTTGGACGCCCCGCCGCCCGGCTTCGGCGCCCCGCCCGACCCGGAGGAACTGGCCCGCCGCGCGCTCGCCTCGATCTCGCTGCTCCCGCCCCGGGCGTCGGTCGCCCCGCGCAAGAGCAAGGGCCCCGGCCTGGTCGGCCTGCCCGTGTGGATGTGGGCCAGCCCGGGGGACGACTACTTCGGCCCGCTGACCGCCTCGGCCTCCGACCGAGGGCTGACGGTGACCATCACCGCCACCGTGAAGCGGATCGTCTGGGACATGGACAACGGCGAGCAGGTCACCTGCGACGGCCCCGGCACCCCGTACACGGCGGACGGCCCGCAGGCCGGCGGGCGCTCCCCCGACTGCGGCTACCACAGCGGCTACACCAGGGCCGACACGTACCAGGTCAGCGCCACCACCTTCTGGAACGTGCACTGGGTCGGCGGCGACCAGAGCGGCGACATCCCCCAGACCCGGACCAGCGGCACCGTCCAGATCGAGATCGACGAGCTTCAGGTGGTGACCCGGTGAGTCTGGCGACGCGCAACGACACGGGGCCGGTGGACGCCCCCATCGCCCCGCCCAAGGTGCTCCGGCAGCGCCGGGTCCGCCCCGGCCTGCTCGGCCTCGCGGTGCTGCTGATCGCCCTCGGTGGCCTCGGCGCGGCGTTCGCGGTCACCTCCGTCCGGGCCACCGGCAGCTACCTCGCGGTGGCCCGGCCGGTGGAGGTGGGCCGGACGCTCAGCGCCGACGACCTGGTCACCGTGCAGGTGGCCGGCGGGCAGGGGCTGCGGCCGGTGCCGGCGGGACAGCTCAACGAGGTGGTCGGCAAGCGGGCGGCCGTCGCACTGGCCCCGGGCACCCTGCTCACCCCCGCCCAGCTCACCGACGACCCGCTGCTCGGCCCCGGCCAGCAGCAGATCTCCCTCGACCTCTCCCCCGGCCAGGTGCCGGCGAAGCGGCTGCACCCCGGCGACCGGGTGCTGCTGGTCAGCACCCCGAACCGCAACGCCGACGGGCAGAGCGCCGGCAGCACCCGGTTCGAGGCCACCGTGATCGACACCGCGACGCCGAGCAGCAGCAGCGTCGTGGTCTACGTGGCGCTCACCGCCCGGGACGTGCCGGCCATCGTGGCGCTGGCCGCCCAGGACCGGATCGCGGTCGTGCTGACCGGGGCAGCCTGACCATGGCCATCATCGCGCTGGTCTCGGCGAAGGGCTCGCCCGGCGTCACCACGACCACGCTGGCCTGCGCCCTGACCTGGCACCGGCGGCTGGTGCTCGCCGAGTGCGACCCGTCCGGCGGGTCGGTCCTCGCCGGCTACCTCGGCGGGGTGCTGGACGGCCCCCGGGGCATCGGCGAACTGGCCGTCGGGGAGCTGCGCGACGGGAGCCTGGAGTCGGCGTTCTGGTCCCAGCTCGTCGACCTCGACGCGCCCCGCCGGGAACGGCTGCTGCTGCCCGGCGTCATCGACCCGGCGCAGGCCGGCAGCGTCACCCCGCTCTGGCACCGGTTCGCCGACTTCTTCCTCGACCTGGAACGCGGCCGGCCCCCGTACGACGTGCTCGTCGACTGCGGGCGGCTCCAGGTGGCCAACCCGCCGTGGCCGATCCTGCGCGCCGCCGCCGTGGTCCTCCTGGTCACCCGGGCGAAGCTGCCCGATCTCTCCGCCACCCGGTCCATGATCCGGGCGATCGAGCGGGACTTCACCGAGCACCGGGTACCGCCCGGCACGCTGCGGCTGCTGCCGATCGGCGACGGACACGGGCGCGGCGAGATCAGCAAGGCGCTGCGGCTTCCGGTGATCGCACGGCTGCCGGAGGACCCGCGTACCGCGGAGGTGCTCACCCTCGGCGGCACCGTGCGGGCCGGCCGGCCGCTGATGCGCGCGGCCGGCGCCCTGGAGGTGCCGATCCGGGCGCTGCTGGACCGCCGCCGGGCCCGGCTGGCCTGGCCGGCCGCCCAAGGGGTGCCGGATGCGGTTTGAGCCGGTGTCGCACGACCCCCGGGTCCCGCAGCAGCAGGGCGCGACCTCCATCGCCCCGCCGCTGCCGCCAGCCCCGAACGGGCGTCACCAGCAGCCGGTCCCGCCGGTTGGCCCCGCCCCGCCGCCGACCGTCGCGCCGACGCCGCCCCGGCCCCGGGTCGACTTCGCCGTGGTCCGGGAGCTGCGCCGGGAGCTGAGCGAACGACTCACGCTGTGGCAGCGCGGCCGGGAGTTCGACGCCGACGCCGAGGACGTCGAGCGGGCCCGCCTCGCCGTCGCGGTGGTCGCCGAGTACGCCGACGCGGTCCGCCGGGCCGGCACCCCGATGCCCGCCGGGGAGGAGCGGCTGCTGCTCGACCAGGTCACCGCCGAACTGGTCGGCCTCGGGCGGCTCCAGACGCTGCTGGTCGACGACACCATCGAGGAGGTGCACATCCTCGGCTGCGACCAGGTGCGCATCGCCCGGCACGGCGGCGGGGTCGACTGGGCCGACCCGATCGCCGACAGCGACGACGAGCTGGTGGAGATCCTCCAGGCGGCGGCCCGCCGGGCCGGGGCGACCGAGCGGTCCCTGTCCACCTCGAAGCCCACCCTGGACCTGCAACTGCCCGACGGCAGCCGGCTGGCCGCCGTGTTCCTGGTCAGCCACCGCCCGTACGCGGTCATCCGCAAGCACAACACCCTTGAGGTGAGCCTCGACGACATCGCCGGCGGCCGGGGCGACCTGGACGAGATGATCGACCCGCTGCTGCGCGACTTCCTGCGGGCGTCCATGCGGGCCGGGCTGAACATCATGGTCGCCGGGCTGGCCGGGGCGGGGAAGACCACCGTCATCCGGGCGCTGATGGACGAGATCCCGGCCGACGAACCGTACGTGCTGCTGGAGGAGAGCCGGGAGCTGCTGCCCGCCCGCCGGGGGCACAAGCACCGGGCGGTGATGAGCTTCGAGGCCCGGGAGGGGCACGGCGAACGCGGGCTGGACGGCCGCCCGGCCGGCGAGGTGAGCATCGCCGACCTGATCCCGGTGTCACTGCGGATGGGCGTGCTGCGGATCATCGTCGGCGAGGTGCGGTCCCGGGAGATCGTGCCGATGCTCCAGGCGATGACCACCAGCCGCGGATCGATGTGCACCATCCACGCCCGCAGCCCGAGCGGAGTGGGCGAGCGGATCGTCGAGCTGGCGCTGTCGCACGGCCGGGAGATGACCGTCGACCAGGCCCGCCGGATGGCCGGCAACGCCCTCGACCTGATCGTCTACGTCACCGTCGAGGACGAGACCGCGATCGGTGGCCGCAAGTACCGCTTCGTCTCCCACGTGGAGGAGGTGATCGGGGTCGGCGAGGGCAGCCGGATCACCACCACCAGCGTCTTCGGTCCGGGGTCGGACGGCCGGGCCGTCCCCCGTCACCTGCCCGAACGCGTCCGCGACCAGCTCCTGCGGGTGGGCTACGACGCCCGGCTGCTGGGCCGGTGGATCGAGGCCGGAACCGGGGCGTGGCGGCGTCCCCGGCACACCCGGCTCGGCGTCAGGCCGGTGACCCGGTGACGCCGAACATCGAACTGATCGCCGTGGTGTCCGGCGCGGCATGCGTGGCCGGACTGGTGCTGGCGGTGGTGGCGCTGGTCGGCACCACCCGTCCCACCGGCCCGGCTCCGGGCGCGGGCCCGGGTGGCGGGCTGCGCCAACTTTGGCTCGGCTCCGGCACCACCGCCCGGGAGCAGCGCAACCACCAGGTGCTGATCGGCGGCGCGGTGCTCGGCGGCGCACTGGCGTTCCTGCTCACCGGGCTGCCGGTGGTCGGCCTGCTGGTCGCCGTGGCGGTGCCCGGCGCACCGTGGCTGTTCGCGGTCGGCCGCGCCGAGCAGCGGGCCATCTCCCGCATCGAGGCGGTCGGCGAGTGGACCCGCCGGCTCAAGGACGTCTCGTCCACGGGCCAGGGCCTCCAGCAGGCCATCCTCGGCACCATCGCCACCGTGCCCGAGGAGATCGCGGAGGAGGTACGGACGCTCGCCGCCCGGCTCCAGGCCGGCTGGCAGGCCCGCACGGCCCTGCTCGCGTTCGCCGACGAGATCAGGGACCCGGTCTGCGACCAGGTGGTGGCGGCGCTGATCCTGCACCTGACCGACCGGGGCGAGCGGCTCGGCGACGTGCTGGGCTCCATCGCGAGCGCCGCCGGCGCCGAGGTGGCCACCCGCCGGGAGGTCGAGGCCAAGCGCACCCAGCCGCGGTTCGCGGTCCGGTTCCTCACCGGGATGACCCTGCTGACCCTGGCGTACGGCCTGGTCAACACCGAGTACATCCGCCCGTACGGCACGCCGGTGGGGCAGCTCGTGATGGCCGTGCTCGGCGGGGCGTTCATCGGGCTGCTGGCCTGGGTGCGGGTGATGAGCCAGCCGCCCCGGCCGGCACGCTTCCTGCCCGCCCCGGACCCGACGGAGGCGATCGCGTGAGTGAGCTTGCGAGCCCCGCAGCCGCGAGCGAAAGGCGGTACCGGTGAGCGCGAGGAGTGAGCTTGCGAGCCCCGCAGTCGCGAGCGAAAGGCGGTACCGGTGATCCTCAACTGGCAGCTCACCGTCGCCGTCTGCGGCGGCGCGGCGGTGGGGCTCGGGGTCTTCCTGGTGGTCCGGGAGGCGCTGCCGGCCGCACCGGCGCTCGGCCCCGCACTGCGCAGGCTGCACCAGCCGCCGGGCGCCGGCCGGACCGCCGCGAGCGGTGCGCAGCGCCTCGACTGGGTCGGCGGGCTGGCCCGCTGGCTGCGTCCGCCGCACCGGCAGCTCGCCCTGATCGACCGTACCCCCGAGCAGTACGCCCTGTCCCTGCTGCTCTCCGCGCTGGTCGGCCTGGTCGCCCCGACCCTGGCCGGTGCGGTGCTCTTCCTCGGCGGGGTGTCCGTGCCGGTGTTCGTACCGCTGCTGGGGAGTTTGGGGATGGCGCTGGTCGCCGCCCTGGTGGCGCACCGCAGCGTGCTGACCCGCGCGGACGCCGCCCGGGACGAGTTCCGCCAGGCGGTCTGCACCTACCTGGACCTGGTGGCGTTGCAGCTCTCCGCCGCGCACGGCCCGGTGCAGGCCCTGGAGCGGGCCGCGGCGGTCTGCGACGGCTGGGTCTTCGACCGGATCCGGGAGTCGCTGCGGATCGCCCAAATGCAGATGCACTCGCCCTGGGACGAGCTGCGCGAGCTGGCCGAGAAGATCGGCATCCCGGAGCTGGGCGACGTCGGGGCGATCATGCGCTCCGCCGGCAGCGAGGGCGCGCAGGTGCACGAGACGCTGCGCAGCCGGGCCGACTCGCTGCGCGACCAGATCCGCACCGACAACCTGGCCCGGGCCGAGGCGGTCACCAGCCGGCTGGACATCCCCGGCTCGCTGCTGGTCTTCGTGCTGCTCGGCTTCGCCGTCTACCCGTTCCTCGCCCGGTTGTGAAACCCCTCCCCAGTTCGAAGGAGCACGTCATGCACCTCATCGCCTATCTGCACATCGCGTTGACGACGCGACTGACCGAGCTGCGCCGCGACGGCGAGCGCGGCGACAGCCCGGTGCCGACCGCCGTGATCATCTTCGGCCTGGTCGCGGTCGCCATGGCGGTCACGGGTTTCGCCCTGGCCAAGGCCAACGACTGGATGAACGCCATCCCGGGTAACACCGCCCCGCAGGCCCCGAAACCGTGACGGGCCGCCCCGCACGCGCGGACCGGAGCCGGTCGGCACCCGCCGACCGGCCCACCGGCCTGCGCGCACCGGGGCGGGCGCGCGACAGCGTACGGCGGCGACCGGGCGGGTGGGCGCGCGACGGCCTACGGCGGCCACCCGGGGAGGCGCCCCGGGGGCTGCTGGCCGGGGCCCGGCGGAGACTCGCCGACGGCCCGGCCGAGCGGGGCGCCAACCCGGTGGAGCTGGCCGTCGTGATGCCGGCGATCCTGGTGCTGCTCTTCGCCTCGATCCAGGCCGCCGCCTGGTTCGTCGCCCGGGCCACCGCGCTGAACGCCGCGCAGAGCGCGGTCAACGCCCAGCGCGTCCTTCAGGCTCCCGACGGGGCCGGGGAACAGCGGGCGGCCGACTTTCTCACCTCGGCCGGTGACTGGCTGGTCGGCTGGGACTCGCCGGGGCCCGACTGCGTCACGGACGCCACCGAGGTGACCTGCACGGTGACCGGCACCGCCCTCTCGGTCGTCCCCTGGGTGAGCTTCCCGGTGCGGCAGACCGCCCACGGCACGGTCGAACGGTGGACGACGGGATGAGCGGCGTGCGGAGACGTGCCGTGCCGGCCGACGACCGACGCCGGTTCCGGCGCCGACCGCGGCGGGACGAACGCGGTTCGGTCGCCGTCGAGGTGGCCGTGCTCGCCCCAGCGTTCCTCGCGCTGCTCGTGCTGGCCGGCGTGGCCGGGCGTACGGCGATCGCCCAGGAGGCGATCGAGTCGGCGGCGCACGATGCCGCCCGGGCCGCCTCCATCTCCCGGGACGCCGCCACCGCCCGGCAGCAGGCCCTGGCCGCCGCGAGCAGCCAGCTCGACTGGCAGCGGGCGAACTGCGCCGGCCAGCCGACGCTCACCTTCAGCGGCTCGGTGGGCGGCGATGCGGTCAGCTTCGACGAGGCCTTCGCCAGCGATCCCGGCGAGCCCGCCGCCGTCACCGTGCGGGTGGCCTGCACGGTGTCCTTCGCCGACATCGACCTGTCGCTGCTGCCGGCGATGCCGACCAACCGGACGGTCTCGGCCGCCTTCACCTCCCCGCTGGACCGCTACCGGAGCAGAACTCTCGGGTTCGGGACTGCTGAAGCAGGTTCTGCGGCGTACCCGAGTGTGGGTGGCGTGTGATGAGCGTGGGCGTTCGCGCGGGTTCCGGAACCGGCGACGGTGCGATTCGACGCGTTGGGCCCGCACCGTGGTCGGCGCAGGTCGCTATACGCGCTCATGACACTTCCGACGAGGTCGGGACCGCCCGCCGGCTTCGCGGCGACGACGGACGGGTCAGTCTGTTCCTCGCGGCGGGGATGATCGGCGTCCTCGCGATCATCGGGCTGGCCTTCGACGGCGCCGGTCAGCTGCGGTCCATGCAGCGGGCCGACAACCTGGCCGCGGAGGCGGCCCGGACCGGCGGCCAGTCCATCGACCGGGCGAAGGCCATCGAGGGCGGGCCCAAGGTGATCGACCAGGTGGCCGCCAGGGCCGCGGTGAACAGCTACCTCGCCGCGGCGGACGTAACCGCCTCCTCCGTCGAGTTCCCGGTCGTCGGCGGGGAGACCCTCATCCGGGTGCACGTCACGGTCACCTACGACCGGTACATGCTCGGCTTCTTCGGCTTCGGCAACACCGTCACCGTCTCCGGTGAGGCCACCGCGCGGGCCCTCACCGAGGACCCGTAGGAAGGGAAGGAACGCCATGGCCGCACCGGGTCGCTCCGCCGCACGGCGGACCGGACAGGTCCTCACCGGGTTCGGCGCGCTGGTCGTGCTGATCGCGGTGCTGGTCGGGGGGCCGGTGGCGCTGATCGCGTTCGCCGGCAACCCGCTCCCCGACCACGTGCCCACCCTCGCCGAGATCGGCGCCACGCTGACCAGCCGGGACGACGGCCGGCTCTTCCTGCGGGCGCTGGCCCTGGTCGGCTGGTTCGGCTGGGCCACCTTCGCCTTCTCGGTGCTCGTGGAGCTGGGCGCGCACTCGCTGCGCCGGCCGGCACCCCGGCTGCCCGGAATCAGCCGGCAGCAGCGGGCCGCGGCTGCGCTGGTCGGTTCGGTGGCCCTGATCATCGCGGCGAGCCCGGCCGCGGCCAGCGCGGCGACGGTGCTGGCCGGCCCGTACCCGACGGCGGCGCAGCCGGCCGTCGCCGCGGCGGTGCCGGCGGCACGCCCGGTGACCGCGACGCTCCCGGTCAGCGCGCGGACGGCGTCGCCGGTCGTGGTCACCACGGCGGCTCAGCTCCCCGAGCCGGTGGAGCCGACGGTGTACCGGGTGGCGAAGGGCGACTACCTGGGCGAGGTCGCCGAGCGCTACCTCGACGACTTCGAGCGGTACCGGGACGTGGCGAAGCTGAACCGGTTGCACGACCCCGACCGGATCCGCCCGGGGCAGCTCATCAGGCTGCCCGACGGCGCGGGCGACGCCGGGGCCCGTACGCACGCCACCGGCCGGCTGGTGGTCCGGCCCACGGCCCCCGCACCCGGCGGCGCGGTCGCTCCCCCGCCCGCGACCCCGGCCACCCCGCCGGCCGCCGAAGCGCCCGCGACCCCGGCGACGACGCCGCCCGCGAAGCCGCAGTCCACCCGCCCGGCACCCGCGCCGCCGGCCACCCAACCGTCGGCCGAGTCGACCCGCGGCAGCCAGCAGGTGGCCCAGCCGCCCTCCGGGCCGCAGCCGGCAATGGCCGCCGGGGCTTCCCGGGTGAGTGAGGAGGACTCGGTGAACCGCCCGCTCGCGGTCTCGGCGGTGCTCGCCGTGGCCAGCATCGTCGGGGCACAGATCGGCGCGGTCCTCGGGCTGCGCCGCCGGCCGGGCATCGCCCGGGCCGCCGCCGGCGCGCGGGCCCTGGTCTCCGGCCGACACCGCCGGAACTGACGCCGGAGGCCCCACCCCCGCCCGCCCTGCACACGCTGTCACGGATTGTGTGGTCATGGCGCGCGCCGATGCCACAGTTCCCGCGCAAGAGCGGTTCGCCGGATGGGCCCGGCGATGGCGCCGGGGCGGCGGGAGCGGCGCCTACGGCGGGCGTGGGAACGGTCAGGGCAGTCGGGCCTGCAACACCCCGTCGACCACCCGGGTCGGCAGGATCTGCTGGTCGTTCCCGGACGGCCCGTGCATGACCTCGCCGCCGTTGAGCCGGAACGCGCTGCCGTGCCACGGGCAGACCACGCAGGCGTGCCCGTCGATCTCGGTGACCTCGCCCTCGCCGAGCGGACCGCTCTGGTGCGGGCAGCGCTCCAGCATCACGGTGACCTCGTCGCCGTGCCGGTAGAGGATCACCGAGACGTCGTCCATCTCGCGGGTGACCAGCGTCCGCTGCGGCAGCCCGGCGAGGTCCGCCAGTGGGTGCCAGCCGTCGCTGATCAGGTGCATCTCGGACACGCTCTGGTTGACCTGGGCCCCCTGCTTGTACGCCAGGTGCCCCCCGAGGTACGCCCCCGCGCTCACCGCGCTCAGGCCGAGGTACGCCAGCGCCCGCCCGGTCCCGTGCCGCCCGCGCAGGCGGGCGGCCAGCGAGCCCGCGTACAGGGCCAGGCCGACGGTGTTGGCGGCGGCGTGCACCAGGCCGATCCGGCGCTGGTCCCGGGCGAGGGCCGCCCAGTCGTTCAGCCCGGCGACCGCCGCCGGGAGTGCGCTGATCGTGCCCAGCCCGACCAGCGTGGTGGCCGCCCGACGCTGACCGGGCATGAGGTCCAGCACGGCGGCGCTGATCCAGGCACCCACCGGCACCTGCACCAGCGCCGGGTGCAGCGGATGCCCGAGGAAGACGCCGTGCAGCAGGTCGCGCACCCGCTGCGGGCGGATGGTGGCCTGGACGGCGCGCTGCAACCGGTCCCCGGCCCGGTCCAGCGCCGAAGTCTGTTCGATTCTCGTCAAGAGTGCCCGCATCCCGTCCGGCTTCCCGGCAGGAGCGGTCGCAAACCGGTCGGCGGTGACGAGCCCGTCGCCATACATGCCGGCCGGCAGTCCCGGGGACACGGCCGACACCGCCGCCGCACCCGCACGTCACCGGCGGTGGGTCCCGCGCCACCGGCCGCCCGGCGGCGCGGGACCCGGCGGCTACTGCCAGGGGCCGCTGCGGCAGATGAACCTACCGGTGTCGCTGTACTGGGTCACGCTGCCGTCGAAGTAGCTGTAGCTGACCCGCACCTGCAGGCCGATGTTGGAGTAGGGGCAGCCGGCGAAGAGGGTCGGTCCGGCGCTCGTGAAGGTCCCGACGCTGCCGGAGTACCAGGTGACCGTCCAGGTCGTCGTGCCGGTGCTGGTGGCGTCGCAGTAGAACTGCGACCCGCCGGACTCGCAGAAGGGCGCGGGGGCGCTGGCCAGGGCCGGGGTGGCTACGGCGGCGGTCAGGCCGAGGGCGGTGAGGACGGAGGCGAGCAGGACCCTGACGGTGGCACGCATGAAGATCCTCCCGAACGTAGCGGGTTGAGGACTGAGGGTGAATGCCACGCTATCCCAGCAATCGAGGTTCATGAATCAGCCGTTCGCCGGTCGGTTACCGCCCAACGGTCGTGGTGCACCGCCTCGGCGAGAGGGCGCTTCCGCCGCCACCCGTGCCGTTCCAGGTCCGGCACGGTCGCCAGGTGGGTGACCGGCCCGAGGCAGAGCCACGCCACCGGCCGGATGCCGTCCGGGATGCAGAGCAGCCCGGCCACGAACGGCTCCCGGTAGAAGGAGACCCAACCGACGCCGAGCCCCTCGGCGGTGGCGGCGAGCCACAGGTTCTGGATGGCCAGGCAGACCGAGTAGAGGCCGGAGTCGGCGATGGCGTGCCGCCCGAGGACAGCCGGGCCACCCCGCGCCGGGTCGTAGGTGACCACGATCGACAGGGTCGACTCCAGCACTCCGTCGATCTTGATCCGGGCGAACCGCTCGGCCGCCTCGCCGTCGAGGGTGGCGGCGAACGTGTCCCGTTCGACCTGGACGTGCTCGTGGAACCGGCGGCGGGTCCCGGCATCCCGGACCAGGACGAAGTCCCACGGCTGCGAGTATCCGACGCTGGGCGCGGCGTGCGCCGCGTCGAGGATCCGGTGCAGGGTGTCCGCCGGCACCGGCTCCCCGGTGAACTCGGCCCGGACGTCCCGGCGGCGGTGGATGGTGTCGTAGATGTTCACAGGCAGGCTCCCGCTGCGCTCGGCCCACCGCTGCGGTGGGCACCCGACGCGAGGCCGGTCTTCGGACTCCCGGATCGACGCCCGACCGTCCGCCTTCCCAGCCGTGCGGCCAGTGGCTGCGCGTGACGCGCGTGGACGGCGGCTCCCCGGTCACCGCGGCGGGCCCGTGCCGGATTCCCACCGGCTTCCCGATTCTCCCCGCAGGCGCGAGGCACCTCACATGATCGTGCCGTCGCCGATGCTAGCGCCCCGCCCGTGCGCCGTCGGGACGGACGGGCCGCTACGGTCGTGTCGGGGTGGACGCCACCACCCCAGGGGCCGGCCCGCCGGCCACCTCGGCCCGCACCGCCGGCCCGCGGCCGAGGGCCGGAGCCGTCCGACCGGGAGGCACGCCGATGGGGGTACGGGTCGAAAGCGCCGGGGCCGTGACCACGGTGATCCTGGATCAGCCGGCGGCGCGCAACGCCGTCGACGGGTCGACCGCCCGGGCCCTGGCCGACGCGTTCCGGGCCTTCGAGGCCGACCCGGAGGCGGCGGTGGCCGTGCTCTGGGGGGCGGGCGGAACGTTCTGCGCCGGGGCGGACCTGAAGGCGATCGGCACCCCCGGCGGCAACCGGGTCGAGCCCGACGGCGACGGTCCGATGGGCCCGACCCGGATGCGACTGTCCAAGCCGGTGATCGCGGCGATCTCCGGGTACGCCGTGGCCGGGGGGCTGGAGCTGGCCCTCTGGTGCGACCTGCGGGTGGCCGAGTCCGACGCGGTGCTCGGGGTCTTCTGCCGGCGGTGGGGGGTGCCGCTGGTCGACGGGGGTACCTTCCGGCTGCCCAGGCTAATCGGCGAGAGCCGGGCGATGGACCTGATCCTCACCGGCCGACCGGTGCCGGCCGAGGAGGCGTACGCGATGGGTCTGGTGAATCGACTGGTCGCGCCGGGTACGGCCCGGGTGGAGGCCGAGCGGCTGGCCGCCGGGATCGCCCGCCACCCGCAGACCTGCCTGCGCAACGACCGGGCGGCGGTGCTGGCCGGCGCCAACCTGACCGAGCCGGAGGCCCTCGCGGTCGAGCTGGCCCACGGCGCGGAGTCGCTGGCGGCCGACGCGGCGGCGGGTGCGGCCCGCTTCGCCGCGGGCGCCGGCCGGCACGGCGCACCCGCGTCTCCCTGATCGTCCGCACCGCACCGGCACGACCCCGTGCGCGTCGGACGATCAGGGAACCAGCGGCGGCGCTACCTCAGGTTGCGCAGGGCGTCCTCGACGGCGCGGTGGAACGTCGGGTACGCGTAGATCATGTTCCGGAGCTGGGTCAGCGGGACCGCCGCGTGCACCGCCACCACCAGGCCCGACAGCACCTCGCCGCCGGCCGGGCCGACCGAGGTCGCGCCGACCAGGACGCCCCGGTCGGCGTCGGCGACCAGCTTGATCAGTCCGTCGGCCCGGTGGATCCAGCCCCGGGTGGACGCGCCGAGCCGGCTCACGCCGACCTGCACGTTGATGCCGCGCTCGCGGGCCTGCCGCTCGGTCAGCCCGACCGCGCCCACCTCGGGGTCGGTGAAGGTGACCCGGGGCAGCGCCCGGTAGTCGGCGTGCGGCACGCCGCCGGCGATCCCGGCCCCCGCCGTGCTCGCCGCGCCGCCGACCGCGCTGGCGGTGCCGCTGGCGTCCGGGCCGGACCGCGCCCGCCGGACACGGTCGAGCACGTCGGCGACCACGATGGCCGCCTGGTACATGGCGATGTGGGTGAACGCGCCCTCGCCGGTCAGGTCGCCGACCGCCCAGAGGGCCCCGGCGGCGCGCATCCGGTCGTCGACGGCGAGGTACCGCTGGGACGGGTCCACCCCGACGGCGTCCAGCCCCAGCTCGTCGAGGTGCGCCCGCCGGCCGGTCACCACCAGCAGCTTCTCGGCGGTGAACTCGACGCCGCCGGCCGCGCTGAGGGTGAACGCCCGCCCGTCGTGGTCGACCCGCTCGGCCTTCACCCCGGTGGAGATCCGCACCCCGTCCGCGCGCAGCGCGGCGGCGGCCACCTCGGACGCCTCGGGCTCCTCGACGGCGAGCACCCGTTCCGCCGCCTCCACCACCGTCACCGCCACCCCGAACCGGGCGAAGACCTGGGCCAGCTCCAGCCCGATCGCGCCGCCGCCGAGCACGAGCAACGACCCGGGCAGCTCCTCGACCTCGACGGCCTGGTGGTTCGTCCAGTACGGGGTGTCGGCGAGCCCGGCGATCGGCGGCACGGAGGGCCGGGTGCCGGTGCCGAGCACGATCCCATGCCGGGCCTGGAAGACCTGGTCGCCGACGCGTACCCGGGCGGGGCCGTCGAGCCGGCCGCTGCCGCGCACGAACCGCCCGCCCTTGCCGGTGAACCGTTCCACCGCGACCCGGTCGTCCCAGGTGTCGGTGGCCTCCGCGCGGATCCGCTTCGCCACCGGCGCCCAGTCCGGCTGGACCTCGGCCGTGCCGGCGAACTCGTTGACCCGCCGGGCCTCGGCGATCGCGTTCGCCGCCCGGATCATCATCTTGCTCGGGATGCACCCCCAGTACGGGCACTCCCCGCCGACCAGGCTCCGCTCGATGCCGACGACGTCGAGGCCCGCCTCGGCGAGGCGGCCGGCCACCTCCTCGCCGCCGACGCCGAGCCCGACCACGACCACGTCCACCAGTTCCGGTTCCACCATGCCGCCAGCATTCCGCACCGCGCCACCGCACCGCACCGTGTCGCCTGCCGGCGTCCGCGCGTCTCCCCTACCGTGGCCGGATGCGCCCACACTTCGGCCCGGTCCGGGACTGCTTCCACGACCTGTTCTCCACCGGCCGGGAGACGGGGGCCGGCCTCGCCGTCTGGTACGACGGCCGGCCGGTGGTCGACCTCGTCGCCGGCGTCGGCCGGCCGGGCCGGCAGTGGGCACCGGACACCCTGGTCAACGTGTACTCGGTCGGCAAGCCGGTGGCCGCGCTGTGCCTGCTGGCGCTGGTCGACCGGGGCCGGCTCGACCTCGACGACCCGGTCGCCGACCACTGGCCGGGGTTCCGCGCCCCGGCCACCGTCCGGCAGGTGCTCAGCCACACCGCCGGGCTGCCGGCGTTTCCGGTGCCCCGCCCGGCCGGGGCGGTCGCCGACTGGGACCTGCTCTGCGCCGACCTGGCCGCCGCCGAGCCGCAGTGGGAGCCGGGGACGGTCGCGGGCGAGCACGCCTGGACGTACGGGCATCTGGTGGGCGAGCTGGTGCGGCGGGTGGACGGGCGGCCGGTGGGCCGGTTCCTGGCCGACGAGATCGCCGGCCCGTGGCGGCTCGACCTGGCCTTCGGCCTGGGCGCGGCGGACCAGCGGCGGTGCGCCGAACTGTCGTACGCCGATCCGGGCTGGCCGGCCCGGGCGCTGGGCGAGCCGGGGTCGCTGCGGGCCCGGGCGCTGGGCAACCCGGCGGGCGGGCTGGACCTGGCGGTGCTGAACAGCCCGCTGTGGCGGGGCGCGGAGGTGCCGGCGGTGAACCTGCACGGCACCGCCGCCGCCCTGGCCCGGCTCTACGCCGGTCTGCTGGCCGGCGGCGTCCTGGACGGGGTGCGCCTGTTCGGCCCGGACCTGGTCGCCGAGGCGACCCGGACCCAGTACGACGGCCCGGACCTGGTGCTGGACCGCCGGGCCTGCTGGACGCTGGGCATGCAGCGGGAGCCGGACGGGAGCTGGGGCATGGGCGGGATCGGCGGCAGCAGCGCCTGGGCCGACCCGGAACGGGGCTACACGTTCGCGTACGCCACCGCCCGGCTCGCCGACCACGACCGGGTCGACGATCTGGTGGAGGCCCTGCACTCCTGCCTGTGACGAGGGGCACCGGGCTCAGGCCCGGCCAACCGCCGGCCCCGGCCCGGGAACCACGACCGGGGTGCCGGCCGGGGTGAGCATGGCCCGCCCGGCGACGGCCATCCGTCGCCGCCGGGGCACCAGCGCCCGCCGGGTGAACACGTCGTAGTCCTGGGCGGCCACCTCGTCGAGGATGCCGCCGTAGAGCACGTACGCGGTCCGCATGCAGGCCTGCGAGGCGGGCGAGAGCAGGGTGACGCCCGGGGCGGCGGCCTCGTAGTGGGCCTGGGCGCGGGTCACCTCGTACTCGATCAGCTCGCGGATCTTCGGGCTGGTGCGGCGGCGCGCGGCGGCGGCGTACAGGTCCTCGCGGGTGACGTCGAACTTGGCCAGGTCCTCGTCCGGCAGGTACGTCCGGCCGCGTGCCAGGTCCTCGGCCACGTCCCGGATGAAGTTGGTGAGCTGGAAGGCGAGGCCGAGCTGCCGGGCCGGCTCCCGGGCGGCGGCGGGGTCGGTGCTGCCGAGGATCGGCAGCATCATGGTGCCGATGACGGCGGCCGAACCCTCCATGTAGTCGAGCAAATCGTCGTAGGTCGGGTACGCGGTGACCGTCAGGTCCATCGCCATGCTGCGCAGAAACGACGCGAAGTCGGACCGGTCGAGGTCGAAGACGGCGATGGTGTGCAGCACGGCGGGCAGCAGCGGGTCGCCGACCGACGCGCCGTTCAGCCCGGCCAGGAAACGGGCCGACCAGTCGTCGAGCCGGGCGGACCGCTCGGCGGGTGGCAGCTCCTCGGTGCGGTCGACGATCTCGTCGGCGTACCGGGTGAATCCGTACAGGGCGTGCACGTGTCGCCGTTTCCAGGCGGGAAGCAGCCGGGTGGCGAGATAGTAGGTGCGGCCATGACGTTTGTGCAGATCACGGCAGCGGCCATAGGCGGCTGCGAGGTCGGTGTCCACTGACCCTCCTCGAACTATCGACGCATCAATCGACGCAACTCGTAACCCTAGGGTACGCTCGCCCGCATGGCCAACGACGCAGTTGCGGGTGACACCCTCCGCGTCGCACCGGCACAGCCGGGAGCGACGGACGATCCGGTCCGCGGCGTGCTGGCCGCGTTCGCCAACGACCTGGCCCAGGGGTTGGACGACACCCTCACGACGTTCCTGGCCGCCGAGGTCGCCTCGCTCGCCGAGATCGACACGGAGATGGGCGGCTTCGCCTCGACCGCGCGCGACTGCGTGCTGGCCGGCGGCAAGCGGGTCCGCCCGACCTTCGCGTACTGGGGGTGGCGGGGCGGCGCGGGCAGCGACGAGCCGCTCCGGACGGTGCTGCCGGCGCTGGCGGCCCTGGAGCTGCTGCACACGTTCGCGCTCGTGCACGACGACGTGATGGACGCCTCCGACACCCGGCGCGGCCGGCCGACCGCGCACCGGGCCGCCGCCGCCCGGCACGTCGCCGCCGGGCACGCCGGCGACCCCGACCGGTTCGGCGAGGCGGTGGCCGTGCTCATCGGCGACCTCTGCATGGTCTGGGCCGACCGGCTGATGTCCCGCGCGGCCGTGCCGCCGGCGCGGCTGCTCGACGTCCGGCGCTGCTACGACCAGATGCGGGTCGAGACGATCGCCGGGCAGTACCTCGACGTCCTGGGCGAGAACGACGCGGCGAACTGGTCGGTGGACCGGGCGCTGCGGGTGGCCCGCTACAAGACGGCCAGCTACACCGTCCAGCGGCCACTGCTCTTCGGCGCCTGCCTGGCCGGCGCCGGCGCCGACGCGCCGCTGACCGCCGCGTACACCCGGTACGGCCTGGCCGTCGGCGAGGCGTTCCAGCTCCGCGACGACCTGCTCGGGGTCTACGGCGACCCGGTGGCCACCGGCAAGCCGGCCGGCGACGACCTGCGTACCGGCAAGCCGACCGCGCTGCTGATGTTGGCCCGGCAGCTCGCCACCCCGGCGCAGCGTCGGGCGCTGGACCGGGCCGGCGCGGTCACCGGAGCCCGGGAGGTGTCCCGGCTGGCCCAGGTGGTCGCCGGCACCGGGGCGGTCGCCCGGGTCGAGCGGATGATCTCCGACCGGGTCGCCGAGGCGCTGGCCGCGCTGGACACCGCGCCGATCGACGAGACCACGCGCACAGCACTGACGGGCCTCGCCACCGCCGCCACCGACCGGCGGGCATGATGAGCGACATTTCGAAGGAGGTGGTCATGTGCGGACCGTGACGGGACGTACGGACCAGGTGGTGGTCGTCGGCGCCGGGCTCGGCGGGCTGGCCTGCGCGCTGCACCTGGCCGGCGACGGCCGGCAGGTGACGGTGGTCGAGCGGGAGCCGGTGCCGGGCGGCCGGGCCGGGCGGCTCGGCGTCGACGGGTACGAGTTCGACACCGGACCGACCGTCCTCACCATGCCCGACCTGATCGACGAGGCGCTCGGCGCGGTCGGCGAGCAGTTGGGCGACTGGGTCGAGCTGATGCCGCTGGACCCGGCGTACCGGGCGTACTACCCGGACGGCTCGACGCTGGACGTGATCACCGACACCACCCGGATGGCGGCCGAGATCGCCTCCGTCTGCGGCCCCCGGGAGGCCGACGGGTACCTACGCTTCGTCGACTACGCCCGGGAGCTGTGGCGGCTGGAGCGGGCGGACTTCATCGAGCGCAACCTCGACGCCCCGACCGACCTGCTCACCGGCAACCTGCTGAAGCTGCTGGCCAACGGCGCGTTCCGCCGGCTCCAGACGAAGATCGGCCAGTTCTTCCGGGACCCACGCACCCAGCGGATCTTCTCCTTCCAGGCGATGTACGCCGGGCTCGCCCCGCACGACGCGCTGGCCATCTACGCGGTCATCGCGTACCTCGACTCGGTGGCCGGGGTCTACTTCCCACGCGGCGGTATCCACGCGGTCTCCCGGGGGATGGCCGGCGCGGCGGAGAAGCACGGCGTGCAGATCCGGTACGGCACCACGGTGACCCGGGTGGAGACCGCGAACGGCCGGGCGACCGGCGTGCTCACCACGGACGGCGAGTTCATCCCGGCCGACGTGGTGGTGCTCAACCCCGACCTGCCGGTCGCCTACCGGGACCTGCTCCCCGCTGCCCGGCAGCGCCGGCTCACCTACTCGCCGTCCTGCGTGGTGCTGCACGTCGGCTCGCGGCAGGGCTATGAGAAAATCGCCCACCACAACATCCACTTCGGACGGTCCTGGAAGGGCACGTTCGACGAGGTGATCCGGCGAGGGGAGCTGATGACCGACCCGTCGCTGCTGGTCACCAACCCCAGCCGCACCGACCCGTCGGTCGCCCCGGCCGACCGCCACACCTACTACGTGCTCGCCCCGGTGCCCAACCTCGACCGGGCCCCGTTCGACTGGCGCGGTGACCTGACCCGCCGCTACACCGACCAGCTCGTCGGGACGCTGGAGGAACGCGGATACGTCGGCTTCGGCGACGGCGTCGAGGTGCTGCGCACGGTCACCCCGGCCGAGTGGGCCGAGCAGGGCATGGCGGCCGGAACCCCCTTCGCGTCGGCGCACAGCCTCTTCCAGACCGGCCCGTTCCGCCCGTCGAACCTGCACCGAACGCTCGACAACGTGGTGTTCGTCGGCTCCGGCACCCAGCCGGGAGTCGGCGTGCCGATGGTCCTGATCTCCGGCAAGCTGGCCGCCGCCCGCATCACGGGGCCGGTCCGGTGAGCGGCCGGGAGGACCACCTGGTCGAGCTGGTCGACGACGACGGCCGGGCACACGGCGAGGCATCGGTGGCCGCCGCCCACCAGCCGCCGGGCCGGCTGCACCGGGCCTTCTCGGTGCTGCTGGTCGACCCGGACGGCCGGGTGCTGCTGCAACGCCGGGCCGCCGCCAAGACCCGGTTCCCGCTGCGCTGGGCCAACTCCTGCTGCGGCCACCCGGCCCCGGGCGAGTCGCTGTTCGAGGCCGCCAACCGGCGGCTGGGCGAGGAGTTGGGCACCGGGCCCGTCGACCTCACCGAGGTCGGGGTGTACGTCTACTACGCGGAGGACCCCACCACCGGACGGGTCGAGTTCGAGTACGACCACGTGCTGCGCGCCGACGTGCCGGCCGACGCGCTCCTGCGTCCCGACCCGGACGAGGTCGCCGAGCTGCGCTGGGTCGACCCGGCGACGCTGGAGACCGACCTGGACGTCGACCCCCGCGCGTACGCGCCCTGGCTGGGCGGGGTGGTGAACCGCCTGCTGCATCCCTCCGGACCGGCGACGGGAGCCCCCGGGCCCAGCGCGGCCCCGGCCGGCCTTCCGGCGGACGACGCGTCGGAGCGGCCGGGTGGCCGATGAGGCGCTGAGCGCGGGGGCCGTGGCACGCCGACTGGGCGTCGCGGTCACCACGCTGCGCACCTGGCACCAGCGCTACGGACTCGGCCCCAGCCAGCACGTGCCGGGCCACCACCGGCGGTACACGGCGGCCGACCTCGCGCGCCTGGAGACCATGCGCAAGCTGACAGCGGAGGGGGTCACCCCGGCCGAGGCGGCCCGCTGGGCCCGGCAGGCACCGGTACCGGGGTCGGCCGGCGAAGTGCCCACCGGCGCCCTCGCCGAGGTCCGCACGGTCAGGGTCCGCGACGGCGGTGGCCAGGCCATCCCGGTCGGGCGGGCCGGCCCGGCGGCCCGTGGGCTGGCCCGGGCCGCCATGCGGCTGGATTCGGTGGCGATCGGCGAGGCGATCGCCCGCGCCCTGGCCGCCGACGGCGTCGTCGCCACCTGGGACAGGCTCCTGCGGCCGGTGCTCGCCGCCATCGGCGAGCGGCACGCCGCCACGGCCGGGCTGATCGAGGTGGAACACCTGGTGTCCCGATGCGTCTCCGAGGCGTTCGCCACCGTCCCGCGGGTCGGGACGGCCACCGATCCGGCCCGGATCCTGCTCTCCTGCGCCGACGAGGAGCAGCACACCCTGCCGCTGGAGGCGCTGGCCGCCGCGCTGGCCGAGGCCGGCATGGCGTACCGGATGCTCGGTGCCCGGGTGCCGGCGGCGGCCCTGGTCGAGGCGGTCAACCGCACCGGGCCGGCCGCCGTGGTGGTCTGGTCGCACACCCGGGCCACCGCCGACCCGGCCCAGCTCACCGTGCTGCTGGCCAGCCCGCGCCGGCCCCTGTTGGTGCTGGCCGCAGGCCCGGGCTGGTGGGCCGAATCCCTGCCGGCCGGCGTGGTCCGCCCGGTCGACCTCGCCGAGGCGGTCTCGCTCGCCCTCGCGGTACGCGACTCCCTGGCCCGGCCGGCAGGAGACTGACCCGCACTGCCATTTTCACCTTTCGTCCACTAGCGTCGGGTGGCCCACGTACCCGGCCCCTCGGAGTGACGATGAGTGAACGTGCCGCCCTGGCGTTCGGCATCAGCCTGATCCTGTTCCTCGCCGGCTGCGGCGAGCGGACGACCGGCCGCTCCCCGGAGGCCGCCGCCCCCTCGCCGGCGGCCTCGACATCGCCGAAACAGACACCGCGGCCCAAGCCGAGCGCCTCGGCCAAGCCGACCCGGACCGTCCCGTCGCGGCTTCGCCCGCAGCCCACCACGCTCCCGCCCGGGCTGCGCCGGACCAGCGGTGGGAGGGCGGTCGCGTTGACGTTCGACGACGGGCCCGATCCGGTCTGGACGCCGAAGATCCTGGACCAGCTGCGCCGCGCCGGGGCGAAGGCCACCTTCTGCGTGATCGGCACCCGGGCCCGGGCGCACCCCGAGCTGATCGCGCGGATCGCCCGGGAGGGCCACCAACTGTGCAACCACAGTTGGCGGCACGACCTGGACCTCGGCCGGCGGCCGGTCGCCGAGATCCGGGCCGACCTGGTACGCACCAACCGCGCCATCCAGGCGGCGGTGCCGGGCGCCAAGGTGCCGTTCTACCGCCAGCCGGGCGGGAAGTGGACCCCGGAGGTCGTGGCGATGGGGCGGCAGCTCGGCATGCGGCCGTTGCACTGGAGCGTCGATCCGCAGGACTGGGCCAAGCCCTCCGCCCCGACGATCACCCGTCGGGTGACCGGCGCCGTCCGGCCCGGTGCGATCGTGCTGATGCACGACGGCGGCGGGAACAGGGCCGCCACGATCTCCGCCTGCGCCCACCTCATCGGCGACCTGAAGCGGCGCTACGGGCTGGTCCGGCTCGGATGAGCCGGTACTGACCTGCGGTTTTGCGGGCGAGCGCGCCCTCGGCCATACCGATTTGTTTCGCGGGCCGCCCGTCACGTATGCTTTCGAAGCCTCCGGCGGGGCCGGATGGGAGCAAGTCCGCTTGAAGTTGCGAGTGTGCAATGATGGCGGGGCCGCCCTCATCGTCTAGCGGCCCAGGACGTCGCCCTTTCAAGGCGGTAGCACGGGTTCGAATCCCGTTGGGGGCACGACCGGCGCAAGCCGGAGCAACACCAGCCAGGTCCTGTGGAGCAGTTGGAGTGCTCGCCGCCCTGTCAAGGCGGAGGTCGCGGGTTCAAGTCCCGTCAGGACCGCAAGCGCTGATCGCCGCGCGTACCATGCGCGGCGTTCTGCGTATCGGAGCAGGTTCCCTGCCGGCGGTGATCCCGCCTCTTGGGTACCATGAGCCGAGCGGCACGGCCAGGTAGCTCAGTTGGTACGAGCGTCCGACTGAAAATCGGAAGGTCGGCGGTTCGACCCCGCCCCTGGCCACATAGCCTTTCGCCGGGCTACTGAAGCGCCGACCAGCGGAAACGCCGGTCGGCGCTTCTGCGTGCAGGGTGGGCCTGCGAGGAATGTCGGCGAACGCCGGCCGCGCGACAGGAAGAGCGACGACGCGACGGTCGCGCCAGGGCCTGCGTCGAAGTTTGGACGCCCGTCTCGCGCCCATGTTCACCATCCTGCCGCGTCCGCAGGTGGATCGCCGCTGTCCGTAATCCGGACGCGAACTTGTCCGGTTCCGGGCACGTACGAAGCTGCACGCTGGGGCATCAGCCGGTATGGTCCGGGCCTATGGGACAGGAGATGGCCGAACCGGCAGACGTCCGACAGGACGTCGCGCAGTACTCGCTGCGCAGCAGTCTCCTCGTCCCCGCCTCCGCCGAGCGGGCCTTTGCCGTGTTCACCGGCGCGCTGACCGACTGGTGGGTCCGGGAGTACACCTGGTCCGGCCCGGCGGCGCTGGCGGAGCTGGGCATCGAGCCCCGTGCCGGAGGCATGCTCTACGAGATCGGCCCGTACGGCTTCCGGAGCGACTGGGGTCGGGTGCTCACCTGGGACCCGCCCCGGCGGCTGGTGTTCAGCTGGCAGATCGGCCCGGACCGGGTGCCGGTTCCCGACCCGGCGCAGGCCAGCGAGGTGGAGGTGCTGTTCCTGCCGGAAGGGCCGGAGCGGACCCGGGTGGAGGTCGAGCACCGGCACTTCGACCGGCACGGCGAGGCCGCCGAGGGATACCGGCAGGCGCTCACCGCGGGCTGGCACGAACTGCTCTCCCGCTACCTGGCCTCGGTCACCCGACCCTGACCCGACAGGCGACCGCAGGGTCAGTGGGGGAGTTGCCGGGTCCGGGTGGCGGACAGGCGCTGGCCGCCGAGGTCGGCGCGGCGGCCGGCCGCCGCGCCCGAGCCGAAACCGGTGCCGGCGAGCCGGCGCGGCGCGGCGGTGCGCAGCCGGGGGTAGGCCTCGGCCACCCGACGCTGGACCCGGTCCGAGCGGTCGGCCAGCACGAGCGCGACCGAGGGCCCGCCGGAGTCGGCGACCGCCCCCGCCTCCGCCTCGACCAGCCGCGCACCGACCACCTGGGCGAAGCCGGCGAGCCAGGAGCGCCGGAACGCGGCCGGGTGCTCCCCCACCGGGACGACCGCCCCGGCCAGCCCGTGCGCCGCCTGCACCAGCAGCGAGGTGAAGAGCAGGTCGACCCGTTCCAGGTCGCTGGCGAAGCCGAACAGGTGCATCGCGAAGCCGCTGCCGTGCCGGCGACGGACGCAGCGGCAGCGCAGCGGGGCGGCGACGGCGGCGAGCAGGCCGGCCTTGTCCCGGGCGTACGGGGCGACGACCTCGACCACCCGGTCGCCGACCGGGTCGGTGGTCGGGTCGCGGGCCGCCAGCAGGGCCCGGTCCACGCCGTACCGGGCGATCAGCTCGGTGGCCTTGGCGGTGAACGCGGCCGACTCCTCCGGCGTGCAGGCCGGGTCCTCGGCCTTCGCCAGCAGCTTGCGCACCTTGACGAGCATGGCCTCCGACATGCCACCAGAGCTATCACACCGCCCCGGACGCTGTTGGGCCAGCGGTGAGATCTATCGACCCGTATCATCGTTGCGCTTGGTCAGCCGTCCGGTACGGACGGTCAGTCACACTTGGAGGCGCCCATGTCATCCCCGGTCGTCCGCCTGCTGGCCACGACGACGGCAGCGGTGTCGCTGCTCGCCCTCGCGGCCCCCGCCCAGGCAGCCCCCGCGCCCGCGAGCCCCGGCGCAACACCCGCCGTGAACCTCGCCGGCACCTACGCCACCTGTTACGGCGGCGCGGTGCGCTCGTACTTCCAGACCGGGAGCTGGGGCGGGGAGGCCGGCACCTACCGGGCCACCAGCCGTTGTGCGGACATCAACGTCCGCAACGCGAGCAGCTTCGGCACCCAGGCCTGCGTGGTCTTCGTCGACAGGACCAACAGCTGCAACTACTGGACCTACCTCCCGGCGAATTCCGGGTGGATCACGGTGGCCACCAACGTCCGGGACGGGGTGAACTTCCGGGTCCGCTTCTCGAACCTGCGCTACGAGTACGAGCCGCTGGTCGCGTACCACGCGTTCTGAGCGGCGGCGCCCCGGCGCCCGGCCACCCGGGCCGGCGCCGGGGCGTCAGGCAGCCCGGCTGCGCAGGGTGGCCACCGTCGAGCCGGCGAGGGTGAGCAGGCAGTCCGGCAGCAGGCCGTCGGCGACCGCCGCGCCGAAGAGCGCCTCCCCTGTGTCGTCGTCGGCATTGGCGTACGCGCTGACGAAGCGGGCCACCCAGCGGGTGTCGTAGCCGGCCTCGTCGATGCCGGGGAAGTCCAGCGCCGCGCCGCCGGGAGCGGGCACGTCCCCGACCATCGTGGCCGCCAGGCACCAGGCCACCCCGTACGCCCCGGCGAGGCCGGCCCGGTCGACCACCTCGTCGAAGGCGCCCACCACCGCGTCGCCGTCTCCGGCCAGGGCCGAGTGGAGCACGGCGGTCGCGTCGTCCAGCGTCTGCTGCGGTACGTCCGTCACTCGGCGCACTGTACGACGGGTGGTCAACCCGTGACCACCCGAGAGCGTCGAACCGGTGACCCTGCGTGCGTCTGGGCGGCTAGCAGGCAATTGACCGGGCTCCACGTCCCCGCTGCCCAGCCCGGCACGCTAATGTGCGCAGCGGACCTTCGCCGGAGGAAGGACGACCATGTTCGTATCACACGGCTCGCGCGCCGCCGCCCTGGTGGCCTGCGGGGCGTTGCTCCTTGCCGGTGCCGCCTGCGGCACCGGCAAGTCAGAGGAGACCACCACCACACAGGTCCGCCTCTACGGCATCGACGGCAACATGATCAATGGGTACGCCGCGGAGCTGAAGGAGCGCGCCGATCTGATCGACGGCATGAAGGGCACGACCCCGCTCACGCCGCTGCCGGAAGCCTTCAAGAGCCGACTCCGGTCCGTCTACCCGAAGCTCGGCGACTTTCTCTACGCGGCCGAGGCGTACGACGCGGTGGTCATCACCGCGCTGGCCACGCAGCTTGCCGGCAGCACCGAGCCGACGCAGATCGCCAAACAGATCGTCGGCGTCACCAACAACGGCCAGCGGTGCGAGAAGGCGGCGGACTGCCTGAAGCTGGCCCGGGCCGGCCAGGACATCGAGTACCGGGGGGTGTCGCTCAACCGGGCCGGGTTCACCGACGCCGGGGAGCCGGCCACGGCCAGCTACGCCACCCTGACCTTCGGGGACCGCAAGATCGACGACGGCAAGACCGAGTTCGTCGGCGCCGGTGACGAGTCGGCCGCGAGCACGAAGAACCCGCCCCGGCCGTACAAGCAGCGCGGCGGGAAGGTCCCCTCGGCGCCACTGGTCCTGGGCGGCCTGCTGCCGCGCACCGGCGACCTGGCCCTGGCGTACCCGCCGCTGGCCGCCGGATCCGCCCTGGCGGTCAAGGAGGTCAACGCCGCGGGCGGGGTACTCGGCGAGCCGGTGGTCTGGCTCGACGGCGACGACGGCACCAACCCGGACGTCGCGAAGGCCGCCGTGGCCAAGCACGTCCGGGACGGCGCGCACGTCATCATCGGCGCCGGCGCCTCGGGCATCTCCCGCGCCATTCTGCCGGACGTGGTCGCCGCCGGCCGGGTGCTGTTCGCACCGTCCAACACGGACGCGGGGCTGACCTCGGTGGAGGACAAGGGCCTCTACTTCCGCACCGCACCGCCGGACAGCCTCCAGGGGCGGGCGCTGGCGGACGTGATACTGCGCGACGGGCCACACAAGATCGTGCTGGTCGCCCGGAAGGACTCCTACGGCGAGGGCCTTCAGGAGAACGTCCGCGCCGAGCTTGAGCGGGCCGGCATCGGCAGCGACCGGGTGAAGCTGCTGACGTACGACCCGCCGGCCGACGCGAAGGCTCCACCGCTGGACTTCACCGCCGGCGCCCAGGAGATCAAGAAGTACGACGCGGATGCCGTGCTGGTCATCGGCTTCGCCGAGTCCGCGCAGGTGATCCGGGCGCTCGCCGACTCCGGGGTGCAGATCCGACACTGATCCGACGCGCGACGGCCGCCCCGGCAGACTCGCGGGGGCGGCCGTCGCGGGGCCCGGGCACCCGGCCCCG